>CAYYMW010000344.1:0-7478 GCA_964472515.1 uncultured Verrucomicrobiota bacterium | reverse complement strand
CCCGGCCTCATGGGTGGGACCCTGGTGGCCTGGAGAAGCGGGTGAGGGAAGGAGGCCGCAGGCGGGGCGATTGGGGGCAGGCACCCGCCCGGGTTTGGGCGAGGGGAAAGCAGGCTGCGGAAAAACCCGTGCAAAGCGCGGAAGTTTACTTTATACTTAAAGTTAGTACGCACGCATTGTTCGCTACGGCGGGCATGGCGGGCAGAACCTGGACACCTGCATGAGCAACGCAACATCGGAACGGATCGGCGTGGTAGGAACAGGCCGCATGGGGGCCGCCATGGCCCTGCGCCTCAAGGAATGCGGCTGCAAAGTCACCGCCGTCTTCGACGTCCGGCATAAAGCGGCCCGGACGGTGGCGGAGCAGATCGGAGCCGAGCACTGCAAGAGCCTCTCCAAAGTCAATGATCTGGCCGAGATCGTTATTACGGTGGTCAGCAACGACAGCGCCATGCACGAGGTGTTCGATCCTGAGTCGCGCAGCCTCCTGCATGAAGCGCAGGGGAAACTCTTTATTAACTGCGCCACGGTCTCGCCTCGGGTGTGCCTGGCGGTCGAGAGTCTGGCGACCAAGGCGGGAGCGCTGTGTCTTGAGGCTTGCATGGCGGGCAGCGTGGACCAAGCACGGGAAGGCAAGCTCTTCCTGATGTGCGGCGGGAGTCAGGAGGCGTTTGACCGTGCCAAGCCGCTGCTGGCCAAACTCGGGAACCAGATCCGGTATGTGGGCCAGGCGGGACAGGCCGCCAAGCTCAAGGCTTTGGTCAACCAGGTCATGATCATTAACACGGCCGCTTTGGCGGAAGGTCTGGCCCTGGCCGATGCGGTGGGATTGGACTTGGGCGTGGTCCGGGACGTGTTTGCCCACACCGGCGCGGACTCGCGGGTGCTGGCCACCGACGGCGAAGACATGCAGAAGCGGCAGCACGGCTGCTACTTCTCGGCCGAGCACGCTGCCAAGGACGTGGGGATTGCCCTGCGCCTGGCCCGGGAGCAAAAGTTGCACCTGCCGCTGACGGCGGCGACCAAGAAGCAATATGACCGGATGAACAGCTTCGGGCTCGGCGATTTGGATAAGTCCGGCATCTCCGAAGTGACGTTCCGCGAACGCGGATCGGGGAAACAATCGACTTGACCTTGGGTGGCCTGCCGGTGGTCCGATTAGCCGAAGTTGTTGGCTCTGAGGCGGAGAGGCGGACTTTTCGTCTTGCGACAGAATAAGGACTCGGCTAGGATCGTCAAAAAGAGACTATGGCTGCTATTGGCCGCTTCCAGAAGGGCGACGAGATTTTTTATGCCAAGGTTGTGGATGGCGAACTGTTCCGCCTGCAAGGAGATGTCTTTGGCTCGCCCTCATACGAGAAGAAACCTGTTCCGCTGAAAGGAGTTAAGACCTTGGTGCCGGTCGCTCCCTCCAAGGTGATCGCGGTGGGGCTAAACTACGCCGACCACGCCCGGGAATCGGGCAAGCCGCTGCCCAAGGAACCGCTTTTTTGGCTCAAAGCCCCGACTTCTCTGATTCCGGACGGCGGCAAAATTGAAGTCCCCTTCGCCGCCCACCGCACGGATTACGAGGCCGAGTTGGCCATTGTGATCGGACGACGCGTACGGAACGTCACCCCGACGGCGGCCGCCCGGTACATCTTCGGCTATACCGCCGCCCAGGATATCAGCGACCGTACCATCCAGAACTCGGAAAGCCAGTGGGCGCGGTGCAAGTCGTTCGATACGTTCACGCCGGTCGGGCCTTACATCGAGACCAAGATCGACCCGCACGATCTCACCATCCAGCTTTTCCAGAACGGTCAACTCCGGCAGAACTCGAACACCAGCCAGTTGATCTTCAACTGCTTCGCGCTGGTCAGTTTCATCTCGTTCAACCTCACGCTGCTGCCGGGCGACATCATTCTGACCGGCACCCCGAGCGGAGTGGGCCCCATCGAGTCGGGCGACCGCCTCGAAGTGCGCATCCAAGGATTGGCGCCGCTGGTCAATACCGTTAAATAGACCGCGCGGCTGCCTGGTTACGCTGCCCGTCACGGCTCCCGCCGCGGCGGGGATGCCACGTAATGGCGGACTCCGGTTGCCTCTTATCTCCCAGCTCAGTCACGAGAATCGACACTTTATGCGTTGGACCCAGACCTTTATTCCCACCCTCAAGGAAACCCCTGCCGAAGCGGAGATCATTTCCCACAAACTCCTGTTGCGCGCCGGATTGGTGCGCAAGCTGGCGGGCGGCCTTTACACGTTCATGCCGATTGGCCTGCGCGTCCTCAAGAAGGTGGAGCGGATCATTCGGGAGGAGCTCGATGCCACTGGCGCCATTGAGGTGCTGATGCCGGCGATGCAGCCGCCTGAGATCTGGCAGCAGAGCGGCCGGTACGTCACCGCCTCGGAGGTGCTCTTCAAGGTCAAGGACCGCGCGGGCAAGGAGTGGTTGCTGGGCCCCACGCATGAAGAGGTGATCACCTCGCTCGTGGCCAACGAGATCAACTCGTACCGGCAGTTGCCTCGCAACTTCTACCAGATCCAGACCAAGTTCCGGGACGAGATCCGGCCGCGCTTCGGGTTGATGCGCGCGCGCGAGTTCGTCATGAAGGACGCCTATTCCTTCGACGTGGATGACGCGGGCGCGATGGCCAGCTACCAGAAGATGTACGACGCCTACGGGCGCATCTTCAAGCGCTGCGGCCTCAAGGCCTTCCCGGTCGAGGCCGACACGGGCGTGATTGGCGGCAAGCATTCCCACGAGTTCATGGTGCCGGCGGAGACGGGCGAGAACGACGTGGCCTACTGCGAATCCGGCAAGTACGCCGCGAACATCGAGAAGGCCGTCAGCCGAGGGCCGTTGGGGGCGACCTCTACCACGGATACGGGCACTGCGCCGGAGAAGTTCGCCACCCCGGGCGTGACCACCATCGACGCGCTGGCTGGCGCGCCGTACGGCGTAACGGCAGACCGCCAGATCAAGACGCTGGTCTACGTGGTCGAGAGCAAGACGATCCTCCTCCTGGTGCGTGGAGACGATCAACTGAACGAGGCCAAATTGGCGGGCATCCTCGGGACGAATCAGTTCCGCGCCGCCACCGCGGAGGAAATCCACGCGGCTCTGGGCGCCCACCCCGGCAGCCTGGGGGCGGTGGGGGTTACCAAGCTCCCCGTCTACGCGGACGAAGTGCTGCGCGGTGCGGCGGGAATGACCACCGGCGCGAACGAAGATGGCTTCCACCTCCGCCACGTCAACGTGGCGCGGGATATCCAGGTGAGCCAATGGGCGGACTTGCGCACCGTAATGGTGGGTGAACTCTGCACCGTCACCGGCCAACCGCTGAAGATCCAACGGGCGATTGAGGTGGGCCACGTCTTCAAACTGGGCACCAAGTACAGCGAGAAGCTGAACGCGCTGTACCTCGACGAGAAAGGTGTGCAGCACCCCTGCGTGATGGGTTGCTATGGTATCGGGGTCACCCGCACGCTGCAGGCCGTCATCGAGCAATGCCACGACAAAGACGGTATCATTTGGCCGCTGTCGGTGGCGCCGTTCGCCGTCTGCATCACGCCGTTGGCGGTGGCACCCGGTTCGGCGGTGATGACCTTGGCGGAGAAGATCTGTAGCGAACTCACCAGCAAAGGAGTCGAGGTCATCCTCGATGACCGCGACGACCGGCCCGGCGTCAAATTCAAGGATGCCGATCTCCTGGGCTTCCCGCTGCGCGTGAGCATCGGCGAGAAATCCCTGGCCAAAGGCGAAGTGGAACTGAAGCCGCGCGGCGGTGCGATGAGTCTGGTCAAGGCTGAGGACGCCGTCGCCCAAGTGTTGGCCTGGCTCGAGGGTCAGCGGGCAGGCTAGGCTGTATTTGGCCGGCGACGCGTCCTTTGGGGCGTACCTCCGGGTATTGGCTCAAGGTGCGCCGGCAGGCGGGTCTCCGGTTGGCTCCAGGAGTCCTGGCGAAGTCTTCAGAGACTTGCCGTGCCGGCTTGCCAGCGCGGACGCCGTCCGGGATGATCCGCCCGCCATCGATATCGGCGCGCCATGTACTACAAAGTCATTGCCTGTGAAATCGCGTTTCGCGAGATCTGCCACCTGGCGGCGAACTCAGCGAACGTGCTGGACCTTGAGTTCCTGAACCAGGGGTACCACGACCGCCCGGCCGTGGGACGGGTGGAGATTCAGAAGCGAATCGATGCGGTGCCGGCCGGTAAGTACGAGGGCATTTTGCTGGGCTATGCCTTGTGCAGCAACATCCTGGCGGGCTTGATTGCGCGCGACACGCCGCTGATCATTCCCCGGGCGCACGACTGCATCACGTTCTTCCTCGGTTCCCGCGCGCGCTATCAGAGTGTCTTCAACTCGCGTCCCGGCACTTACTACTACTCCTCCGGGTGGATTGAGTGCCGGCGCCGGCGCGAGCAGGAACTCAAGGGCGGAGGCACCTTGCTGCCGGCTCCGGGCAGTCCGGGGGCGGCGGCGGTCTATGAGCAGTGGGTGGCGAAGTTCGGCGAGGAACAGGCCAGGTATCTGATGGAAGCCATGGGCGAGTGGACCCAGCACTACACCCACGGTGTCTTGATCGACTTTCCCTTCGCCAGGGGGTTGGGCCTGGATGCTGAGGTCAAGGGCATCTGCGAACGGAACGGGTGGCAGTTCGAGAGCACGGAGGGCGACCTGAGCCTGCTGCGCAACTGGCTCGATGGCCGTTGGGATGAAAAGGACTTCCTCGTGGTGCCACCGGGCCGTTCCGTCAAGGCGAGCTTCGACGAGGGCGTGATCGGGTTGGCCGACCCTGCCTGACCGCTCAGGATTTACTTGGGATACCAGTCCCGAATCCGCAGTTCCACATTCGACGCCCCGGCGAGCAGGCTTTTGAGTTTCTCCAGATCACTGCCGCGGTAGTGGTATGGGTAAACGACCTTCGGCTGGAACGCCTTGATGGCGGAGGCGGCTTGGTCCACGGTCATCGTGTAAGGCAGGTTCATGCACAGGAAGGCGAGGTCGATCTCCTTGAGCGCTTTCATTTCCGGGGTGTCCTCGGTATCTCCGCTGATGTAGACCCGCTTGCCGCCCACGCTGAGGAGGTAACCGTTCCCGCGCCCTTTGGCATGGTATTGGAAACGCTCGGGCGTGAGGTTGTAGGCGGGGAGCGCTTCGACCGTGATTCCCAGGAGGTTGGTGGTCTGGCCGTTAGCGAGGGTAATGGCCTTGGCCTTCATAGCGTCGGGCAGCATGGCGACCACCGCCGGAGGGGCCAAGAACTGGGTGTCGGCCTGTGCCAACCCCTCGAGTGTGGGAACATGAACATGGTCGCCGTGGACGTCGGTGAGCAGGATCAGCTTGGGTGCGCCGAGGTCTTTGTACTTGTCGGCGCCACCGACCGGATCGACCAGGAGGAGCTTGCCATCCCACTTGAGTCCGAAGCTGGCGTGTTGCACCGGGTGGATGGTCAGCGGGCCTTTGGCGGTGTCGATCGAGTCCGCCGCGAGGGCAGGGGAACCGAGCAGGCACATTGCCAGGGCGAACACTCCCCAGCGAATCGTGGCATTGAGTGGCAATGAGGTCTTCATAGGGTTCTTCATGGACCGCGTCGGTTGACCGCCAAAGCGATCCGATCCGCCTTACAATAGCGCGGCAGGGCGGGTTGTGCGAGGGTGAACGGTGCGGCGTCGCACTTGCCACTCCGGCAGGATGCGACCGCCTGACGGATGGTGGGTGCGATGCTATAATAAGTGGCGATGAAGACTCTGAAAAGCAAAGGCTGTGCGGCCGCGATGGTCCCGCCGTTGGCGAAAGCCACTCCGTCGGCGCTCACGGCAAGGCAGCTTCGCGGAGCCCTGCGTTCCCTGAAGCACTGGCGGCTGGAAACCAACCTTGTGCGGGGCGATGCGGGCCGACTCCAGACCGAGTTGACCCGGCAGTTCGCCTTTTCCAGTTTTGCCGAGGCAGTCCGATTCATGGCCCGGTCGGTTCCAGATATCGACGCCAGAGACCATCATCCTCGCTGGCAGAACGTCTACGACCAGGTGAGCGTGTGGCTCACCACGCATGACGCGGGCGTGCAAGTCACCGCCCGCGACGTGGCCTTGGCCCGTTTCCTCGAGGCATCGTACCAGAGATTCCGAAAGGACAGACTCACCGGGTCACCCGCCACGGTGTTCGCCGAGTACCTCGCGGCCTATAACGCGATGGATGTAGGCGCGATGCTCAAGACCTTCGCCGCCAACTGCGTGTTCGAGAGTTTCAACGGCGGCAGACTCACCGTCCGCACGAAAGGCAAGGCGCAACTCAAAGCGCTCGCGACACGTTCCGCGAAAGCCTTCCTTTCGCGGGAGCAAAGGGTGGTGTCGTTGACCGAAACGCCGGATCAAGTCGCCGCGGAGATCGATTACCGTGCGGTTCTGCAGGCGGACCTCTCGCCCGAGCTCAGAGCCGGCAGCCAAATCCGGTTGCGGTGCGTCACCGTGGCCGAGTTCCGTGACGGCAAGATCGTGCGCCTGAGCGACTACGCTTGAGGCCGCCCAGGCGTCGGTTCCGCAGTGAGGTGACCGCAGTGCGTAGTCTACTGGCCGCGCTGCCAGCGCGCCAGCCGCTCGTTGCGCCAGATATCCTCGTACTTCTGGCGTTCGCGGACCACGTCGGCCACGTCGTCCTTGACCAGCACCTCCGTGACGTCGGGGCGGCTGTTGTAGTTGGAGCCCATCACTGAGCCGTAAGCACCCGCCGTCAGCAGCACGATCAGGTCGCCCTGCTTGAGCGCCGGCAGCGGCCGGTCCTTGCAGAAGTAATCCCCCGATTCGCAAATGCCGCCGACAACATCGGAACTGACGGACTTGCCGGTCTTGCGGCGCACCGGGACGATCTCGTGATAGGAATCGTAGAAGGCGGGCCGGATGAGGTCGTTCATCGCGGCGTCCACGATGACAAAGGTCTTCTTGCCGGTCTGCTTGATGTATTCGACGCGCGAGACCAGCGCGCCGGCGTTGCCGACGAGGAAACGGCCGGGCTCGAACAGGATCTTGAGACCGAGCGGCTGGAGCAGCGGGAGGAGACGCTGGGCGTAAAGCTCAGGGGTGATGATGCTCTTGGCGGCCGGACGCTGCCACCACGCCTTGGCGCCACTGGCCAAGGCGTCCTGGTACACCACGCCGATGCCACCGCCCACGCTGAAGAACTCGAGCCCGTGCCGGGCGGCCAGGGTGCGGGCCAGGGGCGCGACCTTGCGCACCGCCTCCTCGAACGGGGTCACCAGGGTGAGCTGGGAGCCGATGTGCATCTGAATGCCCCGCCAATAGACGTGCTTGAGCTTCGCCCCCTGCTGGTAAAGGCGCTCAACCTGTTCGAGCGCGATGCCGAACTTGTTGGCGTAGGTGCCGGTCGTGACTTTGGCGTGGGTGTGGGCGTCCACGTTGGGGTTGACCCGCGCCGCCACCGGAGCCCGGCGCTTGAGCCGGCCAGCCACTTCGTTGATCCGCGCCAACTCCGCCGG
>CAYYMW010000343.1:0-7478 GCA_964472515.1 uncultured Verrucomicrobiota bacterium | reverse complement strand
CGGAGCGAGTGCGGAGGCTCCTGCTGAGCCCGTGAACAACGCCGGACAAACTATAAGGCTTCCAGCCTGCTGGTGTGCGGGGCATCTTGCCCCGCTCTACTTGCGTCGTCTTTTCCACCGCAGGTCCGTGCGCAGCACCACAAACCGGCTCCCGCGTCAGGGTGGCGTGTGCGGGTGGTCCATCCGTTCCACTCATTTCCCGTCCGAGAGGCGTCAATATCTGCAAATAGCAGCAAACAGCGGCAAAATCACGATGCGCGATGCTCTTTTTACTCACGCCCGACTCGTTCGCCGCGCTCTTGCCGGCGTCCACGGCCACGGTTTGCTCCGGCACTTCGTGCCTTCGCCTCCTCACCATTCTGTGCATCCTGTTCATCCTGTCCTCTCCCCTATCGCCGTGCGCAGCACCGTCCGCCCCGCTCGTTTCCCGTCCGAGAGGCGTCAATACCTGCAAATAGCAGCAAACAGCGGCAAAATCACGATGCGCGATGGTCTGGGTGGAGGGTTCGGCTCTGCGCATTGTGATACGGCAATCTTGGCGGGAGTGGTTCACGTGGCCCACAGGTATGGTTTACAGCATCCCCACCCCGGCCCTCCCCTTCGCGGCGAAAGGGAGGATCTACGGCCGGCGGGATGGCGTAAGGCGCAAGGCCGTAAAGCGGGAATGCGGTCAAACGTGGCTCTGCGGCGCGGGGGGATGGGCAAGCCAACCGTGGGCTGAAGCGCCACGGCCACCGGTGGTTCGTTGTTCCGCGACGAGGGAATAGTGTCAGCCCGCGGCGGGCGGTGCTACGGCGCTGCTCACGGCGCGATTGTGACCGACCGTCGCGAGGCCGTGGGCGGCGGTCAGCTCTGACGGAGGGTGGCCTGTGTCAGTCAAAGCTGAGTGCCCATGCCTGGCTATTGACACTCTCCAGCGTGACCGGTATAGCATCGCTCTATGGGGCATGAAGCTGGAATCGGACAGGTTCGACAGGTTGAGGACAGCACTCTGCGGACTGGACATGGCCGGTACAATGTCACGGTAATGGTCCTGGCTGTGGCACTGATCTGGAGCGCCGTCGATGGTCAGGCCCAGACCACGACAGGTGAGTGCACTTTTGACGGAATCCCGACCTCCGGCTGCCGCTACCCGGATGTGTTCTGCGGCTCCAACACCAACTGGGCTCGCGGGCTGGATCTGGACGGAGACGGTCGTGCCGAATTCCTGCGTGCGAGTGTCTACAGGTACACCGGATGCACTATCCTGCCGGACCATTATTACTACGAAAGCACGTCCGACACCGTTGAAGCCTTGTTTCCTCAGCCTGGGGTCGAGATGTACCTGCAGAGTTCCTGGAGCATACCGCCCGCGTTGGAGGCCTCACAGCCGATCAGGCCCGACGGCACCCCACCCTATCGGGATGCTTGGAATTGGATGGGGTGGCAATGGAATCCGGCTTGGGCCACCGCCAGGCTGCGGCACAGCGGCATCGGCTTCGTCGACCGGACGGAGGATCATTATCCGTGTGAATCGTCGTTTTGCGACGTCCACACGTATTCTGGCTGGCTGCGCGAGAATAACCCTTACTACGACGCCGGCGTATTTGGCTTCCGCCTCGCCAAACCGGACGGCTGGCATTTGGGATGGCTGCGGTTGAGGTTGTTACCTGCCCCCGTGAGGCACCCCGACGGATACGCCACCTCGATCGAAGTGATGGATCACGCCGTTCATCCCGATCCGGACACCCCGATCCTTGCAGGAGAACCACCCCGCCCGAACCTGAAGGTGCAGGCCACTGACACTCAGGTGTTGGTGTCATGGTCGACGAACTGGCTCGGCTGGGAACTGACCTGGACTACCGCCCCCGGAAAGGTCCGTTGGAGCCCCGTGAGCGAGGTGGTCACAAATACGAACTGCGTGGCGTTTGCACCCACCAACGCCGTCCGGTTCTTCCGCTTGGCCGAGCCGGTACCGCCCCACCTGCCTGGCGCCGGGGTGTCGTCGGTCGGAATTGATCTCTCGGCCGCCGAGGTGGACCCTGTCGCTGAGATGCCACCCACTCCAGGCACGATCATTTGGGAGTTCGAAGCGGATGGCTACCCGACGCCCACGTGGGTCCGGTCTGGACCCGCCCTCGGCCGGGACGGAGTCCTCTACTTTGGGGCCGGCAACGGCAGGGTGTATGCCTTGTGGGCGCGGACGGGAAAGAAGCTCTGGGAGTTCCGAACCACCGGGGGAATTAGTGCCTCTCCGTCGTTGGGACTAAACGGCATGCTGTATGTCAGCGCGGGGGACAACTATCTTTACGCCCTGTCCGCCGAAGACGGGACGGAGCGCTGGCGCTACCAAACGTGGGGCAGAATCTTGGGATCACCCGCGCTTGGGCCAGACGGAACGGTGTACATCGGCACGATCGACGGTTACCTGGTGGCCATCGGGGGCCACACCGGTCAGAAGCTCTGGGAGTTCAACACCGGGAGTGGAAAGGAGATACAAGCCTCGCCGATCATCGGTTCGGATGGCGTCATTTACGTTGGATCGGTAGATGGATCGTTGCGCGCCGTCGATACCAAGACACACACGGCGAAATGGAGTTTCGGCACCGGGGGGGCCATCAGCGCCGCCCCGGCTCTGACCGCAGATGGCGCCGTGCTCGTGGCCTCCATGTGCGGCAACCTCTACGCGGTGGATGTTGCCACGGGGAAGGAACGCTGGCGCTATCGTACCGGCACATTGCCTCCGCCGGGAATGATCACCGGTGGGGCCTTCCCGAGCGCCTGCTGCCGCATGCTGTTCCCGGAGTTAGCCTTCTACGGTTCGCCCATCGTCGGGCGGGACGGTGATATCTATATCGGCTCCATGGACTTTAACTTCTACGCCGTCAACGGAACGAACGGAACGCCGCGTTGGGCGCACAGCACGCCTGACTGGATTCTCTCCACTCCCGCTATTGGAGCGGATCATACCTTGTACGTGGGCTCCTATGCCGGCGGCTTTGGCGCCCTTGATGCGGCGACAGGCGCCGCGCGCTGGGTGGTGAATTTGGGAACGGCGGCTTGCAGCCCAGTTACGATTGGCCCTGATGGGGTAGTCTACGTGGGTACGGACGGCGGGAAGGTGTTTGCCATTCAGGGGGGCGGTCCGCTTGCCGATAGCCCGTGGCCCATGCACCAGCAGAACTTGCAGCATACCGGTCGGTCCTGGCCACCCGATCCGAGCGTGGTTATCTGGCGGGACGGAAAGTATGTCCGGCTGCGATGGGAGACCGGTATCCTCCAGGCTGCGGACGATCCTTCCGGTCCGTGGCGGGAGGTGCCCGATGCAAAATCCCCCAGGTTTCTACGGCCCTCCGAAAGTCGCCGGTTCTACCGAACCTTGCAGTGACCGCGACGGCGAAGCTGCATCTCCCTCACGTCAGCGGCTGCGCCGTAATACCTCTCTACCCCTTCACCCCGGCGGCGAGGACGGTCTGGAAGTGCGGGGGTTGCTCCTCGCGGGCCACGACGCTGAGTTCGACCTGCTTGAAGCCGGCGGTTTCAAGCCAGCGCTGGAGGTCGCTCTCCGCGAAACCGGGCCAGGCGTCGCCATAGATTTCGCAGGCCTGCTCGAAACCATGCTGGAGCAAGTCGAGCACGATGACCTGCCCGCCCGGCTTGAGGATGCGGAAGGCGGAGCGCAGGGCGCGTTCCGGTTCCTGGGCGTGGTGCAGGGCCTGGCTGAGCACGGCGAGGTCCACGCTGGCGTCCTCGATGGGCGGGTCCTGGAGATCGCCGAGGCGGAATTCGAGGTTCTTGAGCCCGCTCCGCTTGGCCTTGCGCGCGCCAAACTCGACCATCTTGGGCGAGTTGTCCACCGCGATGACCCGCTGGCAGCGCCGCGCTAGGAGTTCGCTGACGAGCCCCTCGCCGGAGCCCAGATCCGCCACCACCAGCGGCGGGATGATGCGCAGCAGCAGGTGGCCAAAGGCCTGCCAGGACCGGCCCGGGCCATAGCTCCGGTCAAAGCGACCGGCCACCTGGTTGAAGAAGACCTGGGCCTGGTCGCGGCGGCGTTCGAGGATGCGCCGCAGGTTGATGCGGTCGCCCTCGTATTCGGGCTGTTCTTTGGCGGCGCGCAGGGCGAGGGCCAGGGTTTCCCTGGTGCCGTCGTCCGTGGCCTCGGCGAGGCGGTAGTAGCTGCGCTTGCCTTCGCGCCGGCAGGCGAGCAGGCCGGAATCCTGCAGCAACCCGAGATGGGTGGAAATGCGCGATTGCCCGAGCCGGGTGGCCTCCTGGAGTTCGTTGACGGAGAGTTCGTCCTTGGTCAGGAGCGCCACCAACCGGATGCGGGTGGGGTCTGCCAGGGCGCGTAACGATTTGAGGGTCTGGGACATGGCGGCGCGAAGGGCAGCCTCAGCCGGGCCTCGTCGGCGGGACCCAGTGGGTCCGGTGGCAGTCGGCAGGTTGGGCGGGCGTCGGCATTTTTAAGTTGACGATTGGTCAAGACGATATATCTTCATATCCTGATACGTCAATACGTTATTGATAGACCGATAGCAACGCACATCCGATCATCTCATGAGCAAGCGCTTCATTTTCTCCTCCGAGTCCGTGGGTGAGGGCCATCCCGACAAAGTCTGTGACACGATTTCCGATGCCGTGCTGGACGCGTGCCTGACCCAGGACAAGTACAGCCGGGTGGCGTGCGAATGCTATGCCAAGTCCAACATCGTGGTCGTGGGCGGCGAGATCACCACGAAGGCGGAACTCGATTACGTGAAGATCGCGCGCGAGGCCATCCGCGGGATCGGCTACGTCAATGACGACGACGTGTTCCACGCGGACCGCGTCTTCGTGATGAACATCGTCACGCGCCAAAGCCCGGACATCGCCCAGGGCGTGGATGCCCGCGCGGCCAAAGGCAAGAAGAAGGCCGAGCAGGGCGCCGGCGACCAGGGCCTGATGTTCGGTTACGCATGCGATGAAACCCCCGAGCTGATGCCCGCGCCGATCATGTACGCGCACCGGCTGGGCCGGAAGCTCACGCAGATCCGCCGCACCGGCAAGGTGAAGTGGCTGCGCCCGGATGCGAAGAGCCAGGTCTCCGTGCAGTACGAGGATGGCCGCCCGGTGCGGATCACCAACGTGGTGGTCTCCACCCAGCACGCCGCCGATGTCGAGCACGCCGAAATCGAGGACTTCATCATCCGCGAAGTGGTCAAGAAAGAGATCCCGGCGGAACTCCTGGACAAGAACACCCAGTACCTGATCAACCCGACCGGCCGCTTCGTGGTGGGCGGGCCGCAGGGCGACACCGGCCTGACCGGCCGCAAGATCATCGTGGACAGCTACGGCGGCATGGGCCGGCACGGCGGCGGCGCGTTCAGCGGCAAGGACCCCTCCAAGGTGGACCGCAGCGCGGCGTACATGGGCCGTTACGTGGCCAAGAACATTGTGGCGGCCGGGTTGGCCAGCCGTTGCGAGATCCAGTTCGCCTACGCCATCGGCTACCCCGACCCCGTCAGCGTCTCGGTGGACACCTTCGGCACGGGCACGGTGAGCGACGAGGCCATCGCCAAGGCGGTGCAGGAAGTGTTCAGCTTCAAGCCGGCGGACATCGTCAAGCAGCTCAACCTGCTGCGCCCGATCTACTCCCTCACCACCAACTACGGGCACTTCGGCAAGATCGACGACGTGAAGAGCCTCACCTGGGAAAAGACCGACAAGGTGGCGGCCCTCAAGCGCGCCGCGAAGTAAGGCGTTGCCCGCTCCGCGAATTCCGATTCCGTTTGTTACTATGGCTAAAGTCACGAAATCCAAGGCCGCCAAGGGCGCGGCCCTCCCGTACAAGGTGAAGGACATCTCCCTCGCCGAGTGGGGGCGCAAGACCATCACTGTCTCCGAGCATGAGATGCCGGGCCTGATGTCCGTCCGCAAGCGTTACGCCGCGCAGAAGCCGCTCAAGGGCGTCCGCGTGACGGGTTCGCTGCACATGACCATCGAGACGGCCGTGCTCATCGAGACGCTCGTGGCGCTCGGCGCCTCGGTCCGCTGGGCCAGCTGCAACATCTTCTCCACGCAGGACCACGCGGCCGCGGCGATCGCCAAGGCCGGCGTCCCGGTGTTCGCCTGGAAGGGCGAGAGTCTCGAGGAGTACTGGTGGTGCACCTACCAGGCGCTGATCCATCCCGGCGGCAAGGGACCGCAGCTCATCGTCGACGACGGCGGCGACGCCACGCTCCTCATTCACAAGGGCTACGAGCTCGAAGAGGGCGACAAGTGGGCCTACCAGCCGACCGACAACAAGGAGGAACAGGTCATCAAGGCCCTCCTCAAGCAGGTCTACAAGGAGAACCCGACGCTTTGGCACGAAGTGGTCAAGGAGTGGAAGGGTGTTTCCGAAGAGACGACCACCGGCGTGCATCGCCTCTACCAGATGCTGGAGAAGGGCAAGCTGCTCGTGCCGGCCATCAACGTCAACGACTCCGTCACCAAGTCGAAGTTCGACAACCTCTATGGTTGCCGTGAGTCGCTGGCCGACGGCATCAAGCGCGCCACCGACGTCATGGTGGCGGGCAAGGTCGCGGTCGTGTGCGGCTACGGCGACGTGGGCAAGGGCTCGGCGCACTCGCTGCGCGGGTTCGGCGCGCGGGTGATCGTGACCGAGGTCGACCCCATCAACGCGCTGCAGGCCGCGATGGAGGGCTTCGAAGTGGCGACCGTCGAGGACACGCTGGGCGAGGGCGACCTCTACGTCACCTGCACCGGCAACTGCGACGTCATCACCTTGGAGCACATGCTCAAGATGAAGGACCAGGCCATCGTGTGTAACATCGGCCACTTCGACAACGAGATCCAGGTGACCCGGCTCGAAACCTGCAAAGGCGTCCAGCGCGTCAACATCAAGCCGCAGGTGGACAAATACATCCTGCCCGGCAAGCGGGAGATTTACCTGCTTGCTGAAGGCCGCCTAGTGAACCTGGGCTGCGCCACCGGCCATCCGAGCTTCGTGATGTCCAACTCCTTCACCAACCAGGTGCTGGCCCAGTTGGACCTCTGGAAGAACCGCGAGACCTACCAGGTCGGCGTGTACCGCCTGCCCAAGAAGCTGGACGAGGAAGTCGCCCGGCTGCATCTCGAGAAGATCGGCGTCAAGCTGACCAAGCTCAGCGCCAAGCAGGCCGCGTACATCGGCGTGGACGTCAACGGGCCCTACAAGCCCGACCACTACCGGTACTAAGCCTGCCGGAGTTCCCTTTCGCCACGGGCGGACGGTGCCAACCGTCCGCCCGTTTCCGTCACACCGCACCGTTTGAAAGGGAGTCCGGGCGCAGCATCGCCGCCAACGATCCTGTGCGGGATCCGCGGCGCCCCCCAGCGCTGTTAGCGCGACATACGATAGCCCTGGGCAAAGGCCCGCAACTCTTCGCCCGCGCCAGCGGGCACCTGTAGCGGGCCGGACGCCCAGGGCTATCATGCTCCCGGCCCTACAGGCCGGTTGAGCGCCTGCGGCGGGC
>CAYYMW010000342.1:0-7485 GCA_964472515.1 uncultured Verrucomicrobiota bacterium | reverse complement strand
GCCCCTTTCCAAAGCCACCCTCATCCTGTAATGGCTTGCGCCCGCAAACGGGAGCATGGTAACGCAGACCTGTCGAACGAGTATGACTGTCGCCAACGCCGCTGCCGTCATCGTGGCCCGCCAGAATCGGTGGATGCGCCGGTTCCGCGAAGCGGAGGCCCTCGACCCCGCCCGTGCCGTCGCCCCGGGCGAAGTGGGCATCCGCCCCAACTGGGTCTTCCGCCGCATGTGCCAGCGGGGCGTTTTCGTCCCCACCGCCGACGGGCGTTACTACATGGATGCGCAGGCAGCCGAGCGCTTCGTCCACGACCGCCGCTGGCGCGCCCTCACCTTCGCCGGCGTCTGCCTGGTCGCTTGGATCGTCATCTGGGCTCTCCAGACCATCGCCCGGCACTGAATGTCACGCAGGGGAGGGCGGCGCTTCCCTCGCTGGCTTGCCCCTACCGCAAGCCGTTTCGATTTGCGCCGGGCGCAGGGCTCAGACGGCCTCCTGGGGTGGCCAGACGACTCCCTCCAGTTCTCTGGGCAGTTGCTTCGGGTCCACCGGCCAGAAGCGCTTGATATCGAAGTCTTCCCCAGCCTCGAACTCCCGGTCCGGCGCGCCAAGGATCAGCCAGAGAACCTCGCCATCCGTATCGTTGAATACTTGGCGCATCACCTCGGGACCGACCAGCACGCCGCCGTGCTCCGGCACCGTGAGTGTCTCCTCGCCGACCCGCATGCGTCCCACCCCCTCCAAGACGAAGTAGAACTCTTCGGCGCGCACATGTCTGTGGTAGGTGTTTGCGCTCTTGGGCGGGAAACGCCAGAGCCTCGCCCCCAGAATCTCGCTCCGGGTGCTCTCGAGCAGGTCGAGGTACGGGATCTGCATCGGTTTGGCCGGTTTCCAGGAGAGATCCTCCGGCTTGATCAGATGGTAACCGTCTATCGCTTTCATCTTCAGAAGTGGCTGACAATTCGACTCAACCCACTCCTCACAGATTCGCCTGCACCGGCCGGATTCTCAAGTCACCCGCCATCGCGCCTTGCCGAATCACGCGCGGCCTTGTCCCCACGCAGGTGCGCCACCGGTCGGGCCGTGCTGCGTCGCCGCCCTGCAGGCCACCACCCGGTCATCCGCCGGTTGGTCGTTCCTTGAGGACCTCGGTAATGAACCCTCCCTTCGCTTTGCAGTACGCAAGCGAATCCCGGATGCCCGCCGCAAGAATCGCCTGCTTTCGCTCTTCATAGGCCCGCCTCAGGGCCGGATCGCTTCGGAGCCTCTCGCGAAACCAGACCAGCTGCTTGTGTTCCTCCGCGCCCAAGGCGATGACGTGCGCATGAATCCCGAATCGCCGCCCGCCGTGCTCCACCGCGCCCACCCGCATGGGCCGCTCCTCCGGGAAGGGCTCCGGGCCGCCCTGCCGCTGAAACCCGAGCCCATCGAGTACTTCGCGTGCCCGGCCCAGCAGCCCCGCGGGATACAGAACGGCCAGGTCAACCATCCCCTTTCCCCCGCAACCAGGCACCGACGTGCTGCCGATATGTTCGACCTGCAGTCGCGGTTCGACACCTTGAATGTCCCCACGGAGCAGTCCCGCCACTTCCGCGCCCCCGGGGTCATAGGCGCGGAATGCTGCCTCCTCCGGACTGTAGGGAAGGACCTTCATCAGGTTTGGCCCCTCATCCTCCGAGCTTGAACAATCCGGAACTTCGCAACGCTCATTTGGCTCGCCTCCCACGCCACCAACCGACCAGCGCACCCACGGCCGTCCACTGGATCAGGATGCCCAACGCGATGATCCCAAACGCCGCGTCGCCATGCGGTGGCAATCCGGAATCGGTCCACAACCTCCCCAACCGGATGCCGGGATAGCTCAAGCCAAAGACTGCCTCCGACAGCCCGGGCACGTCCCACCGGAGCACCAGCAAGGCCAACAGGCCACCGGCGAAGCCTGCCGCAATGGCTCTTGACCATCGTCTCGGGTTTGACGCACTCATGAGCGGGATACCTCCCGGCTCGATAACTTGATCTACGAGGAACATTGTCTGCAACCTGGACACTCCGTCCAGCAATTCCCGCAGGTTTGGCCGAGCCTGAACGTTTGGCGCACCTTCTCATGTCGCTCAGCACCATGCGTCGAATTACCCGGAACACTCCGCAACCCAAGCTCAGGACTTCGCCTCAGCCACAGCCGAGTTGGGCACGCTGGTGCGGGGTGCTATGACCAACGAATGCCCCTCCCGCAGTCCACTGAGTCCACCGGAGCCTCGGCGCGCCGATGTCGTCTCTCCCAAAATGGAGAGGTGGGACGCAATCCTGCCGTGCGCAGCGCCAAGCCCAACGGGCTTGTGGACTTTAGCCCAATGGTTGTCGCGTCGCTGCGGCTACCTTCGGGCCTAATCGTCGCCAGATCGCCGACGGGGAGGTAGTGGTTCCCCATTGGCAGTCTCCTCGCCACAGGATAGGTTTTCCGGCAGGTCATGAGTTATCGCGCGGGTACCGCGCCCGCCCAGAAGTCTGGCGGGCTCGGGCGGCCCGATGGCTGGCTTCAAGATTGACGATTATGGCAAATCCGGGTGGTTCGCGGGTGTGGAAGGTCGTCCTCGCCACGACGTTGGCGCTGGGAGGGCTGTATGTGTCCGCCGCCGACTGGCCGCGCCTGAGCGGCCCCGCCGGTACTTTTGTCTCGCCGGAGACCGGCCTTGCCCGCGCCTGGCCCACCAACGGCCCGAAGGTGCTTTGGACCGTTAACGTCAGCCACGGTTTCGCCGGCCCGGCCGTTCACGGCGGCGAGGTCTTTCTTCTGGACCGCCCAGACGCCACCAATGACCTGCTGCGCTGCTTCAGCCTGGCCACTGGCCAGGAACTCTGGAGTGTCGGTTATGCCGCGCCTGGCACCTTGCCATTTGCCGGATCACGCAACGTGCCCACGGTGGATGCCGGGCACGTCTATGCCGTAGGACCGTTCGGGCACCTCACGTGTGTCGACCGCCACACCCACACCGTGCTCTGGCAGCGGCACTTGGTTAACGAATTCAAGGACCCCGAGGTGGACCGCGCCGAAGCCCCCACAAACCGTGCCGACACCCTCTCCCGCGCCCAGGTTCCCATGTGGGGCATGACCCAGGCGCCGCTGCTCCACCAGGGCAGTGTCATTGTTGCCCCCCAGACCCAGAAGGTCGGTCTGGTGGCCTACGACCAAGCCTCCGGCAAGCTGCGCTGGCAATCCCCCTACATTGGCCGGAATTGGTACAGCCACGTCAGCCCCGCCTTGATGCGGTTGGACGGCGTGGACCAGGTCATCATGCTCGCGCAGCCGAGCGATCCGGAGAAGTCACCCGCCAACGCCCCGCCGGCCATCATTTCCTCGGTCGATCCCGCCACCGGCCAGCTCCTCTGGGTCACCCGCACCCCGGGGCCGTACAAGATACCCATTTCCCAACCGCTCCAGGTGGGCAAAGACCGCCTCTTCCTGACCGGCGGGTACGGCATGGGGTGCATGATGCTGGAGGTGAAGCGCGAGGCCAACGGTTGGACCAACCGGGTCGTCTTCCATAACCGTGAGGTAGCCGCCCACATCCACGCCGCCGTGGTGCTTGAGCAGGGCCTCCTAGTTTCCAGCTTCAAAGAGCATGGCGCGCGGAACGTCGGTCTGGTCTGGCTCGATTTCGATGGCAAAGTGCGCTGGCAGACCGGTCCCTCCCGTCAGTACAAGGATGGGGGCTTGCTCGCCGCCGATGGTCTCCTCTTCGCCATGCACGGGAACAACGGTCAACTCGATCTGCTGGAGGTTTCCCCCACCGGCCAGACCGTCCTGGCTGAAGCCACCCTGCTCGACGGCCCCGAAGTCTGGGCCCCCCTGGCCCTCTCTGACGGCAGACTGCTCATCCGGGACCACGAGCACCTCAAGTGCCTCGACGTGCGCCGGTCCACCCCGTAATCCCTGTCTCCTCGATGCGCCCGCTGCTCAGGCAACCTCTCACGCGAAGGTTCCACTCAACCGGCGCGGTTTCCTGGGGCCGGCCGGAGGAAGCCGCCTCTGGCCCGGTGGGCGAACCTATTGAAACCGGCCCCTCAATCTGCACGCCCGCGGACACCGCTCACCAACATGATTAGCCTCTACCACAACGCAGGAACTTCACTTCTGATGCTCGTCGGCGTGGGATTGACCGGCTCGGTTCTGTCCCCTGCCGCCGCCGCCGCGGATACCCCGGCAAAAATCGAACTCAACGCCCCGAACGAGGCGACGCACCGGGTGGAGGTGGGCGCGGGTGGCCGCGTCTTCCTCCATTCGCCCAACGAGGGCTTGTGGTCAGTGGCCACCAACTGGGCCGACGGTTGGCCTGATGGGTGGGTGCATGCGCAACCGGACAAGGTGGAGCGATCGGGCGATTGGACCATTCTCTCCGGCAACCTGCCTTTGGCCGGTGGCGCCATCAACCTGCGCGACGCTTACCGGCACGAAGGCAACTTGATCCACGGCATCCGACGCTGGACCTGGACCGGCAAGGAGCCGCTGACGCGTTGCACGTTGTCCGCGCGCTGGATCGCGCCCGGGGCCGTCAACGCCCGCCCGATGCTGCCCGGGGTGGTGGTCTACGGCAACCCGGCGGGGGAGAAGACCGGCAACCAGGCGGTCACCGTCCATCGTGGCGTACCGGGGGACAAGACGTTCTTCGAGGAGCATCGGCTTTCCGCGCCGTGGGAGAGCATCGAGTGGCAGGATGGCGGGGAGGTCCATGCCGCGGCCCTCCACACTCTGCCTTCGCCCGCCTTTGGCGCCCATCAGAACGACCAATGGTGGACCCTTGGGCTCACTTCCCTCGCGGAGGCGACTGAACTCGCCTCCCTTTCGGGTCCGACCGCCGCCAACCACCGCAACAGCGTCACCAAGGCGCTCCAAGGCAAGTTCCTGGAGTATCCCGATACCTGGCTCGATTTGCGCCCTGGGGCGGTGGTGGAGAAACACTTCTACCTGGAGATCGTGCCGCAGACCGCCAAAGGCAGCGGCTTCCGCCAGCCGTTGCGCACCGCCATGCGCCTGCATCCGCTGGGTTGGACTGATGACCTGCCCCGTTGCGAAGAGATCCTCCGCGAGAAGTATCGCTTCGCCCTGTCCCGGTTTCGCGACCGGGAAAAGGACGCGGGCTTTGAAATGTATCCGGACTATGTGGAGGGCACGCGTTACGTGATGGGCTGGTGCGGCCAGGCCGATACGGCAGCCTACGCCATGCTCGCGCTGGCCGGCCGCCTCGGCGATCCCAGGATGACCGGTTACGGCGTGCGCTCCCTGAACCTGCTGGCTCAATCGCCGTTCAACGAGAACGGATTCCTGCTCGATTACAACGCGGACAACGGGAAATGGGCCGCCCAGGATCCGGTTTCGCAAGGGCAGGCCATGGAGGGTTTTGCGCGGGCGGTCCTCGCCGGGCGGCAAATGAAGGAAGTCCAGACTGCCACTTGGGAAGCCTTCTTGAAACGGGCCTGCATGGTGCATGCCGGGCGGATTCTGAAGGACGACTGGAAGCCCGTGAATACAGCGGAAGCCTTCTTCATCTCACCGCTGTCCAAGGGGCACCGGTTGTTTGGCGTGGAAGACTTCCGCCGCGCCGCCGTCAAGGCGGCCGAGTATTACGCCAAGCGTCACTTGGACATGGCCGAGCCCTACTGGGGCGGCACCCTGGATGCGAACTGCGAGGACAAAGAAGGAGCGTGGGCGGCGTTTCAAGGCTTCCTGGCGGTGTACGAGTTGACCCGCGAACCGCGATACCTCGCGTGGGCCGAACATGCCATGGACGTGACGCTCTCCTACACCGTGCTCTGGGACATCGATCTTCCCGCCGGCCGGCTGCGGGACCACGGCCTGAAGACGCGCGGCTGGACGATTGTATCCGCGCAGAATCAGCACCTGGATGTGTTCGGCGTGGTCTTCACCCCGGAGATCTGGCGCATGGGGGATTACCTCAAGCGGGACGACCTCAAACGCCTGGCGGCGGTGATGTACCGTTCCTGCGGACAAATGACCGACCCCTATGGCAGCCAGGGTGAGCAAGTGCAGCACACCAACTTTGCCCAGCATGGCGACATGTCGAACGTCTTCAGACTGCGCGGCGGTTACAGCGAGAGTTGGACCGTCTTCTGGATCACGGCGCACTTCCTCAACGCCGCCGCCGAGTTCGAGCGGATGGGCGTGAACCTGGACGAGGTCGAGCAGTCGATTGCCCGCACCCGGGGCGGCGGCTCAACCCTTGGCGCGCGCTGAGGCGTTGAACTCGAACCGCAGCCAAGCCCCTTCCCGGGCATCGTCACCGGTCGCGCTTCGGCAGCAGAGTTGCTTCTGACGGATTCCAGCCTATGGTTGGGCATGCGCTTCGGTCTGCGGCAATCGGTCACGACGGCGGCTCTCTTCGCCGCCGGTGTCCTCCGCGCTCTGGCGGTGTCGGAGCCTTGCGATCCCATTGCCACGTTTGCTGACGGGCTCGCGCCCGCGCGCGAGGTCTTCGTTTCCCCCTCGGGCAGCAACTCAACCGGTGACGGTTCGCCAGGCAAGCCGTACCAGTCGATCAGCCGGGCGGCGCAGGGCCTGCAACCGGGCACCGCCATCCGCCTGCTGCCCGGGACCTATCCCGCGGGCACCTATTTATCGAATCTGGCGGGCACGGCCAACGCCCCGATCTGGCTGGGCGGAGTCCCTGGGCAGACCCGGCCCGTGATCAGCGGCGGTTCGGAGGCGCTCCATCTCAGCCGGGTCCGCTACCTGGTGGTGGAGCATCTCGAAATCACTGGCGCTTCGGCCAACGGCATCAACTGCGATGACGGCGGAGCCTACGCCGACGCCGAAGCCACGCGCCACGTTGTGTTCCGCGATCTCTTCATCCACGACATCGGAACCGGCGGCAACCAGGACGGGCTGAAACTCTCGGGAGTGAACGACTACGCCGTGCTGGATTGCGAATTCCTGCGCACGAGCCCCGGGGGCAGCGGCATTGACCACGTCGGTTGTCACCAAGGGCTGATTGCCCGGTGCCGTTTCAGCGAGATGGGCAGCAACGCCATCCAGTGCAAGGGCGGCAGCGAGGACATTCTGATCCGCCGCAATCGGTTCCTGAACGGCGGAGCGCGGGCCATCAACATTGGCGGCTCAACCGGCTTCGCCTTCTTCCGCCCGCCGCTGGCGACGGACTCGCCAAACCATGAGGCCCGGAACATCCGCGTGGTGGCCAACCTGTTTCGCGGGTCGGAGGCGCCGGTGGCATTTGTCGGTGCGGTGGACTCGTTGGTGGCAAACAACACGTTCATCGATCCCGGCAAGTGGGTGATGCGCATCCTCCAGGAAACGGTCTCCACCGCCACCTACACCTTCCTGCCCAGCGGCAGCAACCAGTTCGCGAACAACCTGGTTTGGTACCAGCGCGCGAAGGTCAGCACCCACGTCAACATCGGGCCTAACACGGCCAGCAGCACCTTCGGTTTCGCCAACAACCTCTGGTACGCGCACGACC
>CAYYMW010000341.1:0-7516 GCA_964472515.1 uncultured Verrucomicrobiota bacterium | reverse complement strand
CTTTTGGCGCAAATCGCGGCGTTGACGGCGTTGACACAATTCCTTTACTTGCTGTCAGGCTCGGGCAATACTGGCAGATACCAGTGCCGATGTGGCGGAATTGGCAGACGCGCTAGACTCAAAATCTGGTACTCGTGAGAGTGTGTGGGTTCGACCCCCTCCGTCGGCACCAACATAAGTTGTTAATAGGGAACAAGTTGCACTCATAGAAAGTTGGGGCAACTTGACTTTTGCGACATTCTTGCGACATTTGTGACGCATGAACGCGCAAGTTTCGTCCGCGATTTCCCGCCCCCTCGCATCGGCAAGCTAACCATCAAGCGCGGCGCCGTATCCGTCCAAATCTACGTCGACACCCCGCTGAAGCACCGGGAAGATTACCGCCGTTACACGCTGGTTTGGCGGGAGGCCGACGGCGTCCGCAAGCGACGAGGCTACACCGACTTTGAGGAGGCCAAACGAGCGGGGGAAAACCTCGCCACTCGTCTCGCCAATGGTCAGACCGACATTCTGAAGCTAAGCAACGCCGACGTCGCCGAACTTCAGCGCGCGCGCGAAATCCTCGCCCCGCACGAACTGAGCGTTTCCATCGCCGCCCACACGCTGGCAGCGGCTCTGCAACGCCTGCCTGCTGGTACCGAATTGCTGGAGGCGGTCGAATTCTTCGCCAAGCGCCATCCGGCCAACTCCCCAAAGAAGACCGTGTGCGAAGTCGTGGACGAATTTATTGCCGACCGAGACGCCAACGGATGCTCCGATCACCATCTTCGCGACCTTGGAATCCGCCTGAATCGCTTCGCGACCGCTTTTGCCATGCCCATCGCGGCTGTCGAGCCCAGCACGGTGCGGGAGTACATCCGGACGCTTACGAATGGCAAGACCGGCAAGCCTGCCCGCGCCCGCTCAAAGGAGAACACCCTGAGGATGCTCAAAACCCTTTTCGGCTATGCGCGCAAGCAACGGTACATCCCCCGCGACTTGGAGGACGAAATCACCGACATCGAACCTCCGCGCCCAGAACCTGCCCACATCGGCATCTACACCCCGCAGGAAATCGCCCGCCTACTGGTCGCCGCCGGCCCGGCGCTAGTGCCGCCCCTTGCTATTGCGGCGTTCGCCGGCCTGAGACTCGCCGAGGTGTCTCGCCTCGATTGGAGTGAGGTACATCTGCAGGACCGGTTCATCGTGGTGGAGGCTGCGAAGTCCAAAACCGCTGCCCGCAGGATCGTGCCGATGTCAGACAACCTCGCCGCATGGCTCACCCCTCACTGGAAGGCGACCGGCACGCTCAATCCTGCCGAAACCGACAACGCCTTGGGTGACCGGTTCGAGCGCGTGGCCGCTCGACTCAAGATCAAGTGGCAACGAAACGGCTTCAGGCACAGTTGCATCAGCTATCGCGTTGCCCTCGTCAAGAACGTCGCCCAAGTTGCTCTGGAATGCGGCAACAGCCCGGCGGTCATCTTCTCGAACTACCGGGAGCTTGTGAGGGAGGAGGATTCCAAAGCGTGGTTCAGCGTCAGGCCGCCGACAAGCGCAGAGAATATTGTCACCCTCCCCACCGCCGCCACCGCCTAATCCAGCCTGAAGTTCCCCCATGCCACACGCCATCAAGCCACCACAAACTGAGGCCCGAACCGATCTTGCCACTCCGGCGGCAGCACCGCTCAAAGGGGATGCACCATCCGAGGCTGCTCGGACTTTCGAGTTGGCAAGCAAGTACTACCGCGACACCGTTTGGAAGTACATCCAAGGCCGCCCGCTCACGGGGGTCGAGTGGCAGACCGCCACCATCGCCTGGCTCCGCTACTCCACGGCGGCCCGAAACTGGCAGGAGGATGCCAACTCGCGTTGCGACTTCTACCGGAAACGATTTGGCCCCCGGCTTGCCGCACGCCGCGCCGCAGAAGAGAAGCGTGATGCGCTTCGCCGCCAGGTTAGGCAGGTCGAGTCCATCAAGGCCGCGAACCCCAAGGACGCGGAACGCCTGCGAGAGTCGTTGAGGATCAAACCGTTAAAAGTGGCGGCAGCGAAAGCAGAAGCGGAGCTGCGTGAGTGCGAGGCGAAGCTCAAAGCCGTCCAGGAACCAGCTTGGGAACTGTGTCAGGCCATCGAGGCCGAACTGACAAAGGCCACCGAAGGCGTTGGCGAAGCCGACGCGTTGAGACCGTTGCGTCAAGTGGCTGAGCCGGGGTTGAATCCCGAGACCCTAGCGCATCTTGCCGCCGCGAGACTCCCAGCGATCCCCAAGAGACAGGATGATCAAGACGAGGATGCTTGGTTCCGCGGAGCCGTGGATCAAGCGCACCGACTGCTTCGCGTGGCGACTGCCCACATCGACAACCTTCGAAGCCATGCCCCATCCGACATGGCTTACGAGATTGAAGTGGAGACTCTGCGCGTGTCGGTTGCCGACATTTTTGCCTCTTACGAGAATGGCCGTTTGCCGCTGCTGCCAGCGCGCAAGAATCGTAATGGTGGCAGGTTGACCAAGCGGGCCATCCAAGATGCCCTTCAGGCCTTGCTGTCCTCGGCAGAGCATCAGGACTTCATCAAGGATGGTGGTATCCCGCCGTCCACGCTTGAACGCCTGCGTTGGCAGCGTTGGTGCGACCAGCAACGCATCTGACCGGTACGATCCCGGAGGGTGGCTAGCTGTTTATTGCGCGATTTCTCGCGAACTACGCCGGGAAATTGGCGAACTTGAGAGGGGGGTAAACCTGCGCACTGCGTGGTTCTAAGCGAACTGCGCCAAGGTCGATTTCGTTCGCCAATTAGCCTGGGCGCATGAAAACGACTGAACAAGTCCTAACAACGCAGTACGAAACAACCCGGCAGCTCGCTGAGCGGCTGGGTGTCTGTCACCGGACCATCCAGGTCTGGCAATCCAAAGGAATCCTGCCGTTCCTCAAACTCGGCAAAGTGGTCCGCTTCATCCCCGCGCAGGTTGACGCCGCCCTGGCGCAGCGGTTCGCTATCAAGGCCCGCTGAACCGATCCACCACCACCGACGATGAATACCATCGACCGTGCCCGCCGTTACGTCGCCAAGTTGCCTCCAGCCATCGCGGGTCAGGGCGGCGACTCCGCGACCTTCAAGGCGGCCTCCGCGTTGGTGAACGGCTTCTGCCTCAGCGAGGCTGACGCCTTGCTGATCCTGCGTGAATGGAACATGGCCTGCCAGCCACCATGGAGCGAAGCCGACTTGCTGCACAAGCTCCGCAGCGCTGCCAAGGCACCGTGTCGTAAGCCCCAGGGATGGTTGCTGCACGACACCCGTGCCTCGTCCATGCCGCCGACATTGTCGCCCGAGGAAAAGCGGCAACGGTGGTGGCCACGGTTTGAGCAGCCCACCCAAGCCGACCTGCATGCCATCGCGGAGATGCGCAACCTCAGCCTGGCTGGGCTCGAATTGGCCGTTGAGCGCGGGCTGCTGCTCGTGGCTGACACCCCCACGGACGTTGCTGGATCGTCACCGACAGCGCCCGGTTGGCCGCGCAAGCCCGCCGTCTTGACAGTAGCCTGATCCAGTTAAAAAGCGGCGCTAGCACTAAAGCCTGGAGCCTTCCTGGTAGCCTGGCGAGGCACCCCATCGGAATCGACCTCGTGCCGTACTATCCCTCCGTCATGTTGGTCGAGGGCGGTCCCGATCTGCTCGCCGCTTTCCATTTTATCGCCGTCGAGAATCGCGCCGCAGACACCACCGCCGTCGCCATGCTGGGCGCCTCCCAGCGGCTGATGGAACCACACCTCGAACCGTTTCGAGGCAAACGAGTTCGGCTTTTCCGCGATGCCGACCCCGCCGGTACGAGGGCCTCGCATTCCTGGCTCCAGGCACTCAAGCCTATCGTCGCCCACATTGATGCCGTTGCCTTCGACGGCTTGCGCCGGTGCGACGGCCAGCCTGTGAAGGACCTCAATGATGCTTGTTCGGTCGATCCTGACGACTTCGAGCAGCACCGATTTCTATGGAACCTCTGCCCAACCGATTTATGCCCGGCATCCTAACCCAATCCGACCTCGAACAAGAGGTCAGTACCTCTCCTGCCCAGAAGGCCGCGGCCACGTTTCTCAACGACGCGCGTCCCAAGATCGAGCTTCCCGGGCGCAACCGGCTGCTCTCCGAGTTCGCGGCCGACCTTGGGCAGGTTTGTCATGACACGGAACTGCTCCGGCGGAATGGGAAACCCGTCATTCCTTCGGAGGACGGCACCGCCCTGCTACCTATTTCCCCCCAGGCCTTCCGGACTTGGGTGGAACGCCACATCATCGGTTACGGCACCCAGGTGCTCAACGACACCGTCTTGGAGTTCAACAAGACCATGACCGAGGGTGACGCTCGCGGCGTGCTGGCCTCCCCCCAGTTCCTGGACTGCTTGCGCCCCATCGAGAGCATCAACCCCATCTGCATGCCGATCATCCACCCCGATGGCAGTCTGACGTTGCTACCCAGGGGCTATGACCCGGATTCGCGGACTCTCACCGTGGGAGGCTTTGTTCCCGAGCCGATGACCCTTGAGCAGGCCGGGAGCATCGTGAGGGAGCTTCTGGGGGAGTTCTGCTTCGTCAACGACCGCTCAAAATCGGTGCAGGTGGCCGGGATGCTGACCATCTTCGGGCGGTTGCTGCTTCCGGCGGACGCCCTTCGCCCCTGTTTCTTCTACGTCGCCAATTGCGAGGGAGCCGGCAAGTCCCTGTTGGTGAAGGTGGCCACCGTGCCGGTGCTGGGGAATAGCCCCACTGGCGCGCATCCCAAGGACGAAGACGAGATGCGAAAGGCGCTGCTGGCCATCGTGCGCGAAGCGCGGGTCGTCCTGCTGTTGGATAATCTCAAGGGCAACCTGTCCTCCGAGGCGCTGGAGGGCTTCCTGACTGCCCAAGTCTGGCATGGCCGGGTTCTGGGCGTTTCGGAGACGTTCTCCGGCCGCAACCTGGCCACCGTCTTTGTCACCGGCAACGGCTGCACCGTCAGCCCGGACATGCGTCGTCGGTCCTTGTTCGTGGAATTGTTCATGCAAGAAGAACGAGCTGAGGATCGCCAATTCGAACGCCCACTGGAGGCCGGCGAACTGCTGGCTAACCGCGGCCGAATCCTCTCCGCGCTCTGGGCGATGATTCAGGCGTGGGACCATGCCGGCCGTCCCGGTCCGAGCCGGGGTCATGCCAGCTTCCCGCACTGGGCTCGGATCATCGGCGGCATCGGGGAGCACGCCGGATTCGGCTGTTGCCTTGAGACCGCCGAGATCGCCGCCGCGGGCGACACGGAAGGCCGAGACATGCGGTCCTTGATGGCCACCCTCACCCAAGCCAACGATCTGATACTGGTCAGTTTTGACGAAGTGGTGGTGGCGTCAAGGGACCATGGGCTGTTTGCGGACATTATCGGAACCGAGGGTGAACTGGACCGGCGCGAAAAGTCCCGCTTTGGCAAGTTGCTCGGGCGGTATGACCGGCGGTCTGTTGGCGGCTGTCGATTCACGCTCCAAGGCAAAGGCAAGACACGAAGGTATGAGGTCCAAAGGCTCAACGGCCCGTGATTTGGGTATGGTGGGCATGGTGGGCATGGTGTTTCCCCCGGTCTACACGCGATCCTATGGAAACCCAGCTTGGCTGCCAGACCATGTCCACCATACCCACCATGCCCGCTCTCCCCACGTTCCCGGTGCTCGCGCCTCGGTCTTCCAGAGAAGACAAGCCTTACCTGTCCAGCCTTTGCCCTTGGCTTTCCCTTGCCTTTGCCTATGGCTTGCCCGCGATCTATCAGCCATTGGCCAGTGGTGCCTTCGAGGTGCTCTTCATGATCCGGCCAACGCCTGTCCTCCGGCAAGACCTACCCGCCCAGGGAGGTGAAGCCCCGCAGCGACGATTGGGGGACGTTGGGCTGGTCCTACTCTGACCGACAAGCCGCCGAAGTCCGATTTGCGACCTTTGTCGAGCGAGCCGATTCTGTGTCACCCCTTGTTCCAACGAGGCGCTCTAATAGGGCGGGTCGAGTCACCGTAGCCAGTGGCACCCGATAACACGTCCCAGGTAGGAGGGGCGGATAAGTAGGAGAACGGGGTCTTCCAAACAGCCCGTCCATCGACTAGCCCATCACCTCCAGCTTGGCAGGGCTCACCCTCGTATAGTCATCTTGTCCTCGTTCCGCCCTTCGGCATCGTAGTCCATCGGCCAATCGACCGGCTCTGCCGGCTGCACGTCGTAGGTCTTCGCCGGTTCGTCCTTCCTCCGGCCCGGTGCGGGTATCCCCAACAGCACTCTTCGGCGCTCCCTGGTCAGATCCAGCGCATCAGCCAGCTTGGACGTCGCCACAGCCATCTTCGCAATCGTCTCGGGGTCAGCCTCTTCCGCACTGGCCACCGTCTTAACTAGTGCCTCGTGGAGCATCAATTCTTCCCTTGCTAGCCGCCTGAGCGTCCGTGGTCCGTGGTTGACCAACTCGCGACTGATCACCAGCGTCGCCCTCGCCTCGGGTTGACTCAGCCTTCCGCCCGCACCTCCATACAACAGTTTGCTCATCTTTCACCCTTCCCCATGCAGGCTCGCTCGTCAACTCCAACGGTTTAGATGCCTTGAGCAGTGCTGCGGAAGTCACCTCTTGAGGCGCTCTTTGCGGCCTTTTGCGGCCCCCGGGCCCATTCTCGCGTGTACTCCGCAGCGTGTGTGGAATGACCACCATTGAATCAGAACTCCAATGTTGACCGGTGGGTTCGAGGGAATAGGCAGCCCGGTCGGTCAGATAGGAACTTCCGTAGGCGACTCCATGGGTACGGGTGACGCCAATTTCCACGAAGCTCCTTCCAACCAAACCAACGCGCTCCACCAGCGGCTTGTGCTTGGCCGGTCCGGCCCGGACCGCCGATTGCCGCACCACCGCCCCGCGCCCCATCCTCCCCAGTACCGCTCCAGCCCAGAACACCGTCGTGCGCAACGTCCCCAACTGCCGGCACAGTTGCCCGTGCGTCGTCTGGTGCTGGTCAAGGCTCGGCAAAGTGAAGGTTATGCGCACCGCCAGGAACGTCGCCTCGGCGGGGAAGAACCCCTGCAGGCGAATGCCTTTGGCAGCTAGATCGTTCTTCAACTCCTCGATCCGCAGCTCTGCTGTGGCCTGCCGGTTGTGGTCGCACCACAACACCAGCCTGCCTTCGGTCCAGGTACTCACCCAGCCGCGAAAAGTGTAGCCGCACACCATAATGAGTCTGCTGCCCACCGCCGCCGGCTGGGTGGCTGGGGAGGTGCGTACTCAGAGCCCCTCGCCGAAGAGGTTGGCGAGCCGGGCGGCGAGCTTGCGGCGGGCCACCGCGTAGGAGAAGTGCTGGAGGGCGAGGGCATAGTTGGTGTTGGCCCAGTCGGCACGCAGGCTCTTGTCGGTCAGCACCTGCCGAACTTGCTCGACCACTTCTTGCGTGACCAACTGTGACATGGCGATGGTCTTGAAGCCGAGCGGATGAATGTCCCGCGTGTAGACCGCGTAGCTGTTGACCACGACCGGCTTGCCGAAATACACCGCCTCCAGG
>CAYYMW010000340.1:0-7543 GCA_964472515.1 uncultured Verrucomicrobiota bacterium | reverse complement strand
GTTGCTGGGCGGGTTATCGGGGCGCAAGTCGTCGGGCTCGTGGACGATCCCCCGGCCCAGCAGCCAGGACCAGACCCGGTTGGCCGCGTTGCGTGTGAACCACGGGTTGTCGGCCCGGATCAGCCAGTCGGCGAACAGCTCGCGCGGGTCCTTGTCGGCGGTCAACCGCGCCGGGGTGCCGTCCGGGAGGGCCGCGTTGCGGGCCAGACCGTTGGTGGCCAAACCGGGATCGAAAAACACAATCTCCTCCTTCCACTCGCCAGTGGACTTGTAGCCCACCTGCGAGAAGAACGCCGCCATGCCGGCCAGCCGGTTGGTGGGCCACTTCTCGGCCCGGCAGCCCATGAAGGTGAGCGCCACCGTCTGGGCAATGCCTTGCGGATCGCGGTTCTGCATGGCCCGGTAGAAATTTACCTGGCCCACGCGGAAGTTGCTGCCGCTGGCGGTCAATAGCTCGCGGGCAAACTGGTCGTACGGCAGGTTGTCGCGAACGCTGGTGCGAATCCAACGGTGGTACGCCTGTACCGCGTTGGGCCAGAGGTTGATGGGGAATTCCGCTTTGACCCGCAGCAACTCCCCCCATTTCATGGCCCAGTAGTCCGCGAACTCATCGCGGTTGAGCAGTTGCTCGATGAGCACCCGGCGCTTGTCGGGGCTCTTGTTCTCGAGGAACTGGCGGGCTTCCTGCGCCGTGGGAAGCGTGCCGATCACGTCCAAAAACACCCGTCGGACAAAGACCGCATCCGACGCGGGCAGGGCGGGGGAGAGGCCCTGCTGCGTCAATTGGGCCAGCACCGCCCGATCCACCGCGTTGGGTGGCATGGGGAAGTCCTCCCGCTCATAGGGACTGGCCTCGCCCGCCAGCCCCGCGCATTGGCCCAGGACCCACAGGCACACCGCCATCACTGGCAAAGCCTTGCTCATCTGATTCGCCGCAGCCGTGCGGGCCGCTTGACGCCAGCACCCAGCCTGCTCCTTCTCAGACGCCCGCACAAGCTTGGGCGTTACAGGCCAAGGTCGTTAATGCCAGGGCGCGCACAACCCGGCGTGGGCACGAAAAAGCGGCGGCGGGTTGTCGCACCCAGCCGCCGCCTGTTCGAAAGCCGCGCCTACTTGACGCGCTTGGCGGCCATCCCGCCTTCGCCGACCGAGACGGTCACGCCTTCCGGTTTGCCATCCGCGCCCAGCTTGAACTCGCACTGGACATCGGTCGTCTTCGCAAAGAACCGGGTCGTGGATTCGGCGAACAAGACGAACTTGACCCCGCCGAACTTGGCCGTCAGTTGACCGTTCTCCTTGCCAATCTCGACGTTGAAGCCCGGATTGATCTCGTACACGCCGGTGTAGGTGTCCAGCAACGCCGAGGCGAAGGTGAACTCCTTCCGGCCGGGCTTGCCCAACTCACGCACCCAGATGTTGCGGAAGCGAACCGGGTTGCCGTGGTCTTGGAGCGAGATGGGCTGCTTCTCGGGGTGCGCCTGGTAGGAGGCGCGTTCGAGCCAGCCGGTCGGGCCGGTCAGTTCGACGTTGTTCTGAATCAGCACGCCGTTGTGGAAGACCGTGACGCGCGCGGGCGAGAGCAACTTGCCATGAGCATCGAAGCGAGGGGCGGTCCAGATGACATCGTAGGCCTGCCATTGGCCCGGCGCCCGGCAGGCGTTCACCAGCGGCGGATACTGGATGTAAACCGAACCCGCCGAGCCGTCCGCGTAGGTCAGGTTCTTGTAGGAATCGAGCACCTGGATTTCGTACCGGTCCAGCCCGAAAAACAAGCCGCTGTTGCCCCGGCCCTGGCCTTCGCCTTCGGCGGGCACGGGCGACGTCCACTCGATATGGAGCTGGCAGTCGCCGAAGTTCTGCACCGTGCGGACATAGCCACTGCCCTTGACGCATTCCAGCACCCCCTCTTTGACCACCCATTTGGTAGGGGCGCCGTCCATGGCCACCCAGTTGGCCATCGTTTTCTCCGTGCCGTCGAACAAGACTACCGCATCCGAGGGTGGACGCCCGGGTTGCTCCTGCGTGCTGGCGGTGCCGGGTTCGATCACCAGGGGTTGGGGGCGGAGGCGATCATGCGCCAGCCAGTTGGGATCGGGTTGTGCCAGAACAGTCAGGGCCGAGGTCAGGCCCAGCAGGGTGACGGTCCAAGGCTGAGATGCGCGGGGGAGAATCGAGCTCATAGTCGTGCAGTGCCGTTCGAATGTTCATGGAAGACTACCCGCTATCGCCGCCCAGGGCAATTCCCAACGGTGCAGCCGGCGCTTCAGGGGGCATCAGCCGCACCACAGGATCGGCCGGAGGTGGGCGTTCCCGCGACGGGGGGAATCATCTCATGACGATGCCGGCGACGTGGGTTGGACTCGATTCTTTGACCGGGTTCCTTCCGTCGCCGGATTGACTCGAATGCACCGACTGAGGGAACATCCACCCCACCTATGGCATCCGGTGAACGACAGGGACGATTGTGGAGCGCGGCTCCGCGCGATTGGGCCGAATTGCAGGAACCGTTCTGCGGGCCGCTTTGGCGGGATACGCTGGCGGCACTCGGAGTGAAATCCGGCACTCGGTTTCTCGACGCCGGTTGCGGGGGTGGTGGCGCGTCTGTGCTCGCCGCCGCCCTGGGGTGCGAAGTGACCGGGCTCGATGCCAGCGAGGCGCTCCTGGCCATCGCCCGGGAACGGCTGCCCGCCGCGCAGTTCCTCCCTGGCGACCTCGAACAACTCCCGTTCCCCGCCGCCTGCTTCGATGGCGCTTTGGCGGCGAACTCCGTCATTTTCGCGGACGATATCCGGCAGGCCATGCGCGAACTGCGCCGGGTCATCCGACCGGGCGGACGGCTGGCCGTCACCTCTTGGGGCAAGCCGGAGGAATGTGAAATGCGGGATGTCTTCGCGGCCGTCGCAGGCGCACTGCCACAACGACCCCCGGGGGGCGGCCCGTTTGCGTGGTCGGCGGACGGAGCGTTGGCGGGCCTGCTGACCCAGATTGGGCTGGTGGATGTCGCCGAGGGGGGCAGCCAGTGTGATTTTCAATACGCGGACTTTGAGGCGTTCTGGCGTGCCCAGACCTCGGCCGGCAACTACCAACCCGCCTTGCAGGCCGTGGGACCGGACCGGTTGCGCCGGACCTTGGCCGAGGCGCTGCGCCCTTACACCCGCGCGGACGGAACCATCTTGCTGAGGAACGTCTACCGTTGGGCAGCGGGACAAGTTCCGCGGTGATGGGGTACGGCGTTCGGACAACGTGATGCGCAATTGCCGCGTCCGGTGAGGCTTGGCGTGCTGCACCAAATCAGCGCGCCCGTTGACGCCACCTCGAACCGGTTGAGCCCCTGCCTTGTTACAGCCGCCCCGGCGAAGTGTATCGAGTCCAGTTATCGGCTGCTGTTGGCCGTGGGCGTCAAGACGAAGTGCGCATGATGCCGAAGGGCTGGCTGCGGGTCGAGGTGGGGTCTGTGGGGGTCACCGTCCTAGGGTTGGCCTGTCAGGGAGCGCAGGTGTTCTCCCAGCCGCGCGAGTTCGCGGTCGGGCAGGGTAGCGCCGGCGGGGACGAAGAGAAGTTGGGCGAGCAGGGCCTGGGCCTGGGTGCTGGCACCCAACTGGGTGGGCTGCGGTGGGGGCACGACACCGAGGGTATGGTGTTGGGCGGCGTCGAAGCCAACTTCCCGCAGGCGGGCGATCAGTTCGGCGCGGTGTTCGCTTAACAGGGGGAAGAGCCAGTAGGAGTGGACGGGGGCGGAGGCGCCGGGCAGCCTGAAGTGGGATTGAAGCCGGGCGGCAAGTTGCTGGCCGTGAGCGCGCCGGCGGGCGAGGGCCGCCCCATCGACCTGCCTGAGCCGGTGCCGCAACAAGGCCAGGAGCGGAGTAGAGGGCTGGCGGCGGATGCGAAGGAGGAGATCCCCGGGACCGGCGAACCCGCGGGCTGCCTGGGTAACGGCAGGCTCATAGTCAATCCCCCGCCGGCCGCAGAACCAGGTGATGGCCCCCCAGATGGTCGGACCGGAGGCGAGGCGAATCAGGGTGTATTTGCAGACTCGCCGGAGGTACTCGCGGCGGTTCTGGCGAGGCAGCGCATCCTGCAGTTGTTGGAGGTGGCGCAGCAGGGATGAGTCCTTGATCCGGAAGAGGGCTCCTCCCAGGGCGGTGGTGGTCTTGATGGGCCCAAAGCTGAACATCGAGACGTCCGCTGCCGGATGGCCGGTCTCCGAGCCGTCGAAGGCCTGGGCGGAATCCTCGATGAGCAGGATGTCGCGGCCAGCGAGTGCTTCACGGACTGGTTCCACAGGAATGCGGGTGCCGAAGAGATGGGTCAAGACGACGAGCCGGGTTCTCGGGCTCAGGCAGCGTTGAAGGGCCTCGGGAGTCGGGGCGAGGGTGCCGGGAGAGATGTCCAATGGCACGGGGACCAGGCCATGGCGTTGGACGATGGTGACCATGTCCGGAATGGTGAGCGCGGTGATGACCACTTCGCTGCCGGGGGGCAGCGCCAGGGCCTGAAGCAGGAGGTCGAAGCCCGTGCGCACCGAAAGGCAGACAAAGGTATGGTCCGGGCCAGCCCACAGGCGGGCGAGGCCGGCCAAGAGTGCCGTGCGGTTCCATGGCCGGGCGCAGGCGGCGAGGCCGTACGCCAACTGGCGGTAGCCGATATCGGGGCGAAGGCGGAACCACATGGCAGGTCAGTCCGCGACGCCGAAGCAGCGGCGGCGGAGGTCCTGGTTCAGAACGCGCATGGCGTCGGTGGAGAGGTCGCGTGGCACGACCACCGGTTCGTGAAACACCAGGTTGACACGGGTCCGCCTGGGAAAGACCCGATGAGGCGGCCAGGCGTCGAAGGCGTTTTCCAGCCGAACGGGGACCATGGGGGCCTGGCTTTCGGCGGCCAGGCGCAAGTACCCCAGGCGAAAACTCTGGAGTTGGCCGGTGCGGGTCCGCGTGCCTTCGGGAAAGACACAGAGGAAGTCGCCGCCGTGCGACAAGCAATGGACGGACTCGCGCCAGGCCGCCTTGATGCCTTCGCGGCTCACCTCGAGGCACCGCGCGGGCCCGCAGTAATGGCGGAAGAACCAGTGCCGGGAGATGCGCTCGCTGACCCAGAAGCGGAGGATATGGCCCAAGTCGAGCTCGAACACGGCGCTGAGGATCATGAAATCCAGGTAGCTCGCGTGATTGGCGATGACCATGCAGGGTCCCTGGCGGGGCACGTGATGCAGACCCTCGACCCCTTTCAGCCACCAGCGGCGGGCGCCGTGGACGGTGACCCAACGCAAGAAGATGGGGTAGGGCGACTTCATGCGGGTGGGATTCTGGGCGCAGCAGGGCTTGCTGACGGGTGTTCCCGGACGAAGGCTTCCATGGCCTCGACCAGCGGCTGTCCGTGGGCGGCGTCGTTGCTGCCAAGATCCACGAAGCGCCCGTCTGGCAGCGCTTGGCAGAGACGGCGCGACTCCACGAGCGTATGCATCCCGTCGGAGGAGGCGCCGACTACCAGGCACGGCACCGTCACTTGCGGAGCCATGGGCAGACAATTGTGACGGCTCATCTCCTTGAGCAGCGGGCGGATCTTGGGGAGTTCGACTTCGTCCGCGGCGCGGGCGTACTTGGCGTACTGGGTGGGATGGCGGCGGGGGTCCGCGTAGACCCAGCGCAGGTAGAGGCGGTAAAAGACGAGGGAGAAGCGTTTCAGCGGGGTGGGGGTGCAACCGGTGAAGAACGCGGCCAGCCGGCTGACGCGCTGGGTGGGCATGGCGCCGACCAGGATGGCGCCGGCCGGCTTCAGCCAGCCCAGGCTCAGGGCCTCGAGGGCGGTGGTGCTGCCGGTCGAGGAGGCCAGCAGGTGCCAGCCGCCCGGTGCGAGGTCTAGTTGGGCGGAGAGTTCGCCCAGGTCTTGCGCCATGCGATGCAGGGTAATGCCGCGTTCGGTGCGGCGGTCGGGCATCTGGCTGGAGGCCTTTTCGCGGGACTCGAAGTACAGCACCCGGAAGCGGTGCGTCAGGAGACGGACGGCTGGCTCCCAACTGGGAAACACGGTGGCGCATCCCGGTACCAAGAGCAGCGTGCCCGCCGCAGGTTCAACGGCGGATACGAACTCAAGCACCCGGACGCGTGCCCGATCCCCCATGGTCAGGTATCGCTCGGTGGCCAGGCTCTCGAAAGGGCTTTTCACGCCCAAGCAACGGCAAACCGGCGGCACAGGCGCAACGCGGGAGAGTGCACCGAACACCTCCGCTCTGCCGGCGGGGCGGAGGGGGTTGGGCGGCCGCGCTGGATCGAGGGACTTCGCATGGGAGGCGCAACGAGGGCGGGATCAGCGGTGCCCGGCGAAGAGCAGCGCCAGGTCGATAACGAACAGCAAGACGATGGTGATTTCCAGGATCAACATCCAGCGGTTGTTCTCGTCGTGTTTGAGGATCTCATAGAGGTCGTCGAGGGTGTGGAGCTTTTCCTCGATGGAGTGATGCCATTCGGAGAGGTGGAACCGGCGGGCGATCATCGAGTAGGTGCGCGCCAGATGCCAGTCACCGAAGAACTTGCCGATGTTGGAGAGTTCGTCGCTGAGGCGCGAGAGGTCGATGCGCAGTTCGCGCAGTTCGCGGATCACGCCGGTGCGTCCGCGGGCGGCGGCGGCCAGGTCGCGGTAGGCGCGCTCGACCGCGTGGTCGAGGAGGCGGTCGTAGGCTTCGAGTTCGGCGAGTTGGAGGTTCGCCAGTTCCATCAGGTAGAGGGTCTCATCGAAGTCCTTGGGTTCGTCCACAATCAGGGCGGCATCCCAGTCCACCACCACCAGGTCTTGTTCGTAATAACTGAGGTAAATGCTGGTGCTTTCCTGGGCTTCCTGGCGGGAGAGGCTGTCGGGATCGCTCTCCTGGGTGAGGAGGGCGGCCACTTGGCGGCGGTTGCGGGCCAGCCATTGCTCGGCGGCCTCGTTCCCCGCCGGCGCGTTCAGACAGAAGACGGTGTAGGCCTCGTCGTCCGCCAGGCGCTCGACGGGACGAACCAACCGGGGGCCGAGCGCGGCGAAGACCTCCTCCGCCAGTTGTCGAACCTCCTGCTGGAGGGTGCCGTTGCGAAACGCCAGGTCGTGATAGACCACCAGTTCGTCCAGACTGCCGACCTCGAAGGGAACGCGCGCGGTGATGGTGATCGCCCCCATGGGCAGGAGTTTGACCGCGCGTTCCACGCGCACCGGCCCCCGTGGCCCGACCCGTTCGAGCGCGGGCAGGCGGACCATCTGCGGCCGGTAGAACAGAAGCTGGCGCGGGCTCCGCTTGCTGACATCCATCGCGAACTGCGCCACCGGTTGGCCCAGCAACTCGTGGAGGGGTTCGCGGGTCATCTCGTACGCCAGGTCGTAGGCGTAGAGAAAGGCCACCTCACCCCGGTAGCGCGCCGGTGGTGCCGGCGCGGCGGAGGGTTCTGACACCGCTAGGTTGTGCGAGCCCGTGTGCATGGGCTCGCAGTGTATCGTGAGCGGGCGAGGTTCGTCCATACCCGCCGCACAGGGGCGCAAGGACTGGAAAAGCAAACCAAGCCGGGCTGGCGAGGGG
>CAYYMW010000339.1:0-7586 GCA_964472515.1 uncultured Verrucomicrobiota bacterium | reverse complement strand
GTCTCGTTGAACTCGTAATCCCGACCATCGTAATCGGCGCTGCCGTTCAGGAGGTAGGCGCCCGAGGCAAAGACCTCCACGGTGCTTTTGCGTTCGAACTCCTGCGCCTCAGCGATGGTGACGGCCACGGCCGCCAGGACACACGCCCCGATGCCAACGGATGCGGTCAACCGATGTTTCATCTGTTCAGCCTTTTGGTTTGGTGTTCCCCCTTTCCGCGAACGCCCTCTCAGGAGCCCGCGTAACCCGTCCGCAACCCAGTATGCGGCCGTAATCCCAACATGGGACAGCCGCTTCCGAGTGTGACTGTAACGAGCATGCAGAGTGCGGCGCGCGCTGTCAAGAATGCCGGGCCGCCCTGCTTTGTGGTTCTCAACACGGGAAGGCCGGAGCGAGCAGGAGGGGAATGACTCCGCCGCGAAGGCTGGAGAAGCGAAGGACAGGATGGCGGGTGCCGGCTCGATCCGAGTTGCCCGGCCTCACCGCCCCACTCGCCCGGTGGAGAGGACCGCCGGGTACGGCCGTGCGGGTCGAGGGGGAGCTCAGAGCCTGCCGAGGCCAGTTGGACGTTGACGGCCCGGGTGGATCGCCCTAGCGTAGTCTCATCCGAGCAAGCGCATTGGGTCGCCTGGACAACCAAAACCAAGACGGGGGACTGCTGGCGGCCCGACCCAGTGCCGGATCGGAGAATCGCCGCCCGCCCCCGGCAAGACGATGGAGTGACGATATGACTGTGCGAGGTATGTCGATGCGGATGCGGAAGTGGGCGTTGACGCTGGGATTGCTGGCGCCCCTGTTGTGGTTGAGCGGTTGCGGCCTTCCCAAGCACATCGCGGTGGTGCCCCGCCAACCGGCCCCTCCGGCCGGCAAGGCCCTGATCAACGTGCACCGCCCCTCGAACTATGGCGGCGGAGTGAAGTACCCGATCTTCAACATCGACGGTCAGTTCATTTGCGATATCCCGGGCGGCTCGATGTTCCAGTACGTGTGCGACCCGGGCGATGTGGTGCTCGTCGGCTGGGCCGAGTCGGTGTCCGTGGTGAAGGCCAGTGTCGAGGCCAACAAGGTTTACGACATCATGGTCGACGTGGCGCCCGGATGGGTGCAGGCCAACATCAAGCTGATGCCGGTCACCAAGACGGATCCGCGGCGGGCGCGGTTGGCCGAGTTCGAGCGCCGGGCCAAACGCACCGTGGGCATGAACCGCAACGAACATGCCGTCTCCTATGAGCAGCGCAATGCGCAGCGGGTGGCCGAGATCAAGAGCGACTTCCTGAAGGGCGAGAAGCAAGACCGCGTGCGCATTCTCCAGAAGGACGATTGCCGCTAAGCTTGCTCCGCCAGGCTGGTCAGTTTGTGGGCCGTGCGTTCGCCCTGCCACCAGCGCCACGTTGGCGGAGGACGAAAGGCCCTCTGGCTGACTGGGGGAGGCTGGGGCAAGGCTCCGCCCCCCCGGAAGCGCGGATAGCCTTGCAGGGCGCGGCAAGCAGTGCTTGATTACTGGAGTGCTGCGCAGAAGCCCCTTTCAGCAGGGCTGGGAAACCACGATGCCCTCTGCCGGCAAGTCAACCAACCAACCAAAGGCACCCCTCCCATGAAAAACACACTCCGAAACGCAGGGCTAGGAACGCTGCTTGTCGGCGTCGCGCTGCTAACCGGTTGCGCGTCGAACAAGTCCGAATCCGCGGCCGCCGCGCCGCAGGAGCAGCCGGCCGCACCCGCCAAGAAAGGCGACCGGTCCAATTACGCCGCGAACCCCACCAAGGTGAGGTTCGGCGAGTTCAAACGGGCCGAATTGAAGCCGGTCTCCCTGTCGGAGAAGGACGCCAAGAACAAGGGCAATCAGGAGCACGCCCGCCGCATCAACGAGATGTTGCAGGCCGGTTTGAAGCCGCTTTTCCCGGAGTTGACCGTGTTGGCTCCCGGGGCGGACTTCTCGAAGTCCACCGAGCGCACCCTCCAGATCACTCCCACCGTCAAGGAAATCCGCCTGGTGAGCGTGGGCTCCCGGGTCTGGCTGGGGGCCATGGCGGGCGGTTCGGATCTGGTGATGCATGTCGACTACGCCGATAGCTCGACGGGCGAGGTGATCGCCAATCCCGACTTCTGGAAAGGCAACAACGCGTGGTCCGGCGGTTGGTCGTTTGGCTCGACGGACAATCAGGTTCGCGATGGCATTGTGCAGACCATCGTCAACTACACGGCGGGCAACAAGTAACACGCGGTTTGGTCGGGTTCAGCGCCGCCGGGCGGGTCGGAGGTGCCTATGGTTCCTCTGGCCGCCCGGCGGCCCACGCTTCTTTTTCGGGAGCGTCACTTCCTGCCCACGCGAACGGGAGCGTCGCGCGCCTCCCCGCGGAGTATGGAAACTGCCCGGCAGTAGCGGGAGGGGGCGACGTCGTGATCGTAAGCCGCCCGGCCCGGGAGGAGCGCCCATCGGGGCGACGTGCCCGGCGGAATCGAACCGGCAGACCGGAACCAAGCGAGGGATTTGGGGTTGAGCATCGTATAGGGTTTGGAACAAGATGCGTACGATGCGAAACCTATGAAGACCAAGTTGACCTCCTTTTTGGCGATGGCGGCCGGGCCCTTGCTGCTGGCGCAAGAGAACCCGACACCCGCGCCCGTTGTGCCTGCCGCGCCACCCGCGCCCGCCGCACCGGCCGCGCCCACCGCACCTACCGCGGCTGTCCGCGCGGTCCCGCCCGCCCAACCGTCGGCCGCATTCGGTTATTTTGGCCAGGCTGAGCCCGAGCCTGAAGCTACCCGGTTCGACTTGGACTTCCCGGGGGGCGACCCGGTGACTTTTGTGGCGGCGATTTCCAAGGCCTTGGGGAAGGAGGTGAATGCCATCGTCCCCGATGAACACAAGGAGGTCAGACTGCCAGCCATGAAGGTCCGGCAAGTTACCGTGGTGCAAGTGTTTGAAGCGCTGGAGATTGCCAGCACGCGATTGGTCGAACGGCGGACGCCTACGGGTTACTTTGGCGGGCCCGGCGTGCCGCAGCAGATGAACATCCAGAACTATAACGAGCGCTCGGGCTTTCGCACCAAAGGCGCCCACACGGAAGACGCCATTTGGGTGTTCTATCACGAAGGAGCGCCCAAGAGCCCCCCGGAGCCTCCCGGCAAGCCGTACGTGGCGTTGCGGTTCTTTCAGCTCGCGCCCTACCTGGAAACCGGCACCAAAGTGGAGGATATCACCACGGCGATCCAAACCGGGTGGAAGATGCTCGATGACGCCGAACAACCGAAACCTCTCTTCCACAACGACGGCGAGCAACCGAAACTGACCTTCCACAAGGACACCAAGCTGCTCATTGTCGCGGGTCCGGAGCAGAAACTGAACGTCGTTAGCGAGGTGCTCCAGCAACTGCCCACCGCGGGACGGACCATCCCGTATCGGCCACCGGTGATGCCGCCGACTTCGGCTCCCCAGAATCGATAAGCCACTGCCGGGGAGTCCCTTTGGAATCGAGCTGTCCAGTCTCCCTTGTCGACGCGGTGCCCGCCCTGCCGCCCGCACCGCCCGGGGAGACTGACCTGTTCACCCGCCGTTTGGCGGCCGGGGACGAGGATGCGTGGAGAGACTTCCACGCCAGATACTTCGACCGGCTGCACCGTTACACGCTCGTGCTGTGCCGCGGGGAGGAAAGCGCCGCGCGGGAAGCGGTCCAGCTCACGTTCATCCGCGCGGTGCGGTACATGAAGCGCTTCGATGAGGAAGCCGCCCTTTGGGGGTGGCTGAAGCGCCTGGCCCGTTCCGTGGTGGTGGATGAACAGCGCAAGGGTGGACGTTATCGCGCGTTCTTGGTGCGCTGGCTGGGCGGGGCGCCGGAGGCGCCGGACGAGGACGAAGTTGACCCCGATCACCGTTTGACGGAGTTGCTGGGGAGCGAACTGGCGCAACTCGAGGGCGAGGATCGGGCACTGATAGACCGCAAGTATCGGGAAGGGGTGTCGGTTCGCCAATTGGCGGAGGAGCGGGGCGAGACGGAAAAGGCGGTCGAATCGCGATTGGGGCGTCTCCGCAAGAAACTCAAAGAGGCCGTTTTGGCCCGTCTGAAACATGCCTGCTGACTTTCGCCATGTCATGGAATCGGTGCTGGCCGATAGCCACGATCTTCGATCCGAATCGCTTGCCTTAACCCTTGGGGCCGTGCGTCATCGACGCCGCCGGCGGTACTGGCAGCGGACCGGAGCCGTGCTTGCGGCGGTCCTGCTCCTGGGCCTGCTCAGGTGGCAGGGCTTGGCCCCGAGACCGGTGGCACCGTCCGTGGCCGGCCCTGACCCGCTTCCAACGACGTTTGCCGTGGTCGCCAGCAAGCCCCTGACATCTGACGAGTTCGTGGTGTCGTCCCGGCAGGAGCCTGCGTTGGCAACCTCGGATGCGGCTGGATTGGTTTGGGTGGAAACCGCTCCTCAGGAGCCCAGCTACGGGGTTCTATCGGACGACGGTCTGCTGGGGTTGGTGGGGGGGAACTCGGTGGCCCTGGTCCGAAGCGACGGTGAGGCCAGACTGATTCTGGATGCAGCCAACACCCTCAAACTGTTTGGCCCACAATAGTTAGCAGCGCATCGAAGCCGCGCTCGACCGCTTCATCTTGGCGGGAGATATGGGCGTTTCTCCCGTCGCCACAAGGACGGTCTTGAAGTGAATGTCCGCCAAGGAGTTCGCGTCTATTACCCGACCGGTCTGACCTGTTCAGCCGCCGTCACGTAGAGCGGTTGGCACGGGAAGGGACACACTTCGCTGGATTGGCCCCCGCCACGGGCGGGTGTATTGTCGTTCGACGGTGTTAGGGACGACTGGTCGTGTGATTCCGCGCCATGAAGAAACTGCTCCTGTTGGTTGTGCTGATTGCGGTAGGGTACGCTGGCTACTATGGCTGGCAGCAATGGCAGATTCGTGCCAAGCTGGCGGCCCAACCGACCCGCGCGACCACCAGTCCGGTCATTACCACCAACATTAATTTCAGCGTCAACGCCGCCGGCGAGATCACCCCCGCCGAGCAAGTGTCCGTCCGCCCCGAAATCAACGGTCTGCTGCAAACCCTCGTGGTCGACCTGGGTGACCGGGTCAAGAAGGGAGACCTGCTTTTTGCGTTGGATGACAAAGAGTTGCAGAACCAGCGCGCCTCCACAGCTACTTCGGTGGAACGTTCCCAACTGGAGTTGGAGCAGGCGGATCGCAACTACAAGCGGGCCGAGCAACTCAAGGCGGAGAACCTGATCTCGCAGGAACTCTACGAGAACACCAAGACCGCCTACGAGTTGGCCAAGAATTCGGTCGAGCGGGCCCGCCGCGAATTGGCGATCATTGACGAACGCCTCACCAAAACCAAGGTGCAGGCCCCGTTCGATTGCACGGTGCTGACCCGGCCGGTGTCGATCGGCCAGGCCGTCTCCGGTTCGGGCGGCTTCAACAGCGGGACGGAAGTGCTGACCGTGGCCGATCTGAACTCGATGATCATCAACGCCCACGTCAACCAGGCAGACGTGCCGCGGCTCAAGGTGGATCAGGAGGTGGAAGTGGTGGTGGAAGCGGTCGCCGGCCTGAAGGTGACGGGGACGGTGGAGCGGATTGCCCCCCAAGCCACCATCAAGAACAACATCAAGGGTTTCGCGGTGCGCATCCTGTTGCGCAATGTGGACCAGCGCGTGCGGCCGGGAATGACCGCCAACGTCAAGATCCCCGTAGCCTCCGCGGCGAACGTGCTGGCGGTGCCGCTGGCCGCCGTGTTCACGGAGATGAATCCGGAAACCCAGCAGCGCGAGCGGTTTGTGTACGTGCAAAAGGGCGAGGGTTTCGAGCGCCGCCCGGTGGAGATCGGGGTGTCGGATTTCTTCTATGCCGAAGTCCAGAGCGGACTCACCGGGGGGGATGTGGTCTCGCTGGAAATGCCGAAAGAGGAAAAGGAGAAGCAATCCAAGGCGGTCGCGGGGTTGAAACCCGGCACCGGCGACACGGTGGTGGCGCGGTCGCCCGCCGGGGGCCTCTCGCGCACCGGCACGGTGGCGGTCGCCAGCGCCACGACGACGAACCGGCCGGCGGGGGCGGTCGCCGCGCCGGCCCCGACGAGTGCCGCGCGCTAGGGAACCGCTTTCTGCGAGAACTTATGGCGCTGGTTGAGTTGCGGAACGTCAGCAAGATCTACCTCCTGGGCGGCGAGGAGATCCGGGCGCTGGACGATGTCTCGCTGGATATTCACCAAGGCGAGTTCATCTCCATCATCGGGCCTTCGGGCAGCGGCAAGTCCACCCTGATGCACATCCTGGGCTGCCTGGATTCCCCCACGCACGGCACCATCAACCTCGACGGGGTGATGATTCAGAATGCGTCGGCGCGCGAACTGGCCTCGATCCGCAACCGCAAGATCGGCTTTGTGTTTCAGTTCTTCAATCTGCTGCCCAAGCTCAACGTCCTGCAAAACGTCGAGTTGCCGATGATCTACAGCGGCATCTCGGGGCGCGAACGCCGCCAGCGGGCGATGGAGGCCCTCAAGGCGGTGGACTTGGAGAATCGCAGCAAGCACCGGCCCAGCCAGCTTTCCGGCGGCCAGCAGCAGCGCGTGGCGATCGCCCGGGCGATCGTCAACCATCCCCGCATCATCTTCGCCGACGAGCCGACCGGGAACCTCGACTCCCACACCGGCGAAGCGATTCTGGCGCTGTTCCGCCGCCTGAGCCAGGAAGGGCGGACCATCGTCCTGGTCACGCACGATCCGGAGATTGCGGCGGTGACGCCCCGTCGCATCGAAATCCGCGACGGCAAGGTGGCCGAGAAGGTGGACGCCAAGCTGGCGGGGCTGGACCGTGCCCCAGCCCCAGCCCTTTCCGCCGCGCCGCCAGCGTGAAGCCACCGCCGCGATGAACCCGGAGTCCCTCCATCTTTCGTCGGAAGCGTTGCGACATTCGTCGTTCAACCTGGGCACCACCATCGCGGTGGGATTCCGGGAGATTTGGGCGCACAAGTTCCGGTCGCTGCTGACGATGCTGGGGATCATTCTGGGCGTATCCAGCCTCGTGGCCATGTCCGCCTTGGTGAAAGGGATGGAAAAGGGGGCCAAAGAGGCGTTGATCGCGGTGGGCGGGCTTCAAAAGGTGCGCATCGAACCGCAGGAGCTGCCGGTCGAGCAGCGGCACCTCCGGGACCAGGCGGTGGGGGTGACCATCAACGATGTCTACGCCTTGCAGGCCAGCGCGCCGCTGGCCACGCGGCTGTCGCCCGAGATGCGGCTGCGTCCGGCCATTTCCGCCAACGGCAAGAGCTTCCGCCCCTTCGCGTGCGTCGGCGTGTGGCCGGTGGCGTTGGAAATGTCCGAGCACGTGGTCGAGCACGGGCGGATGTTCAACGAAATCGATGACGAGATGGCCCGCAGTGTGTGCGTCATCGGCACCGCCACCCGGGACGAGTTGTTCGGTTCGCCCGAGGAGGTGGGACACGAGATCATCCCTTTGGGGGAGACCATCTACATGAACGGCATGCCGTTCACGATCATCGGGATGTTCAAGCATTACGAGAGCGAGCAGGCCCGGAAGGCGCGGGAGTTGGCCAAGCTCCAGCCCCAGCCTGCCACCAAGAC
>CAYYMW010000338.1:0-7590 GCA_964472515.1 uncultured Verrucomicrobiota bacterium | reverse complement strand
CACCCAGCTGCTTGAGCGCGACTGAGCAGGCCATCCGGAAGGCGAAGCAACTGGCTCAGGACGAAGCGGAGCCCGGCCACCTCCGGCAGAGGGTTCTCGCACTCCCACCAAGTTTCAAGCGCCTGAGCCGGGGCGAAGAGGATGCGACCGTTGGGCTCGCGTGGGAAATGCCTGGCGTAGAAATCGAGAACCGCCTGCGCCAAGGGTAGCAGGTCTTGTTTCAGAATCCTTTCATCGCCGGTGAAACCGTAGTAATCGAGGAGCAGCGCGAGCAGTTCGATCCCACCCGACCAGTAGTACCGAATATACCGGTTAACCGGACGCCCGACCGGCTCGCCCACGCGCTCCCAGCCATACCCCGAGCCGCCGTTGAAGTAAGCCCCCCAGAAATGGAGCGTTTCTGGAAAGAATGCCCCTTCGTGACCAAAGTAGCTGCGGGTTCGCTGGCGGGCCAAGGGGAGCATCTCGCGATACATGCCAAACAGGGGCAGCATCAGGTCGTGATCGCCAGAGGCCAGCATGGGCCAGTAGACCAAGCGTGTGTTCTGGAACCAGTAGCAACCGCCCCAGCGCCGGTAGTCCGGATCGAACTGGCCCGGCACTTCTACCGTGAAAAGCGAACCGTTGAACTTGATCGGGTATCGGCCCCGACCGGCGCACGCGTTGATGAACCGTTGCCAGACGCAGGCGCGCGTAAGCAGCGCCCCGGTTTCCCTGGCCCGGGCGTCACCAGCACGGGTGCTGTCGATCCTGATCCAACTGCGCCCCCAGAATTGACCCCACCACTCCCGGTGGGCATGCCGACGGCTCTCCGGTTTCTCCCGGTCGGTTCCGGCGGCATCGCGCTGGATCCGGGTGACCCAATCGGCAGCGGTGGCGGTTTGCGCGGTCAAGGTGTCGAGGTTCAGCCAGAGGTTCGTGCGCGGGTTGGTGGCCAGGGCGACAGGCGAGGCCTTCGTGAACCCCTCGCCCCGCAGCAGGCCGCCAAAGGTGCGGTTCAACAGCGGGTCCTGCTCCAAGACAGTCAGCTTGCCCAAGTCTTGGTGCTCCAGGGTCGCCCGCCATATAGAACGGGGGTTGCGATGGTACCAAACCACGGCGTCCGCCAGGTTGGAGACCACGGTGTCCGGGTAGACACGCGCGGGCTCATTGGCAGCGAACTGGTCCACGCTGGCGGCTTCCTCACCGGTCAACGGCCGCTCCCGGGTGCGCCAGAGCTCCACACTCGCGCGGAAGACGACCGGGACCTCGCTGGTGCCCTCGATGGTAACCACCGGTCGATGCGCGTCGACCCAGAGCGCCAAGCTCGCGCGTCGACCGGGTTCGCCGCCCTCGATCTGAATCGCACCCTCTTGGAGACGCAGTTCCTGCCGGAACGGTTTGCCCGCCCCGAGCAGCGGCGGGTCCAGGTGCAACCGGACGCGGCCCAACTTGAGCAGCCGTGCATGCGAATCCCAAGCATCGGTCCGGGCGACGTAGAGGAGCACATCGCCGGTCGGTTCGACCCAGACATTCAGCCCCACCTCACCATTGCCGAGGGGCATGGAACCGCTGGAGTTGGTGCTCGGGGTGTCCCAGATGACGTTGCAGACGGCGACGCCCTCGCCGGGGTTGGCGGCGACGAGGCCGAGGCACGCATGGGCGAAGGTCAGCCAAACCAAGCTTGCCGATACCTTCCCGCGAAGACTGACGCGCTGCATGGCTAGGCTTTAGAGGAAAGGCCGGGGCAAGTCCACTGGGAACCTTGCCGAATTCGATTCCCGACCTGGCCTGCAACGACGGAAGCCAGCCGCCGTCCGCAGCATCGGCGGAAGGCGGCAAAGGACGGCAGCGATCGCCACCTGAGCGGTCCCGCGAACTGCCTACCGGCCCATGGCTGGGTGCGGCGATGATGCGTTGCCCGCCAGCAACGCCCGCTGCCGCCAAAGCTCCCGTGGCTTGAAGATGCCCGCCGGCGTGATGATGCCGGTAATCAGTTCAGCAGGGGTGACATCGAAGCCTGGATTGCGCGCCCCGCTGGTGGGATTGGCCACGCGGATTTGCTGCCGTCGACCGGTGGAAGTCACGCCCCAGGCGCCGAGCACCTCGGCCTCACCGCGCTCTTCGATGGGGATGTCGAGCCCCGACTTGAGATTCCAGTCCAGCGTCGAGAGCGGGATCGCCACGTAGAACGGGATACGGTGGCGTGCGGCCAGCACGGACTTGGTGTACGTGCCAATCTTGTTGGCCACGTCCCCCGTCCGGCCCACCACGCGGTCGCTGCCTACGATCACCAAGTCGATCTCCCCCCGCTGCATCAGGTGGCCGGCGGCGTTGTCGGCGATTACTTGATGGGAAACGCCCTGCTGGGCCAGTTCCCACGCGGTCAGACTCGCCCCCTGACACCGAGGTCGGGTTTCGTCGCAATAGACGTGGAACCGGCGGCCCTGTGCCTGCGCGGCGTACAGGGGTGCGGTGGCGGAACCGATATCGACAAACGCCAGCCACCCCGCGTTGCAGTGGGTCAACACCCGCATCCCTTCCTTAATCAGCGGCGCGCCGTGCTCGCCGATGGCCCGGCAATGCTCGACATCCTCGTCGGCAAACTGCCGCGCCGCAGCCAAGGCCAGTGCCTGACGCTCCGCCACCGTCGCACCGGAGGCAAGCTCGCCCAGCATCCACTTCATGGCGTTCACGGGATCCACTGCCGTCGGGCGCGCCTCCGCCAGGGTGCGGTAGACGGTCTCCGTGTGCCGCTCGAACTTCGTCAGGTTGGCGCCCCGGAAGGCACGCAGACCTTGCGCCAGCCCGTAAGCGGCCGTGGCGCCGATGGCACCCGCCCCCCGCACGATCATGTCCCGGATGGCCCGGGCCGTCGCCTTGAACGTGGGGATGGCGACGATCTCGAAGCGGTGCGGCAACAGCCGTTGCTCAATCAGCAGCACGGCGTTGGCGCGTTCATCGAAATCCACCGTCCGAACCTGGCGGGCTCGCCCGCGGAGTCTCACCTGCATAGCGTTTCCCTTCTCAACTGCCGCTTAGTCTCCCCGAAATCCAGGACCCAGACAATAGGAACTGGCGCTATACGGCGTCACTGCCACAAGCATGACCTCACTCAAGTCGAATCGACGTAAGTCCTTGGAAAAAAGAATGGTGCGCGCTGCATGATTTGAACATGCGACCCCTTCCGTGTGAAGGAAGTGCTCTTCCGCTGAGCTAAGCGCGCACTGCCACGTCCGCAAGCACCGGGCGGCGCTCGCGTGCGTCGTGCGTGGACAGATACGCGGTAAGGCCTCGCTTAGCAAGCACTTTTCGGGAATTCTAACTCGGTTCGAACTCTTGCGGGTCAAAAAATTGGGGCCGCGAGGCCTGGCTTGCGCCAGCCTCGCCGGCCCGTTTAATGGTCCCCCCGTCTCCGATTGGCGTCTGACTGTGACCGAGTGACAGCCAACCTTCACACCGGGGAAGTCAGACCCACCAAACGGACCACCGCCGAGCGTGATGTTGCAGTACCATTCTCTCAAACCGCTGCGCGCGGAAACATCCACCATTCCATTAGAAAATGGGGCCGAAAGGACGTAAACGGACGGTCCTCTCCATCATTTGGTGGATAGAGCAGAACATCCCGATCCAATTGCCCCCCTCCGAAAGCTGCAGTTCGATGAGATCCGGATGATCGCACTTGCGATCACCGTCCCAGAGGCTAAACATTGGTTCAGGCCTATGCTGTTGGGATTGGTCAGCCGCTTGGTGCGCACCACGGATCCGAAGTGCCTCGCGAAATTCGCTTGGAACTTCGGGCTCAAGGGGATTCTGTCGATCGAGCGCCACAAGCGGCGGCTCAAGCGGGGGGAGTTCTTCCCTCCCTACTTGTACATATCCATCATCAATAGCTGCAACCTGCGCTGTCAGGGCTGCTGGGTAGATGTGGATGGCCCCCGGACGATGATCGATCTGGATGGGCTGAAGCGGATGATCGCCGATGCCCGGGATCACGGGAACAGCTTCTTCGGCTTGCTGGGAGGCGAACCCTTTCTGCACCCCGGCCTCCTGGCCTTGGGCGAGGCGTTTCCGGACTGTTACTTTCAGGTCTTCACCAACGGCCACTTCATCACTCCGCAGGTGGCAGCGGCCATGCGCCGTTTGGGCAACATGTCCCCGCTCATCAGCATCGAGGGCAAGGAACTGGTCAGCGACACCCGCCGGGGGCACCGGGAGGTTTTCCGGAAGAGCTTGGAAGGGCTCGAGAACAGCGTGAACGCCCGATTGCTGACCGGGGTGGCCACGAGTGTTTGTGCCAGCAACATCGACGACCTGCTGAGCGAGGCTTGGCTCGACGAGTTGATTCGTCGAGGCGCCCATTACGTCTGGTACCACACTTACCGACCGGTAGGCCCGCGCATGAGCTTGGAGTTAGCGCTGCGACCCGATCAACTTCTGCGGGTGCGCCGGTTTGTGGTCGAGATGCGCGGACGCAAGCCGATTGGCATAGCCGATGCCTATTACGACCACGGCGGGGGCGCGCTGTGTCCGATGGTGACGGGCATGAGCCACCATATCGCCCCCACCGGAGATATTGAGCCTTGCCCGATCATCCAATTCTCGAAGGACAGCATTCACGATCCGCGCGGAGTATTTGAAACCATGCGGAGTTCGCCATTTCTCAAGGATTTCCGCGAGCTGGCCGGGCGCACCACCCGTGGGTGCATTGTGTTGGAGCGGCCTGACTTGGTGAAAGCCCTCGTGCTCAAGCACAGCGCTCGCGACACCACGTTGCGACAACGGGCGATGAGTGAAATCGAGGCCATGCCGGCGCGGTTCAGCCAATGGCTGCCGGGGCGCGAGATTCCCGAACAGCACTGGGGCTATCGACTTACCAAGTACTTGTGGTTTAACGATTTTGGAACCTATCAACACCTTCACGCCAACGCGGCCGCACGGGCCAGGGAGTTGGAACTCCAACTGCGGGAGGCCCCGCGAGCACCGGAAGCAGCGGTCGAATGAGACTTGAAAAGCCATCGTTCGTGAGCGAAAAGGTCTTCAGATGATGCCTACCGGCTGCCATTTGGCCGCAGACCGCGAGCAACGCCCGCTCAACCTCAATCCAGCGAGTGCTGGCACAGGAGGTCCTTGGGTGCAATGAAGTTCGAGCCCCTCCATCTGCCCAAGTTGGTGCCGTTGCAGAAGCTGCGTCCCCCGCAGAGTAATATCCCTGCGACGCTGGCGGAACGTAACCGGCTGGTGCAACTGGCCCGCCATTACGTGGCCGAGTTCGCCCCGGTACCTCCCATGCCACAGGCCGAACTGGCCCGGCACGCAGCCCGGGTTGCCGAGATGGCGAAGTGCGATCCCATCTACGCGGACTACCTCTGCGTCTTGATCAATAACGAGATGTGGCGGGAGACCCTGGCCACCATCCCGTTCCAGAAACGTCTGCTGCTCCTGCCCAAGTGCCTGCGCTTGGAGAGCAAGTGCCCCGCGCCCTTCGATGAGTTTGGCCTGCTCTGCAAGCAGTGCGGGCTATGTTCCATCCAAGACCTCCAGCAGGAGGCCGAGCGGCTGGGTTACGCCGTGCTGGTCGCTGAGGGTTCGGCGGTGGTGATGTCGATGATCCAATCGGGACGGATTGAGGCGGTGATCGGGGTCAGTTGCCTGGGCGTGCTGGAACGGGCGTTTCCGTACATGGAGTCAGGGGCAGTGCCCGGCGTGGCGGTCCCCCTGCTGCAGAACGACTGCGCCGACACTAACGTCGATCTCGATTGGGTCTGGGACTACATCCACCTGACCAGCGAGGACGAGACGCGGCGGCTGGATCTGGGAGCGCTGCGCGAGGAAGTCGAAAGCTGGTTCACGCCGGAATCGTTGGAGCGCGTCATGGGTGCGCCCGAAGGCGAGACCGAACGGTTGGGCCGGGCGTGGCTTGCCCGCGCAGGGAAACGCTGGCGGCCTTTCCTGGCGGTCGCCGTGTTCGAAGCGCTGCGCGCGGATCGGGGTCAGCCATTCCCCCCGGAGCTGCGTCAAATTGCCGTGGCGGTCGAGTGTTTCCACAAGGCGTCGTTGGTGCATGACGACATCGAAGACGATGACGGCTATCGGTACGGGGAGCCCACGCTCCACGCGGAGCAGGGAGTGCCGGTGGCCATCAACGTCGGAGATCTGCTCATCGGGGAGGGCTACCGGTTGATCGCCGAAAGCGGCTTTGCGGCGGATCAGCGGGCGGCGATGCTCGCGGTGGCAGCGCAGGGACAACGCCAGCTTTGCCGCGGCCAGGGGGCCGAACTCGACTGGACGCGGAAGCCCCAGCCCCTTTCGACCGCCAAGGTGCTCGACATCTTCCGCCACAAGACGGCGCCGGCGTTTGAGGTGGCGCTACGGCTGGGGGCGTTGAGCGCGGGCCTTGCCATACACGAGGAAGTGGCGGAAGTGATCGGCCGCTACAGCGAGGCGCTGGGAATAGCATACCAGATTCGCGATGACCTCAGCGATTGGGGCGGACAGGGAGACTCCGACGATCTAGTGGGATTGCGGCCAAGCGTCGTGCTCTCCGTGGCCCACGAACGCGCCTCCGGAGAACGCCGGCGACAACTCGCTTCGGTCTGGCAACGTACCCTGCCGGAGAAACTCGATTCAGCCCGGATTGCCGCGTGGTGTCGCGAACTCAAGGCGGACGAACGTGCGTTGGCGTTGCAGGAGACCTATCGCGAAACCGCCGTGCAGGCTTTGGCCGGCCTGACCAACGCGAACCTGAAAGGGCTCCTGCGACGCGTGTTGGGCCGCATTTTCAACGATCTGCAGATCCAAGGCTGGTGCAAGGAGGTGGAGGCGGAGCACCACCCCAAGTAAGTCTCCCTCTGCCGTCACGCACCGTGCGATTGACTTTTCCGGACAATCGCTTTCCATTCACCTCCATGGTGCCGAAGTACATGTGGACCTTCGTGGGCGTTTTCACAGCCATGCTGCTGGTTGGCCTGCAAGCGCTGTGGACTCACCAACTCAAAGGCGAGGTCAAGTCCCTGCAAACTGAAATCGCCGCCGCCCAGGGCAAGGCGGAACAGAACCTCCGTCAAGCCGAGGCGCTCAAGACCGAGATCGAGCAGAAGCAGGCCCAGATCGAGAGCCTCCAGCAGGAGCACGCCTCCGACCGCAACGCCCAACTCGGGCTCGAGGCGGAAATGCGCCGGGCGCTTGAATCCAAGGACATTGCCATCTCCGAATTGCAGGGCAAACTCACGGTCAACATCCTGGACCGTATTCTCTTCGATTCCGGGGAGGCGACCCTCAAGCCCGAAGGCGAGACGGTGCTGCGCAAGGTGGCGGATGTTCTGGCGCAATTCCCCCAGCGGCGGGTTCACGTGGTGGGGCACACGGACAACGTTCCCATCCGCGCGTCAGCCCGGACCAAGTTTCTAAGCAATTGGGAACTGTCGATGGCACGCGCGACTTCAGCCGTGCGCTTCCTGTGCGAGCACGCCGGGGTGGATCCGCATCGCTTGGGAGCGGTCGGCTACGGGGAATTCCGTCCGCTGGCGGACAACAGCACGCCGGAAGGCCGCGCGCGGAACCGCCGGATCGCCATTGTGGTTCTGGCGGACGAGTTGGTCGGCTCAGACA
>CAYYMW010000337.1:0-7618 GCA_964472515.1 uncultured Verrucomicrobiota bacterium | reverse complement strand
ACGCGGCGGAGGCGTCGCAGGTGACTTCGAACCTGAGTTCGGCGCGTCCCTCGAAAGGCGCGCAGACCCAGTTGACCCCCGGCTTCACCGGCGCCGTCGTCGGCGCGACGACGCGGTTCCCTTCCCGGTTGGCGCGGTCCGCCCCGACCGGCTCGAATACGCGGTTCACGGTAACGGACGCCGTCCCCGCCTTTTCCGCGATCACCCTCAGCCACGCGCGCTTCCACCCGATCATCTCGCCCTTGCGGAAGTGGAGCCCCCACGCCGCCGGCAGCGCCCTCGTCGGGCCCGAACCGTCCTTCGCGTATTCCCCCGGAAGCACCCTCATCACCCGCGGCGAATCCGCCGCCGCAGCGAACGCCGCGAAAACGGCCGCCGCCACAACCATGCCAAACCTCATTTTCATGCCGCGATGGTATGACAACCGGGCACGCGACCACCAGATTCTGTCGATCTACTGCTCGGAGGGTAGGATAGCCTACACCGCGCCGAGCCCAGCCTAGGCGGAAGGTCTTCGGCGAAGCTGGAGGAGCATGGCGCGGACGGCGGTCGGGGACGGGTGAAGGCGGCACAGAAGCACGAGCAGTTCGGCCCGCCGTGTAGTCTATCCCACCGTCCGAGCAGTAAGGTGGAAATGCCTCCGCCGGCTCAACGCGCTGCCGGAGTGGAGCAGTTCAGCTCAGCGCGGGTGGTTCGACTTGGCGTAGCGGCAAAGCCCCTTGCCCCACCGCCCTTCAGTTTCCTGTGACCTCGGGATGAACGCGTTGGCTTAAATCGTGGACAAGAGGGAATCGGGTAAGGGGGCAATTCGAACCATTTGACACTCTTTTCGCCGCTTCGCTGGCTTTGCGCGGGGCGTCTCGACCACCAGGTGGAAGACGTGCCCCATGAGGCAGAGGCGTGGACCTGCCAGTCGGTCTTGGCGCACGCCTCGGCCAGGGTGTCGAGGAACCGCTGACGATCCGTGTCGTCCCGGAAGATGGCTTTGGGCCGGCCGCCACAATGGAGCACGTGGTAGAGCCCGCCTGCGAACTCGATCCGTAGCTGGCGAGGCCTGGGTGGCGATAGAATACAACGGCTGCTGTGTCAATAGTCAGGACCGACCCCGAAGCCGTTCCCCGAAGCCCGTTCGGCGTGCTACCTACGTAATACGATTCTGGAATGTCGCGGTAAATGTACCTTGAGATCAGCGGTGACTGGATCTTTATCTTCCCGGAGTCCCAACATCAGATGTGGAATTTGTGTGGTTGAGCGACACATGTTTTCCGATGCAATTCGTGCCACCTGGAGCAGATCCAAGAAGGCCGATGCTCATATTATCGACAGTCTTGACAAACATCCACTTCCCAATTGCGTTGCAGCCAGATGTGGTACATAGGCTAATACCCAGCAGACACACAACCGCTCCGCGCATCCGATCATCGCGGCGCATTTTGGTCTCCTGGTAGATTCGTCATGGAGAGATCAGTCCTCACCTTTGGCACTCCTTCCGCCGTCTCGCCGACTTGGCGCGAGGCGCAGACGCGGCCCGCAGCAGGTTCGACGCGTGCGTCCACGCCCCCCATCTGCAAGCGCCCGGCAACCCACGCCAGCGTCACCGCTGCGCGCCGCGCGCCTGGCTCACACAACCTTTTGCAACTGTGCAACTTGAAACCCATGGCAGACGCCGCCAACCTCTGCTTCCCCACCCGTCTTGTCAAGCCCTTCGGCGGCGGTCGTGTCGGTAGATGTGAGGGATATTTCGGGCGGGGTGTTCGGCCAAGGGTGTCTGCCTGAGGTTCCGGGCGGGGTCGTTCCGTCAAGCGTCGCTCCGCGACGCGTGCGGAGGCGCGCCCGGCCCCGTGGGCTGAGGCCCACGGCTACCGTCATCGCCTCGCGCCGCGAGGCGAGTCTTGTGCCCCCTTGAGCGGGGATTCTTTCCCGGCCGGGCTTTGCATTTCCCTTCATGGCGATATAGTCGCGGCATGAAACGCATCGCCTCCTTCCTTGCCGCCGCCATGCCGTTGGCGGTGGGGCTCGCGGTCACGGCGCCGGTCTACGCGGATACCAACGTGTTCCCCATCATGCCGTGGAACTGGATGCCCAACGATCCCGTCGTCCTCCAACGGGTGCGCGACTGCGGGTTTACCGTAGCCGGGTTTGTCGCTCCGGAAGCCCTGGACAACTGCCGGGCGGCGGGACTCCAGGCGATCGTCTCGGACGCGCGCACCGCCGAATACGACTGGAGCAAAGTGGACGCAGCCACGGCCCGCCGGAACGTCAGCAACCTCGTTGCCCAAGTGGGCCGGCATCCGGCGGTGTATGGGTATTACCTGCGGGATGAGCCGGGCGCCGCCCTGTTCCCGGGCCTGAACGTGGTGGCCAGCGCCGTCCAGGAACTCTCCCCGGGCAAGTGGCCGTATATCAACCTTTTCCCGGATTACGCCAGCCGCGAGCAACTGGGCACGGCGACTTACGCCGAACATCTGGAACAGTTCATCGCCACCTGCCATCCGCGCATTCTCAGCTACGACAACTACTCGCTCATGGACGACGGCACCGTCCGCGAGAACTACTGGACCAACCTGGAGGCGGTCCGCGCCGCCTGCCGCCGGCACAACGTGGTCTTCTGGAACATTGTCCTTGGCGTGGCGCATTTTCACTATCGGGAACCGGGGCCGGCGGACCTCCGGTTCCAGGCCTACACCACCCTGGCGTACGGCGGGCGCGGCCTGAGCTACTTCACCTACATGGCCCCGGCAGTGGGCAATTACCGGGCGGCGGCCATCGACCAGTTTGGCCACGAGACCCCCACCTGGCACCACCTGCAGAACGTGAACCTGCAGGTCCAGAAGCTTGGCCCCACCCTGCTGGAACTGACCTCCGACGAGGTCTATCACTTCGGCAGCGTGCCCAAGGGCTGCCGTGCGCCTTCCGAGCAAAGCCTCATCGCCAAGCTCAACGGCGAGTTCCTCGTGGGGGATTTCACCCACCGGGATGGGTCCCGCTGGACGATGGTGGTGAACAAGGACTGCTCCAAGTCCGCCGTCTGCGCTCCCCAGTTTCGCGCGCCGGTGAGGAAGCTGCAACAGCTCTCGCCATATTCGGGCGCGCTGGGAGGTTTCGACGGCGAACAGGTCTGGCTTGCCCCCGGGCAGGGGGTGCTGCTCAAGCTCGAACGCTGATGTCCGCGGGCGCCACTTCGGCCGGCGACGGTTTCAACCGTACCAATCGCGGTTCCGGGTCTGCGTCTCGGGCACGAACTTGCGCACCAGGTCGGCGTTTTGCGCCACCTGGAAGTCGAACATCCCGACGCAGATGAAGTCCGCCCCGTTCTCGAAAGCGAACTTGAAGCCGGACTCCGGCCGGATGGCCCCCGCCGCGAGGACCTTGAAGGCGATCCACGGCTTGGCGACCTCCTGCATGAAGGCGATGGTCTTGTCGGGCTCCAGGTCCCAGTAATTGTCGGCCGGGTTGTCCACCACATCGAGCGTCTGGTCCGACCGCCGGGTGGACCAGTAATTCTTGTGGTGCAGGGTCTTGACGTAGAACTCGGCGCCGTAGCCGTTCTTCTCGGAGGCCATGATGACCTCGAGCTTGTGCGCCCCGATGCCGGCGGGCACTCCCTGGGACTTCACGAATTCGACGCAGTTGCCCAGCAGGTCCAGGTGCCCGTCCTTGAACCACCGGTCGCCAATGACCCCCTGCACGTAGACGGCCGAGGCGCCGAAGTCGATGGAGCGCTTGATGTCGGTCTTCCAATCGTCCGTGCCCGGATGGCCCTCGGCGATCCACTGGATCTTGCCGCCGCGCTCCTTCCAGTAGCGGCCGAACACCTCCATCGGCTTCTTGGCGGGGTCGGCGATGATGCCGTTGACGCCGTGTTCCTCCAAGGTCTGCAGGGTGTCCATCACCTTCTCCGGAGTGTTGTACGCGCGCATCAGGGAGGGGATGTACTGCAGGTCGCGCGAGTGCGCCCAGCCGCTGATGAGGTTGCCGCCCGAAAGGAGGCGGCTGAGGGTAAGTTTGCCGAGCTTGCCGGTCGGCAGCGTTCCCTTGGACGCAAAGGCGACCTTGCCCGGGGCCGCTGGTTGGGCCGGGGCCTCGGCAGCGTGGGCGGTCACGCCGGCGGCGGCGGTGGCGAGCACGGAATGGGAGAGGAATTTGCGGCGGTTGACTCGGGAGTTCATGGCTGGTTGAGCAGCGGTTGTAAGGGCGCGTGGCGGGGCCGTCCGGCTTCCGCTGATGGCCAGCGGGCCGCCCAGAGCTCAGGTTGGAGGGTGCGATCCACAGGGGGCCGCCCGCATCACACGGCTGGACGCGTGCTTTCCGGCATTATCGCAGAAGGCCATCGTCGCGTCCAGCGCGCCTGCGGACCGTCGCGTTCCGGAGCAACCTCCGGCGCCCCCCACCGGCCCCAGCACCGGAAGACAGCCTCTCCGGAGCTTCTCCACAGCCGGCACCGCGTTTCCGAGCCGCTTATTGCCTCACGGCCGCAAGCCGCGGATCGCCCAGATCGAGGCGGTACATGATCTGGTTGTAGTCGTAGCGGGGAGTGGCGACGGGGTTTCCCGAGAAGGTGTTGGCGTAGGTGCCTTCGAAGTAGATGAGCCGCCCGCCCGCCTGATCGAAACAGGCGTGATGCACGGGGTTGTAAAAGCTGTAACGATCATGGGTGAGGATTCTCCTGGCGCGCGCCCAGGGCCCGGTGGGGAGCGGAGCCTCGGCGTACCAGACCTCGCCCAACTCCGAGGAGCCGCCCAGTTGGTTGGCGATGAGAATCCAGCACTTGCGATAGTCGTTCCAAGCCACGTTACCCCGGTGGAGGCGGACAGGCTTGCCGGACTCGACATCCAAGGGCAGTTGGCACGCCTCTTCGGGCTTGAGGCGTTGCTCCTTCAGCCAGCGCCACTCCAGCCCGGCGTCCACCGGCGGGGCATCCTTGCGCCAGGCATACAGCAGGCGGCCATCCGCATCGCGGCGGAACTTCGGATCGGCCGCCGTGGAACCGGGCTCCAGGCAGGTCCACGCCTCGAAGGCGGTCAGGTTGGTGAAAGCGTTCAGAGTGGCGGGGACGCGCACTGTGGGAGAAGCCTCCCCCATCAGCAGGTAGTCGACGCCGTCGGATCGGTGGCGTACCGGATGGGCCTGACCGGGCCAGCGCCAGAGGGTGTCCATGGGGAAGGCTTGGAGGCGCTCAAAGCGTTCGTGGGCATCGTCATAGACAGCCAGGCCATGGTCGAGCATCTTCCCGAGCGACTCCATGTGGGCGTAGTGACAGACCAGGCGCTCGCGACCCTCGTGATCCGGGAGGGTGCAAACGGCGTCGATCCAGATGGGGCCTTGCTCGACCCCCAGCCGGGCCATGGGCCGGCTGAAGCCTTCCCCGTCCACGAAGTAGTCCAAATCCACGCCCTGGGCAGGATCAAGCCCGCCATCGGCCGGCAGCCGCGAGGTGGCGCCAGCCATCCAGAAGTGCCCCAACGGGTAGCTCAGCCGCGAGGTGTCGCCCCAGAACCAGCGGAGCTTGCCGCCATACGAGACCGCGAAGGTGGAATCCTGGCCGACCACCTTGCCGGCCCCCAAAGGCTGGCGGATGGGGGTTGGCTTCCCCAGCAGCACGCTGTCGCGATAGATGCCCTCGCCCGTGACCCGGTATAGACGCTCCGCAACGTTCAGGCGTTTGACCCGGATGGTGGCGCTGCCGCCCGGCGCAGGGACCAACCCGACGCCCGCGAAGCCAAAGCCATCCTTGGGATATTCGTACCCGTGGCTGCGGACTTGGAAGAACACCTTCTGCCCCATGAGGCCTAGCTCGGCAAAGGCGGCCCAACCCGCGCTGTCGGTGATGAACTGGAGCCGGTTGACCGTCTCCAACTCCACCAACGGCACGCCGCGCCCGGTCTGCTCGTCGATGACCTGGATCCCGAAAGGCGCGGGTGGAACGGCTGCGTCACCGGCCAGCAGGGGGAGGCAGGCGACAGCGCAAACGGCCATCCACAGAGCAAGAGGGCGGAGTGGAGCGCATCGTGCCTGGGGGCATCGGCGACGGTGGACGCGAAGGCGTAATCCGGCGACCAACCCCTGCCGGAAAGGGCGCGGGCCGTTGCTTGGAGAGCAGGTCATGACCGTCGGATGGTAGCCGTTTCCGTCGCAAGGGCAACGTCGAGGTGGGCTCGGTGGTTTGGTTTCGCGCGCCCGTTATCCGCTTGCTGGCGCCCGGGGCCGGGCGTACAGTGCCGCCATCGTCGTAACGACCTATGGCTGAGAAGGCTGCCCCCAAGAAACCCTCGGAGAAGAGCGTCCCACGGGAGCGGCTCGAAGACGGCGCCCCGCGCCGGGAAGAAACGGGCCGGCGCCAGCCGGTCGGGTTGCGCGAAGCCCGGCATGCAACTAATATTGGCTAATTTGTGGAAGTAGCTAACTAGAACCGGCCTCGCGCCGGTTTCAAACCGAACCGAGAACCGTTATGCGCGATTACAGCCGACGACAATTCCTCACCACCACTCTCTCCGGGTCCGCCGCCTTGCTGGCCGCTTCGGGCTACGCAACCGGCGCGGCCGCGGAAACCACGACCGCCAGCTTCGCCGGAAGCGACATCGTTACCTTGGGCAAGACCGGCATCAAGACCTCGCGGCTGGCGCAAGGCACCGGCTACAATGGCTCAGCCCGCCAGTGCGACCATACCCGCATGGGCAAGCCGGCCTTTGACCGCCTCCTTCGCCACGGCCTGGACCACGGCGTGAAGTTCATCGACACGGCGGACCTCTACGGCACCATGCCGTTCATCAACGAGGTCATCAAAGGCATCCCCCGCGACCGCTATACCGTTCTGAGCAAGATCTGGGTGCGCAAGGAAAGCTGGAATACGCCCTCGGGAGGCGCAAAGGAGGAGTTGGACCGTTTCCGCAAGGAGCTGGGCATCGACATGGTCGACATCTGCCTCATCCACTGCGCCACGGACGACAAGTGGACCGAGGAGTACAAGCGTGTGCGCGACGAACTCTCCGAACTCAAGCAAAAGGGGGTCATTCGCGCCGCCGGCGTCTCCTGCCATGACCTCGGCGCGCTCAAAGTGGCCGCCACCCATCCGTGGATCGACGTGATCTTCGCCCGCATTAACCACAAAGGGGGAGGCGCCTATGCCATGGATGGCTCGGCCGAGGAGGTCGGGGCCGTGCTCAAGCAAGCCCGCGCCAACGGCAAGGCCGTGGTAGGCATGAAGATCTTCGGCGCCGGGAAGCTGGTGCAACCGGAGGAGAAGGACGCCTCGTTGAAGTTTGTGTCCAGTCAGGGTTTGGTCGATGCCATCACGATTGGCATGCTCAAGCCCACCGAGGTGGATGACACCCTCCAGCGGATGGCAGCGGTAGGCAAGAGCTGACCCGCGAGTCCGACCCACGACGCGGCTCGACTTATGAGCCTTTGCCGAAAGGCAGGGGCGGCATGATTCTTTACGCCGCTCGTCCTTGCGTCGTCGACCAAGGAGTTCCCTCCAACAGCCCGCGACGGGGGTGGCTTTCGCTGGGGGAAAGGCCAAGCCTTCCGCCAAGTCATTTTGCGAGCGGGCGCGCCGGGAGGGGAATTCCTCTCCGGCGCGCCCTCGCGCTCAAGCTCTTTCAGGCCCAGTGCCTTACGG
>CAYYMW010000336.1:0-7625 GCA_964472515.1 uncultured Verrucomicrobiota bacterium | reverse complement strand
GTTGAGGGAACTATGCCAGAGGCCGGGCCGGGTGTCCATGGGGGGGAGGGGAGGCGGTCCGCCGGCATTGGGGAGCCGCTGGAAAGTCAGCCGGGCCATCCCAAAGTGCTTGTGTGGATTGTCCGGGTATGGCCAGAATCCCCATCAATGACTCCGCTCATCCGGGCTTTGCAGCGCGGTCTCGCTCCCGGCGGTGACCTCACCGAGGAGTTGTGGGATCTTGGCGACTACCAGGTCACCCGGCGCGAGGATGCCGAGGCCATTTGCTCGGCGTTGGCGCAGCTTTCGGATCAGCCCGTTGCCAAGGGGGCCAACTCTCCGTTGCGCGCCTTGGCGCGGCTCTTCCAAGATGTGCCCGACGCGGAATGCCCCGCCTTCGAAATCCTGCACGAGCGCGGGCTCGCCGAGTTGTGTCGGCTCTTCGAGGCCCGGTGTGATGAGGCGGACGAGGAGGAGGCCGACGATCTGCTGCTGGTGTTGAAGGTGGCGTCGATGTACGGCACCGAGGAAGCCGTGGGCATGATCCGGCAGGCCGCCAGCCGGCCCTTGCTGCCCGGGGGCTACATGTGGTCCATGGTGCTGGGGGTGTTCAAACCGGGCCATCCCCACATGGAGCGGTTGTTCGACGCGTTGCGCGAGGAGCTGCCCCCCGGTTTCATCGGGATTGCCCTGCTGGACGCCGCCAACGCGGCCTGCCTGGGGGAGATCTCCGTGCGGCATCCTTTCGACTCGCCCGAAGGCCTGCGACGGTTGGAGGGCTACCTGCGCTCCACCAAGGAGGAGGAGTCCAGCTACGCGCACAGCGCCGCCGCCGCCCTCCCGTTTCTGGAGGATTTCCGGCGGGACCGGCTCCTGCGGCTGGCGCTGGATCACCCCTCGCCCCGCGTGCGCCTCGAGGGCGCGTGGGCGGCCGCCAGGCTGGCCCAACCGGCGGGATGGGAACGGCTGGCGCAGGCGTGCCTGGATGTTCGCCAGGCGCTGGTGGCCGCGCGGTACCTGGAGGAACTGGGCCGCCGCGACCTGATTCCCTTGGCGGCGCACGACCCGGCTTTCCAAGCCCGGGCGGATTTTGCCGAGTGGCTGGCCCATCCCAACGAGTTGGGGCGCCTGCCGGACGTGGTGGAAATTGTCGATCACCGCAAGTTGCCGTGGCCGCCGGACGGCATTCGGAAACCCTTCTACCTCGTGCGGTACCGGGCGGCGGATCCCCGGGGTTTGGAGGCCGACGATGTGGACTGCGGGGTGGTGGGCAGCGTGACTTTCTGCCTCTTCTCGTACCGCATGGCGCAACGGCCGCCCGAAGACGCCTACGCGATCCATTGCTACTGGGAAATGGAGCAGGCCGGGCACATCACCGAGGAATGCGCCAGCGACAGCCCCGGCGAGTACGACGCGTTGCTGGCCCACTGGCCGGGGCCGCCGCTCGAGGCGGCGCAACTGATCACGGTGGCCGAGCTTTCCCCCGCGCTGAGCTACCCTTCCCGGCTGGTGGCCCTGGCGCGCGCCCGGGCCGGTGGACGCCTGGGCTGGGTGGTGGTGGACGGTCCCCGGAGCCGGTGGTACCCGCGCGACGACATGCCGGCCGGCGCGCATGAGCAGACCGTGCTGATGCTGCACGTCGGACGGGTGTTGCTGCGTTTCGCGGGCGAGCCGGATCGGCGGCGCTGGCTGGCCTCCTCCGCCGCCCCGCCCGCCGGCGAGGCCCTGGCGGCCGCCTACGAGGCCCTGCTGGCACGCACCCCCGCCGAAGACAGCGACCGGGAAGGCGAGTGGGATTTCCCGAGCGTGGCCGGCAACCATCTGGTGGAGTACGCCCAGGCACTGGCCGCCCTGGGCCGGCCATCCCGGTTGATCCCGGTGCTGGACCGCTTCGAGCAGCGTTGGGAGGGGGGCGAGGCCTGGCTGGCGCTTGGCCAGGCGGCGTGGAGCTGCGGTCTCCCAGGGCGGGCGCAACGCTGGCTGCAACGCTGGAGCAAGACCGATGGCGAAGCCCACCGGCACGAGGCGGCGGCGCAACTGCTGGAAGCCCTGGTGCTGACCGGACAACCGGTCGAAGCGCGCGAATGGCTCTGGGCGTGTCTCCATAAGCTGGCGGAAGAGCGATTGTCGGCGGACCCGTTTGAAGCGGACGCCGCCCGCCGTCAGTACGGCTGCCTGTGGTCCCGGGGCCTCCACTTGCTGGCGGACCTCGAGGAGTCCCAACTGATCGCCCAGCAACTGCCGCGCCCGTAGCGCCGGCCCCGACCGCCTCCGCGGGTTTGCCGCTTGAGTTCGCAGGCGGTTTCGGGCGGAATCCCGGGGTGCTTGCGCAAGTCATCCAAGAACTCCGTGTGCCTACCCGCGGCCGGGCGCTCTACGAAATCACGGCGGAAATCGCGGCCCTCGTGGCCGCCACCGGCTGGCAGACCGGCTTGGCTACGCTCCACCTGCAGCACACCTCCGCCTCGCTGCTGATCCAGGAGAATGCCGATCCAGAGGTTCAACTGGACCTCGAACGCTGGCTCTCGCGGCTGGCCCCCGACGGCGATCCGCTCTTTGAACATACTGCGGAGGGAGACGATGACATGCCCGCGCACATACGCACGGCGATTACCGCGGTCAATCTGAGCATTCCCATCCTGCGTGGGCGGCTCGCCCTGGGCACCTGGCAGGGCATCTATCTCTGGGAACACCGCACGATTCCGCACCGCCGGCAGGTGGTCGTCCACTTGCTGGGGGAGTGAGCCAGGGGATGGGTCCGCTGGCGGCTGAAGTCAGCTCGACCGACACGCCCACCCTCGTGACCGCGCATGGCCCAGTCGTTTGGCTGGCGGGACATAACCATTGACCATGGTGCCGACAAGGTGGGCGAATATCGGCAGCCAGGTGCGAGAATGGGATTGCTTCGACCGCTGTGGCCAGTAGGTTCACTTGGAATATAACTCATCTGAATGACCGGGGAACGGTGGCAGCAAACCAGCAACGTTTCAGCCTCGCAGGCCGGGGAACCGAGCCGGCACGGAGGCCGGGCACCCTCAAGGGCAGTTGGCGCGAAACTCGGGCCGGTTGGCTGCAGGCGCACTTCAAAGCAGTGGCCGCAATCCGTCGCGCGTCTCCGGCGGCGGTCAATCAGCTTGAGTACTCAGGCATCTCGACAATATGGATTCACTCCCTCCGATCATCCCTGCGGCCACTTCTCCTGCTGCGCCAACGCTCAACGCAACTGACACGAAACTGCTGAAACGCGCCCAAAATGCAGCGAGGAATCTAAGGGTGCTCGCGATTCTGACTACGGTTGGAGCGATGGGCTTCCTTGCCGGTGCTTGCCTTGGCGATGGGATCCGTGGCTTCATGGCTGTCGGGGCCACGATATTCAGTTTGGTGGCCGCCGGGTACTGGGTGCTGGCGGTGGCTGCCCGGCGGGGAAATCCCACCGCCGTGGGGGTGGTCATGGTGGCGATGGTGCTCAGCATATGTCTGGCGTTGATCGGCTCCGGTTTGAGTGCTGCACGCGCCCACAGCGATGTCCGGTTGCCCCTGCCGGGCCTTATCATTCCGATCTTGGTTTTCGGAGCCCTCGCCAGCAGCCGCAAGGTCTTGCTGGATCTGCAGGAACGACAACTGTGGGATCGCGCGTTTGGCCCGGCCAAGCCAAGTGGCAACCTCTGCGTGATCGGAGGAGTGCTCCTGGCAACGGGCTTCTTGGGCGTGAACGCGCTTACCTATGGTCTCGACTGGAAAGTTGAACAGGAACGGAAACTGGAGGTTCAGCACGCCAAAGCTTTTGTCGACTTGATCCAAGTTGATGAGAAGGAGTTCCTAAACGCGGTGCATGGGACGGTCGGCCATCAGGGGCCAGACAAGATCGAGACGGCACTGGCGAAGTTCGGGGTTTTGGAGCTGCACTTTGAGGTGCTCAAAAAGGAGATCGCCGGTGCCGATCCTCTGCTCCAGATTCTGACCTCATACGGAAACGCCCTGCGGCAATGGAAGACGGGGCTGCTCCTCTTGAATGAACCCAACGCGGATACCTACCGGGTGCAACAGATGTTCAAGCTGGGCGATCAACTTCGAGCTGAAGCCTGCCAGGAATTCGACCGCCGGTACGCGCCCAAGAAGCCGCAACCGGGCATCTGAGAACGCGTCCTCGAGTTTAACCGTGGGGGAAAACAAGACGTCTTCGCAATCCAGTCCGTCGCGCCACGTTTGCAGCCGAACGCCCTCCTGGGGCGGGTCGCTCGGTGACGACTTTGGTGCGACCAGCCACGGCACAAAGGTACAACCAACTTGCATAAAGGCGCTAAACCACCTCGGCGCGTGGCTGTGTCACTGTTGCAGAGCAGGCGTTCTTTCGGGAACACGGGAATGGGACCGGGACGGTGGCTTTGGCATGGGAGGGCGAAGGTTCCATCAAGGCCCTGAGATGCGCGCTGCGGCGCAAAGTGGCAGGCTGCCCTCGCTGGTTGCCTACAGCGGCAGGTAGAAGTCGGCTGCGAGGGGAGAGCGCTTCTCGAGGACGCGCTTGAGCTTGGCCTCGTGGGAAACAACCAGGCGGGCAAAAGCCTCGCGCGGCGGAGCCCCGAGGAAGTCCGTCTCCTTCACCTTGAAGTCACCGGTGGCGCACCAATAGGCGTTGAGCAGGAGATCCAGGGGGAGCTCGTCATGGATGATGACCAGGGCTTCGAGGGGATGGCCGGCCGAAGGGGACGATTGGGTTTGGAGCCGCCACCAGTTGTAGAGCGAACGCTCGATTTCGCTGCCGTGAAGGAGATTGAGGAAACGCTCGCCATCCGCTCCCTCGGGCAACTTCTCCAGCGCCTGGCAACGGGCGCGCAGTTCCTCGCGTGTGGCCCCACCCCTCTCGGAGAGCCATGTCTGATAGCGGGTGTAATCCGCTTCCAGGTCCTGGGCGAAGGTCGGCACGGGGGCGGGCAGCAGGGGCTTCTGCGGGCGGGTTTCCAGGAACTTGTCCAAAAGGGAGGGCGCATCGAGGCTGGCATCCCGGCGGCGCACCAACCACTCGGGCAGGGGCTGTTCATACGGGGCCGGGAGGTTCGTAAACTCGAAGAGCGACGCATCCTGGAAGCGGGAGAGAAAGCACAGGGTCAGAGCGTCGTTGCAGTGCGTCAGGGTGGTGTGAATGGACTGCTCGGGGTGGCCGAAACCGGCCACCATGACGTGGCTGTGTCCTTGGATCGTATAGACTCCGGCAAGCTCGAAGCCACGCTGCCGCAGGCACTCCACGGACGGCTTGGCCGCCGCGTCCTCGAGCCAGGCCCGATTGGCATCGGCCTGCAGGTGCAGATGCAGCGGGGGTGCCTTGCCTCTTACCTGGCTCAAATGCGCCCGGTAATCCGCAATAGCCTCCGCTGCCCGCTTGCGCAAAATCTTGCCCAGCAGTTTGATCATAGTCGACCAGCCCACCACCCGCGCTTCCGCATCCGACCGAAGCGGAGTCCTTCGGATGCACGGCAATACCAATGCCTGCGGTGCGCCCCGAATGAAAGGGATGTTACCTCAAACGCGTTCTCAGTGCAAGCCATGCCATGCCTTCCCGCAGGCCGACCCAGCCTGCCGGGGCGGGGGCAGGATCGACGCCGCGCCGCTCGCCCCGCACCCCCACGATTTGTCCTGCCGGACTACGAAACAGAAGTGGCCGGGCTTTTGACCCGGCCACTTCTGCGGAAACAACATTTAGAGAACATCCCGACTTGCGTCGGTTGGCAGCACACCCGGCTGCCGGAAATTCACTACCGATGCGGCGCTGCAGACATACGCCCTTCGGTGTTCACACGGAGAACAACCGATCACTGCACTTTTACACCGGTCAATGACGAGATCAATGTACCCGATTCCGGGTTTCCCACCAGTCACCAGAACTGGGGACAAGCCGGCGTCCCCAGGGGAACGTCGCTTGGGAGCCCGCTCGGCATCGCAGTCCGCCTGTTCCGGCGGGGAGGTGGAGCGGCGTTGAAACAAAAGCCGGCCTCGCGGTGTCATAGGGGGTAACGGTTGTGTGCCGGGCGCGGTTTGCCAGCTGAAGGGGCGGCAGACCGGCGGCACGGAAAGGAACGCAGTTATGCCGGTATTGGCCAGATTCTATGGTGTGGTCGTGCGCATGTTGTTCGCCCCTTTGATCCGCGCGCATTTTCACGCCACTCACGGCGACCACGAGCTGGTCGTGGGGATCGATCCCGTGGTGGTGATTCAAGGCGACGCGCCGGAGTCGGTGCGTCAACACGTGTTGGTGTGGGCGGCGCGCCACCAATCCGAACTCAGGGAAGCGTGGCGGCAATGCGCCCGCCGCCGCCGTCCCGCGCCGATTGAGCCGGTTTGATGCGATTGGGCCGCAAGTCTTTAGCAACGTTCTTGAGATGAGATTCTTGCTCCTGTTTTTCGTCTGGTGTCTGCTCTTCGTCCTTTGCTGGCCGCTGGCCTTGCTGGCGTTGGTGCTGTTCCCGCTGGTCTGGCTCTTGCTGTTGCCGTTTCGGCTGGTGGGCCTCGCCGTGGGAGCCGTCTTCGCGTTGCTCAAGGCCTTGCTCTTCCTGCCCGCCCGGCTCTTGGGGTGGCGGCCCAACGGGACGGCTTGACCGGATTGTGACGCCGCTGCCCAGTGCCCGCCACTTGCCCGAGGCAGCTTGCGGGCATGGAAGTCCGGTTCTGCTCTTGCCCCTACCATGACTTGGCCCGGGCCCGTCAGGAACGCGCCCGTCGCTCCGCTCATCCTTCGCACCCAGCCCGGCGCTTGCGGCGGCCGCATTGGCTTGGCACCCCCGAATGGGGCTGGACTCTCGATGCGTCCTTGGCGAAGACGGCTTACTTGAGCGGGGAGCAAAGCGGCCTCACGGCCGCCCCAGTTCCCCGCTAGACCGCCCGGCTTAACGAAGTCCGTGGCGCACCCCGCCGGTGGCCCGCCCGGACCGTCCCCAGTTCCTGAGCCGCAAGCGGATCGGCGTTGACGGTTCAAGGGGAATCTGCGATGCAGAGGGGGCGCTAAGCAGAACGGGTCTGTTATCGCCTCTTTGGGCTGTCTATGATCGCCATGCGTCCCGCTGTCTTCCGGATTCTTTTCGCCGCTTGGGCCGTGTTCTCGCTCCATGCTGAACCGGTGGCCCAGCCGCCCAAGATCATCCTGCCGCCCCAGTCTGTGACCGTGATCGTTGGGGACACCACGGCGTTTACGGTCGCGGCGCTGGGCGATGCCCCTCTGAGCTACCAGTGGTTGAAGGATGACGCGGCGCTGCCCGACGCCACCAACAGCGCCTTGGTCCTGACCAATGTCCAACTGACGGATGCCGGCGCTTACACGGTGGTGATCACCAACCTCGCCGGGTCGGTGACCAGCGCGGCCGCTCAACTCACAGTCATCCCCCCGCCCAAGGCCCCCACCATCCTGGTGCAACCGCTGAACCAGAGCGCCCAAGTGGGAGGGAGTATTGAGTTCGCGGCGGAAGCGGATGGCACCGCACCTCTGAATTATCAGTGGTTCAAGGACGCCGCGGCTCTCGCGGGGGCGACCAACGTGCCGTTGATCCTTACCAACGTCCAACTGGCCAATGCGGGCGCTTACTTTGTCGTGGTAACGAACGTGGCCGGCAGCGCCACGAGCCAGGTGGCCACATTGACCGTCACCATCCCGCCCACCC
>CAYYMW010000335.1:0-7645 GCA_964472515.1 uncultured Verrucomicrobiota bacterium | reverse complement strand
GGTTAGCCGCTGCCTGGGCGGGAGCGGGGTCGAGGGCGGACTGGAGCCGGGGTTCCGTCATTCGTAGGGGTTCACCGGCTCGGGCGGCGGAGCAGTGGCTTTATCAAGCCTCTGGAGCAGATTCGAGCGGCCGGCGGCGGGGTCTTGCCATTGCTGCGCGGTGAGTTCCATGGCCCGTTGGATGGGCAGGCGGACGACATTATTCGACCGATCAAGCCAGGCCGGCGTCTCGAGGGCCAGACGGTCGGCAACACGGAGTTCCGCGAGGTTGGTGAGGCGCTGCGCGATCTGGACTTGGTCGAGCCGAGCGAGGCGAAACTGCGCCCCGGCGTGGCGGCCGAAGAGAACCAGCGCCGCCAGCACCAGACCCAACAACAGGATGACCTGCCAGCGAGGGGTGTCGGAGGAAGGACGGGCACTCACGAGGCGCCTCCGGGTTTGGCGTTTTGGGAAGGGCCTTCGAGGTCATCCGGCTCCCCACCGGAGATGGGAGAGGGGCCGCTTACAGCCTCGTCCAGTGCCTCGGCGAGGCGGGGATCGCGGATGGGATACGGGGCGTGGGCTTGGAACGCCCGCACGAAGGCGCGGGCGAGCAGGCCGCCGATGAGGGCGAGGCAGGAGAGGTCGATCCAAAGCCAGCCGAGGACCAGGCCATCGGGTTGGAGCACAGGCAGGATGTGGAAAGCCAGGTCGAGATAGTGCATCAAGAACACCCAGCCGCAGACCGGCAGCATCCAGGCGGTCTTGAGCTTGAGATCGATGCGGAGCAATGCCAGGAACGGGAGCAGGAAATGCCCCCACACCATGACCAGACCCACGCTTCGCCAGGAGCCTTTTTCACGGGCGAGGTACCAAGAAGTTTCTTCGGGCAGGTTGGCGCTCCAGACGACCAGGTACTGCGAGAAATGGATGTAGGCGTGGAAGATGGTGAAAGCCAGGAGCAAGGTGCCGAGGAAGTAGAACACCCGGTCATGAAGAACGTTGGCGAGGATGCCGGCATCGCGCAGCAGGACGGCCAGCAGGTAGGCCGCCGCTGTGCCCACCCAGGCCGCGCCCGCGAAGAACCCCACGCCGAACATCGTGGAGGACCAATCAGGCTGGAGGCTCATCAGCCACAGCACGGAGGCCAGGGTGAGGGTGAACGCGAAGAGCATCAAACCGGCGGCGGAAAGTCGGCGAAGGCGGTGGGTGGAGTGCGCGCTGCCGTCCTGGTCCTGCGCCAGCGAACGGTGGCGCAAACGACTGGCCAGCACCCACCAGGAAACCAGGCACAGGGCTGAGACCAGCCAGAAGCCGGGGATGGTCAGCAACGGCCACCGGGCCTGCACCAACGGGTCAGCGGCCGCGCCGGGCCGCAGCCAGGGGAAAATTTGGTGCGCCAGGAGGGCCACCGGCAGGAAAAGGAGGATCAGCCATGGCATGGAGGCCGCGGCGACGTGCTCCAGCGCGCGACGCAAGGGCACCGACCAGGCGGCGTCGAAGAGATGGTGCATCATGATCAGGAAGAGCGCGCCGAGGGCCACCGTAAGGAAGAACAAGAAGGCGATCAGCCAGGCAAAGGCGAACTGGCGCGGATTCAGCGCCAGACCCAGGCTGGCCCCCATGCTGCCAAGGATGCACAGGAGCATCGGCAGGTAGCGGGCCTGACTCAGGCGCAGCCGCGGAGCGGCAGGGTTGGCGGTTTCACCGGGCATGATCAGGGTGGCAGTTGGGCGCGTTGCGGTGGGGTCAGGTCGGCCGGTTCGCCGAGACGGCTTAGTTGCAGGGCGCGGACATAGGCGAGGATGGCCCACCGATCCGTCGGTGTGACCGTGGCGGCATAGCCTTGCATGAGGTTCTTGCCCTGCGAGACCGTCTGAAACAACTCTCCGTCGGCCAGGCGCACAATGCGGGGATCGTGCAGGCTGGCGATGACCGCCATGCCGTACTTGGTGGTGATGCCGCGTCCGTCTCCCTGCGCGCCATGGCAGGGCTGGCAGGTGATCTGAAAGCGCTCCTGGCCACGGGCCAGGAGTGCCGAAGTGAAGGACAGCGGATTGGTCTCGACGAAATTGGTTGTGCCGGGGACGCGACCGGTGTTGAGGGGGAGATCCGCCCACGCGGAGTCCCGTGCCACCGTGCCGGGCACGGGGAGGCGAGCGCCAAACCGGTCGGAAAAGAAGCCTGAGGGCGACTGCGGGCGCATCTTCGGCTGGCGGACCATGTCGGCGAACAGTTCGATGGGCGGCTTGCGGGAGGCGCAACCACGCCAACCGGCGACCGCCGCCAGCGAGGCGGTCAGCAGCAGCAGGATGACGAGGAAGCGCGGCATGGGCTAGTCGGTGATGAATTCCATGTGCCAGGCTCCCGCGGAAGCAAGGAGTTGACGAACCTCGGCGGTGAGGGTGCGCGGATCTTGCGCGTCGAGAAAGAGGAAGAAGCGGTCGTGGCTGGCCAGGGCGAAGCGGGGGTGATCGAGCAGCGGGCGGTGCCAATGAGGGAGGCGGGTGGCCCAGAGCCAGGCGGCGAGCACGGCTACCACGCCGCACAGGATGGCGAGTTCGAAGGCCACCGGGAAGGCCGCCACGGGGCTGAAGAGCGGCTTGCCCCCGACGAGGAGCGGGTAACTCGTGGCGTTCATCGCGTGGATCAGATGCAGGCCAAAGGCAAAGCCGAAGGCGCCGCCCAAGAACGCGGCCCAACCCACCTGCGAAGGCCGCAGACCCATGGCTTGAGAAAGGCGGTGCAACGGGTAGGGCGTAAACGCCTCCCAACGAGTCAACCCAGCGGTGCGCAGGCGGTCAGCGGCGTCCAGAAGTTCGGCGGAGGTGGCGAACTCCACCAGCAGGCCGGCGGGAGTGGTACCTGGCTTGAGGTCGGCGCTGCCTGACGGCACTTCGGGCGGACCGGGTCTGGCAAGGTCGGCGGCGGCGCGGGCCGAGCCCTTGGGCTCGGGAGCGACTCCCTTGATTTCCGCGATGGCGATCATCGGCAGGAACCGCAGGAAGAGCAGGAACAGCGTGGCGAAGAGCCCCAGCGAACCGGCGAACGTGCCCACATCCACCCAGGTAGGCAGATAGTACGTCCAGTTGGCGGGAACAAAGTCCCGGTGCAGCGAGCCGACCACGATCACAAAGCGTTCAAGCCACATGCCCACGTTGACCAGCAGGGCGATGCCGAAGACAAGGAGCGCGCGCGCGCGGACGCGCCGGGACCAGAGCAGTTGGGGGAGCAGGACATTGCAGACGATCATGGTCCAATAGGCCCACGCGTAGGGGCCGGCCGCGCGGTTCCGGACCACGAAGCGCTCAGCCGGGTTGCCGCTGTACCAAGCCATGGCGATCTCCGTGAGATAGGCGTACGCGACCAGGCAGCCCGTCGCAAGCAGCACCTTGCACATGACGTCCAAATGGCGGGCAGTAATGATATCCTCGAGGCGGCAGAGTGAGCGCAACGGGATCAGCAGCGTGAGCACCATTCCCATGCCCGAGAAAATGGCTCCCGCCACGAAGTAGGGGGGGAAGATGGTCGAATGCCACCCGGGAAGTTGGGCCACGGAGAAATCGAGCGAGACGATGCTATGCACGGAGAGCACCAACGGGGTGGCGAAGCCCGCCACGATGAGATAGGTCTTCTCGTAATGGTGCCAGTGCCGGTGCGAGCCGGTCCAGCCCAGCGCCATCAGCCCATAAAGGAAGCGGCGCAGGCCGGTGCGGGCACGGTCGCGCAGAACGGCCAGATCCGGGATCATCCCCAGGTACCAGAAGAGGAGTGATACCGTGAAATAGGTGCCGATGGCGAAAACATCCCAGACCAAGGGAGAGCGGAACTGGGGCCAGACCCCGTTGTGGGTGGGAATCGGAAAGAGCCACCAGGCAAACCACATGCGGCCGAGATGAATGACGGGAAAGACGGCGGCGCAGAGGACGGCGAAGATCGTCATGGCCTCGGCAGCGCGATTGACGGCGGTGCGCCAGCGTTGCCGCAGCAGGAAGAGAACGGCGGAGATGAGCGTGCCGGCATGACCGATGCCGATCCACCAGACGAAATTGATAATGGCCCAGCCCCACATGACCGGGTGGCTCACCCCCCATACACCGACGCCGGTGGTCATCAGGTGAATGACCAGTGCCACGCCCAGCGCGGTCGCCAGCAGACTCACCGCGAACGCCTGCCACCACCAGCGGGGGGCCGGCCCTTCAGCAAGCCCGGCAATCTTGTCGGACAGCCAGCCGGGCGAGCGTTGGTTGGCTACCAACGGGACCCGTGCCAGGCTGGTGGTGGAGCCCGGCTGGGCGGGTGGGAGAACGGAGCCGGCCATCAGCACGCTCCCTTCTGCGGAGGATCGACCTCCACGACGCCCACGGGAGTGGGCGTGTAATCCGGCATCGCCCGGTTGGGATTCCAGACGCGCGCGAGGTAGGCGATGCGGGGTTTGATCCCCAGTTCTTCCAGCACGAAATATTTGCGGTCGCTTTCCTGGGCGAGCGCCACGGCGCTCTGCAGGTCGTTCAGGTTTCCGAACACGATGGCTTCGGCGGGACATGCCTGCTGACAGGCGGTTTGGAAGGTGGCGTCCGGAAGCTCAAGCGGCTTCGAGGCGCCCGCGCTAATTCTCCGGGCGATCTTCGCGGCGGAGATGCGTTGCGTGCAGAACGTGCATTTCTCCATGACGCCACGCATCCGCACGGTGACCTCGGGATTGCGGGCCAGTCTCAGCAGGTCCCATTCGTCCTGCGGCTTGCCGCCGCGGTCGGGGTCCTTAAGCCAGCGCCACGGATCCCACTCGCCCTCCGTGGCGCTGGTGAGGGGGCCGTCATGGAGGCGATCAAGTGGGCGTCGGTTGTAGTCGAAGAAATTGAAGCGCCGGACCTTGTAAGGGCAGTTGTTCGAGCAATAGCGGGTGCCGACGCAGCGGTTGTAGGCCATCAGGTTCAGGCCTTCCTCGTCGTGGACCGTGGCGTTGACCGGGCAGACGTTTTCGCAGGGCGCCGCCTCGCAATGCTGGCAGAGCATGGGCTGGAGGAGCACACGCGGTTGCGCGGAATCACCCCGGTAGTACCGGTCCAGCCGCAGCCAGTGCATCTCCCGGTGGAGGGCCACCTGCGCGCGGCCAACGACAGGGATGTTGTTCTCGCTCTGGCAGGCCGTCACGCAGGCGCTGCAGCCGACGCAGGCCTGGAGGTCGATGGTCATGCCCCAGTGGTGCTGGGCGGCGGCCGCGGCAGTGTCCAGGGGATTCCGGTAGAGCGGGCCGCCTGGGGAGGCAGGCGCACGCTCTTGTTCCCGGGCGAAATGGGGGCGTTTACGGTAGGTTTCGAGGTCCGCTTCGCGGATCAACGGGCGCCCCTCGATCTGCCAATGAGTCTGGGTGCTGGCCACCGGTTGGGTGCGCCCGGTGAGCGTCAGGGTCGCGCCGGAGGCGGCCAAGGCACCTGGGTCGGGTCGCAACCGAAAGGCGTTAAAGCCGATGCCGTTGCCGACCCGGCCGGCGGCGGTTCGGCCTTGGCCCAGGGCCAGACCAACCACGTAGTCGGCCATGCCCGGTTGAATCCATACGGGGGCCTCGATGCTGACTCCGCCCAGCGTAAGCCTCCCCACCGGGGCTTCGGGACTGCTGCCGCGTTCGTTCAGAGGCGGAACACCCAACTCACGGGCGGTTTGTTCACCAAGGAGAATGACGTTGTCCCACGTCACCTTGCTGATCGGGTCGGGCAACTCCTGCAACCAAGCGTTGTTAGCGTGGCGGCCGTCGTCGAGGCGGCTGTCACGGTGGAAGACCACCTCCAGGTGATCACGATCAGGTTGGGTAACGGTCGGAACGGTCTGCAGGTGCTCGGACAGCACACGCCAGTCGAACTCGAGGGGAGGGGTTGCTGCTTCCGTGATCGGGAGGAAGCCGTCATGGAGGCATTGCTTCCAGCCTTCCTCGAAGCTGGCAGGCGGAAGCCGGTCGCGGAAGGTCTCCCGCACGATTTCGTGCGGATTGGTGGTGGCCAACCCGCCGCAGCGGGCGAGCATTTCGAGTTCGGTCATACCGCCGAACAGCGGTTGAATCAGCGGTTGAATGGGGGTCCAGGTGCCATCGGCGGTCCGGGCATCGCCCCAAGCTTCGAGGAAATGGGTGGCGGGGATCTGGCATAGGCAGAGGGCGGTGGTTTCGTCCTCGTAGGGAGCCCAGCGGATGACCGTTCCCGCCTTGTGTGCCAGCGCGCTCCAATCGAGGCTGGCGGGAGCCTGGTAGGCGGGATTGCCGCCGAGGATGACCAGCGTCTCCACTTCCCCCGCCTCAAGTGCCTTTTGAAGGTCAGGAAGCGCCCCAACTGGCGGCTCCGCCCAAGGCACCAACTCCAAGGCCTTCCCCACAGCGCCGAGATGATGGTTCAAGGCGAGCGCGATGACATGCACCGGCAACGGCTGGCGCTGGCCCGCCAGGATAAGCGTGTCTGGCGCGTTGACCACCAGGTCCTTGGCACATTCCCTCAACCAGCCAGGCTCAAAGGGCGGAGTGGCGCCCAACCGTTGCACAAAGCGTTCGAAGGCGGCGGCTTGCTCCGGGCTGCGCGCCGCCCCGGTCAGGCGGATGACCTCGGCCAGGAGATGGCAGGCAAACGGAAAGACCCCCGTGGGGGGCACCCGCAGGCGGTGCTCCGCGTTGGCGCCCGTCAGGGTGTAGAGGCTCTCGACCGCGTAGAGGCGGCTGGGGATGTCCTTCCTCTGGCGCAGGGCGCGGCTCAGGGCGAAGCCCCGGGTCATCCGCCACGATTCGGGCTCGGTGCCAAGGAAATCGGCATCGAGGGAGAGAATGCGTCTGGCGCGTTCGAGGCGGGGGAGTTGGGCCAGGGGTTGCTTGAACGCGGCGATGGCTGCGCGACGAGGCTGGGCATCGTCGAGAGGTTCATCGACATACCAGGCCGCAAATGGCCACTTTCGGGTGATGGTCTCCTGCAGCCGGGCGCGCGAGGGCGAACCGCTCCGCTCCATCAGGAAGTGGAGGCCCTTGCCGGCCTTGGCGCCATGGCGCTCCGCGACGTCGGCAAGGTGGCGAAACGCTTCCTCGGCCTTGACCGCCTGTCCACGGTACAGCCAACGTTGGGCGCGGTCCGGGTCGTAGAGCCCTAGGATGGCCGCCTGCGCCTGGGCGTCGGTGCCGGCATGGGCAAAAACGGAACCAGGCGGACGAACCGCCTTGAAGATCGGGTGCTCTGGATTGCCGTCGAGCTTGATCGGGCGGCCCTCATGGGTCTTGACCAGCAATGGGAGGGCGGTACCCCGGGTCGGCATCGCGGTGGCATAGTATTGGGGCACGCCGTGGACATACCCCTCCGGCGACTTCGTGAACGGGTGGATGCGCTCTTCGGGACGGCGGCAACCGGTCAGCCCCACGCCTGCCAGCAGCAACGACGCCGACATGAGCCGGGCAAATTCGCGGCGCGAGACACGGTCGCGCGGTCCGGCCGCCGTCGAGGGGAATTCCTGCCCTCCTCCAGCCTGGGGATCGCCTGCCCGGGCATACGCCTCCAGACTACGCCAATAGCCTTCGGCGGGCGTAGCGGCAGGAGACGATGGGCGTGGGTGGTTCATCGATGGCAAACCCCGCAGGTATCGAGCGGGCGGATTCCCCATTCGTTAGCCCACTGGAGCGCTTGGGCCGCTTGGTTGGTGG
>CAYYMW010000334.1:0-7648 GCA_964472515.1 uncultured Verrucomicrobiota bacterium | reverse complement strand
GGTGAATGGTATAGCCCGGGCCGCAGTGTTCACAGCCCCCGCAAACCACGGTCAGCCGGGTGCGAGTGGGTGGGTTGAGGTCCAGGTAGAACCGGCGGGCCTCGGAAACATCCGGCGAAAAGAACTCCGGCGGCGGCGTGTTGGGTGCGGCGGCGGTCATGGCGGCGCGTCAAGAATTGTCATGCCCTGGCCAACATTATCCATTCCAACGGTTGCGGCAGGGAAGGATATTGGGCACCGTCGCTTTCGGAAAGCCCTTTCGTAACCGGCCCGAAAGCCGACGCTAGACAACACGCCGATCATACGAGCAGCTATGGAGCACCAACGACTTGTCGAAAAGGACCCGCCGATGAAGAAGGACGATCTCATCGTCATCACCGGGGCGGGCGGTTTTATTGCGGGAAATCTGGCCCTGTATTTCAAGAAGAAAGGCTTCACCAACATCCGTGCGGTGGACAAAAAACCGCTGTACGAGTGGTATCTCCGGGTGCCGGGAGTGGAGAGCCTGAGCTTGGACTGCAGCCTCGAGGAGAATTGCCGGCGCGTGTGCGAAGGCGCCGTCGAGGTCTACAACCTCGCCGCCGATATGGGCGGAATGGGCTTCATCGAGCGCTTCCGGATCGAGTGCCTGCGGAGCATCCTCGTCAACACCCACATGGTGGAGGCGGCTTACCGGGCCGGCGCGCGGCGCTACTTCTTCAGCTCATCGGCGTGTGCGTACAATGTTCTCCTCCAGACGGACCCCAAGGTGCGCGCCCTCAAGGAGTCGGACGCCTACCCTGCCATGGCCGAGCGCGGCTACGGCTGGGAGAAGCTCATGAGCGAGATGTTCTGCCAGGAGTACTGGGCCGAGCGTGGCCTCAAGACGTTCATCGCCCGGTTCCACAACGTTTACGGTCCCCACGGCACCTGGGACGGCGGTCGTGAAAAGGCCCCCGCCGCCATGTGCCGCAAGATCATCGAGGCGGTTGACAAGAAAGACCTCACCCTCCAGATCTGGGGCGACGGCACCCAAACCCGCAGCTTCATGTACATCGACGACTGCGTAAAGGGCATCGACATGATCACGCACTGTGACCAACTCATTGCCACGCCGATCAACCTGGGCTCGAGCGAACTCGTCTCGATCAACGAACTCGTCTCCAAGGTGGAGAAGATCGCCGGGGTTAAGCTCAAGCGCGAGTATCAGTTGGATGCCCCGCGGGGCGTCGCCGGCCGCAATAGCGACAACACCTTCATCCAGCAGGTGCTCGGCTGGGAGCCTAATACCACCCTCGACAAAGGCCTCCGCGCCACCTACCAGTGGATCGCCAAGCAGTACGCTGCGCGCAAGCAGGGCAAGCGCGTCGTCGAGTAACCGCCCGCCTATCTTGCTGCGGCTGTGAATAACGACACCGACCGGTCCATCAGCAGCCTGATTGGCCGGATTCCCTTCCGCTTGGCGCTGGCCGGGGGCTGGATCGACCAACCCTTCGTCTCGCGCCACAACCCCACCCCTCCCGGCTCGATGGTGGTGGTGGCGGTTGAGCCCACCTTCCCATGGATGGACCGCTGCGGCATCGCTGGCAGCACCCGGCGCATCGCCCGCGAACTCTGGGGCGATACCTTGCCCGACCGCGACCCGGCCGCCCTGGTGGAGGAGCTCTACCACGCCGAGAATCAGAACAACCCGAATACCTCGGGTTCGCAGGACATGATCGGCCTGATCTACCCCGGGGTGAATCGCCTCGACTACGAGGTCGGCCAGAAGGGCGGTTTCTTCCCGGCGCACATCGAGTCCAACCACGATCCGGCGGTGGCGCGCTGGCTGGAGCGGGTGATTCACATCCTGCCGGTGGCTCCGCGACCGGACGGTTACAATCCCAGGGGCATTCAAAACCTCGAGCCCGCGTGGGTGCGCCGGCTGGGCCAGTCCGGCAAGGACTGCTACGCCGCTATTCTCGCCCGTGACGCCTGCGCCCTGGGCGCCAGCTTTAACGAGTGCATGGCCTGTTGGGAAGCCATCATGCCCCACATCGTGCGCCATCCAACCGTGAAGACGGACCTCGTCGGCATTATGAAGCACTACCAGGAACGGTATGCCGGGGCGATGTACTCCGGCTGCGGCGGTGGGTATCTCTTCATCGTCTCCGAGGAGCCGGTCCCGGGAACCTTCCAAGTACAGGTCCGTTTGGCCAAACCATGAACGCGTTGCCTCGCCAAGTCGTCGTCAGCGGCGGTTTCGATGACCTCCGCTCGCCTCAACTCCGCTTCCTTGAGGAAGCGGGCAAGTTGGGCGAACTGACCGTGTGTCTGTGGCCGGATGAATTGCTGGCTCGCCTCACCGGCAAGCCCCCCAAGTTCCCGCTGGCCGAACGGGAGTACTTCCTCCGCGCGGTGCGCTGGGTTGACCGGGTGGTGGCGGCTCCCGCGTCCCTCGATCCCGACACCTTGCCCGACCTGCCGGGCTTATCCCCCACACTCTGGGCGGACGGCGGCTGCCGCACCACCGAGGCGCGACGGGCGCACGCGACGGCCCGGGGGATCTCCTACGAAGTGCTCACCCCAGCCCAGTTGGCCGGATTCCCCGAGCCGGTCGTTGAACCCGCCCCCACCGGTCGCAAAAAGGTGGTGGTGACGGGCTGTTACGATTGGTTTCACTCCGGGCACGTCCGCTTTTTCGAGGAAGTCAGCGCCTACGGCGATCTCTATGTCATCGTCGGCCATGACGCCAACATCCGCCTCCTCAAGGGCGAAGGGCATCCATTGCTGCCCCACACCGAGCGCCGTTACGTGGCGGGTTCGATCCGGTTCGTCAAACAGGCCCTGGTCTCGACCGGCGAAGGGTGGTTGGACGCCGATCCCGAAATCCAGCGCCTGAAGCCCGACATCTACGCGGTCAACGAGGATGGCGACAAAGGGGGCAAGCGCGAGTATTGCGCCCAGCGCGGCCTCGAGTACCTGGTGCTCAAGCGCACCCCGGCGCCGGGCCTCCCACGCCGCAGCAGCACGGATCTCCGGGGCTTTTGAGGCTGCGCTCGCTCCACCGGCGACACGACGTCTGCGGGGGCCTTGCCGTCCCCGCCATGAACCCGTTGGTGGCTTATCTGGTCGCCACAGGTTTGGCATGCTCTTGCATAAACCTGAGCAGCAGGGGAAAGGCCGGTTCGGCCATCGCTCCGTGATCGAAACCTTTCAACTCGGTGAGCGACACTTCCGGGTGTCCCACCAACTTGAGCATCCGCCACAAGTACGCGTTCTCCTCATAGCGCCCCAATAGCTCGGTCTCGCGGTCGCCGGTGACCAGCAGCGTCGGCGGGGCGTCCTTCCGGACATGGTAAAGCGGGGCCATCTCGTCGAGCACCGGCTGCTTGTCGCTGATGCCGCGCTCGGCCCGGATGGTGAAGTGAGTGATGGCCTGCGGGCTGAGCGGCGCCAGCCCCGCAATCCGGTTGGCGTCGATGCCGTGAACCGCGAGCCAGCGCTTGTCGAGCCCGATCATGGCGGTCAGATAGCCCCCCGCCGAGTGTCCGCTGACGAAGATTCGGTTCGTGTCGCCGCCGCGCTCGCCGATGTGCCGGAAAGTCCAGGCCACTGCTGCTGCTGCATCCTCAATGTAGGCGGGCGCCTTCACTTGGGGACTCAGCCGGTATCCCGCCCCCACCACGGCGATCCCGTTTCGCTGCAGCTTCTCCGGCACCCCCCGGTTGCCGCCGGTCAGGCCCCCGCCGTGAAACCACACTACGGTCGCAAATCCGGTGCTCTGGGCCGGGTAATACACGTCTAGCCGGCACCGCTCCTTCATGTAATCGGTCTGGTCGCTTCCCTCCCGGTATGGCACCTCGCGCCGCCACTGGTAGTCGGCATCCGCTCGCTCCTGGGACCAACTCGCCCACGCCAGCGTGACGACCAGCCAGAGCAGCCACCGGCGCGGCGGCACTCTTGTCGAGCCCGCCCACTGGCTCGCCTCCCGGACTTCCCCACGCTGCCGACTCACTGTGTTCATGGCCTGCCAGTCTTCCCTCCCTCTGGCCTCCAGTAAAGACTGGACTCGCCTTTGGCCCGCGCCCCCCACGCCCGGTCAGCGCGGGGCCACTCACCGAAGCGTGGCGGAGACCCGCTCACCCGGCCTTGGCGCACGAACCGCTCGACAGCCGGGGGAGATGCCCTACACTCCCGCCTGTCACGTCAGTGGTCGGCCGTCCCCGTTTCTTGGGGAGACAGGCCGTCCTCGCGTGCCGAAGGCACCATGAGCGAGCAGCGACCATCTGATTCCAGCAAGCCGCCGTCGCCTCTCCCGGCCGATGGGAGCGGGGTGGAACGGGGCATTCCCTTGGCGGACTTGTGTATCCGCCGGCCGGTGTTCGCCACCATGATCAACCTGCTCCTGGTGGTGCTCGGCTGCTTCTCGCTCAGCGAGATTCCCATCGACCAGTTTCCCAACGTCGAGCTCCCCATTGTCAGCGTGACCACCACCCTCCGGGGCGCCTCGCCGGAGGAAATGGAGACCGGGGTCACCAAACCCCTGGAGGAGATCATCAACACCATCCAGGGCATCGACGAACTCAACAGCACCACCACCGAGGGCGTCTCGCGCATCAATGTCACCTTCTACCTCGAACGCGACCGCGACGCCGCCGCCCAGGATGTCCGCGACAAGGTCAACACCGTCCTCGCCCGCCTGCCGGACGGCACCGAGCCGCCCATCATCGACAAGTTCGATCTGGATGCCATTCCCGTGCTCTCCATCAGCGTCAGCGCCCCGCGCGACCTGCGCGAGATCACTTACCTGGCCCAGAAGCGGCTCAAGGAGAACCTCGAAACCGTGCGGGACGTGGGCTCGGTATCCTTGGTCGGCAGCCGCACCCGCGCCGTGCAGGTCGCCGTGGATGTCGAGCGGTTGCGCGCCTACAGCCTGACCATCGACGACGTGCGGCGCGCGCTCGCCCGCCAGAACGTCGAGGTCCCCGGCGGGCGCTTGAACCAGCGGCCCCGCGAGCTGGTGGTGCGCACCATGGGGCGGATGCAGTCCGTAAAGGACTTCAACGAGATCATCGTCGCGAACGTGGCCGGCCAGCCGGTGCTCCTGCGCGACCTCGCCACCGTCAGCGACTCCGTCGAGGAGCCGCGCTCCCTCTCGCAGGTCAATGGCCAGAACGCCGTGACCCTCATCGTCCGCAAACAATCCGGCAGCAACACCGTCCGCGTCATTGATGCCGTCAAAGACCGGCTCACGGTGCTGCAGGCCACTTTGCCCGCGGATTTCAAGGTCCGGATCATTCGCGACCAGTCGATCTTCATCAAGCGCAGCCTGCACGAGGTCAGCTTCCACCTGGTGTTGGGGGCCATTCTGGTGGCCATCACCACCTTCTTCTTCCTGCATGACTGGCGCGGCACGCTCATTGCCTCCATCGCCATCCCCGCGTCGATCATCTCGACCTTCGTGCTGATCCGCGCGATGGGCTACAGTCTCAACAACTTCACCATGCTCGGCTTGGTCTTCGCCGTCGGCATCGTGATCGACGACGCCATCGTGGTGCTCGAAAACATCCACCGCACCATGGAGGAAAAAGGGTGGGATGGCCGCCGCTCCGCCAGCTTCGCCACCAAGGAGATCGCCTTGGCCGTCATGGCCACCACCCTCTCCTTGGTGGTCATCTTCCTCCCCTTGGCCTTCATGAAGGGCCGCGTGGGCATGTTCTGGTCGAGCTACGGCGTGACGGTGGCGTTTGCCATCATGGTTTCCCTCTTCATCTCCTTCACGCTCACCCCCATGCTCGCCTCCCGGTTCCTCCGTCACACCGACGATCCCCGGGTCCGCGAGAAGAAAGCCCACGGCGGCCCCTTGCTCCAGTGGTTTGGCGAACACTACCTGCGGGTGCTGCGTTGGAGCCTGCATCACCGCTGGGTCGTCATGCTGGGCGCCGGCCTCTGCGTGGCCTCGATCTTCCTGCTGTCCCGCCTTACCAGCTTCACCTTTAATCCCGTGGACGACACGAACGAGTTCGAGGTCGCGCTCCAGATGCCCGAAGGCACCGACCTGGAGCGGACCGCCGAGGTCGCCAGCCAGTTGGAACGCCGGCTCAAGGCGATTCGCTTGCGTGGGGAGCAGGTGGTCCTCGACACCCTGGCTACCATCGGCAACACCAGCGGCAGCATCGGCAAGGGGGAGGGCGGCGTCACCGGCGCCACCATCTATTGCCGCCTGCCGGAACTGGGCGGGCTCTGGTCCACCCTCACCGGCAAGACCCGGAAGTGGTCCCAATTCGAGGCCATGGGCCAGGCCCGCAAGATTCTGCTCGACTACCCGGATATCCGCTCCAGCGTTCAGCCCGTCTCCGGCTTCGGCGGCGGCGGGGGCGGACGCAACTCCGACATCCAGTTCAACCTCCTCGGTCCCGACTTGGCCCGGCTCACGGGCTTTGCGGACGAGATCATCGCGCGCATGCGCCAGCGCCAGGGCTTTGTCGATGTCGATTCCACCCTCGCCAACCGCAAGCCTGAACTCCAGGTCATCATCGACCGGGTCAAGGCCAGCCAGTTCGGCATGCAGGTCCAGGACATCGCGGCCACGCTGCGCACGGTCGTGGGCGGCGAGATCGTCGGCACCTTCCGCGAGGCCGACGACCTCTACGACGTCTGGCTCCGCGCCGATCCGCGGCAGCGCGACACCCAGGAAGCCCTCGAGATCCTCACCGTCCGCGCCTCGGCCAATGCCGCCCGCCGGGACCTCATCCAGTTGGCCAATGTCGTCACGCTCAAGGAGGCGCGCGGCCCAAACCAGATCGACCGCTTCCAGCGCCAGCGCCGCGTGACCATCGTCGCCAATCTCGTGGACGTCCCCCTCGGCGACGCCATGCGCGACGTGCAGCAGATCGTCAAGGACATGAATCTGCCCGCCGGCTACCAGGTCATCTTCACCGGCCGCGCCAAGACCCTCATCGAGACCCTCCAGAACTTCCTGCTCGCCTTCGGCCTCGCCATGGTCTTCATGTACATGATCCTGGCCGCCCAATTCGAGCACTTCGTCCACCCCGTCTCCATTCTTCTGGCGGTGCCGCTCTCCTTGCCTTTCGCCCTGATCTCCATGCTCGTCCTCCGCGAGCCCCTGAGCATCTACGCCGTCTTTGGCTTGTTTGTGCTCTTCGGTGTCGTGAAAAAGAACGGCATCCTCCAGATCGACTACACCAATACCCTGCGCGCGCGCGGCGTCGAACGCGAGGAGGCCATCCTCCTGGCCAATCGCCGCCGCCTGCGGCCCATCTTGATGACCACGATCATCCTGGTCTCCTCCATGATCCCCATCGCGCTCGGCCACGGCCCCGGCTCCGCCGGCCGCGCCGCCATGGCCAAAGTCATCATCGGCGGCCAGTTGCTCTGCCTCCTGCTCTCCCTGCTGGTCACCCCGGTCAGCTACTCCATCTTTGACGACTGGGGCCAGGGCCGCTTCTGGCGGCGGCGGCAGAAATGAGGCCTCCCGGCCCGCCCGGGGTTCCCGCCGGCTGCGCGGGTGACCGCAAGGGGAGGGGGACGGCGGGCCTTGCGCCACGCCGCAGCATCCCGTTGGAGCCCCTACGTCGCCGGTCCGTCCGCTCAGTTCTGCTTGCGGACGTAGTCCAGCAGGGCGTCGCGCCACTGCCCGGTCTCGCCTTCCTGCTGGAGGCGCAGT
>CAYYMW010000333.1:0-7672 GCA_964472515.1 uncultured Verrucomicrobiota bacterium | reverse complement strand
TCGGCTTCTACGACGGCTTTTTCGGGCCGGGCACCGGCAGCTTCCTGATCTTCCTCCTGGTCCGGTTCTTCGGCTGCGACTTCCTGCAGGCCAGCGCCAGCGCCAAATTCATCAATGTCGCCACCAACCTCTCGGCCGTGCTCTGGTTCGCCGCCACCGGCCATATCCTCTATGCCTTCGCGCTGCCCATGGCCGCCTGCAACATCCTCGGCTCCCTCGTCGGCACCCGGCTCGCCCTGACGCGTGGCAGCCGGTTCGTCCGCCGGGCTTTTCTGGTCGTCGTGCTGGCCATCCTGGCCCGCCTGGGATGGGAAACGATCCGGGGATGGCTGCCGTCAGGCCCGGCTTAAAACGCCGGCCTCGGGCGGGGCAGCCTTGACGCCATGCGCCGCTCCGCTACGCTGGCGGCCGACACCTTGGGTACGGCAAAGGAAAACCGCAACGCCTGCCGCGCCGCGCCGGTGCGTTTCCTTCGGAAACCACGCGCCGGTGGCGCGGGCGCTTCATCCGAACGGTGGGGCGCACGTCTGCTGCTGGCCGCGCTGCTTGTCTGCGTGGGCTGGTTCGGCTGCTCCTGCCGCAGCACCGCCTGCCGCGTGGTGACCGATCCCGCTCCCGCCGCCGCCCGCCTGCTGGCCGGCGGAAGCATCGACGCCGAGGTGGCGCACCTGGCCCAACCGCTCGTCGATGCGGGGGCGCTCCACGGGGTCTTCGTCGGCGTGGTCACGCCCGACGGCCGGACGCGCGCCTACAGTTTCGGCCGCGCCGGCCACGCCAAGGACGCTCCGCCGCCGGACGAGCATACGCTCTTCCAGATCGGCTCCATTTCTAAGGTCTTCCTTGCCAACCTCCTGGCCAGCCTGGTGGCCGACGGCACTCTGCGCTACGACGCGAACGTGCGGGAGATGCTGCCGCCGGAGGTGGCCGTGACGGAAGACCTGGGCCGGGTCACCTTGCACGAGTTGGTCACCCACTCCGGCGGGTTGCCGCGGGAGCGGCTCTCCTTCACCGAGTTGGGGTGCTTCCTCACTTACATGCTCACCGCCCGCAACATCTACGGTTACATCAACGAGCCGTACCTGCGCCACTTCCTGCGGGTGGCCCATCCCGCCCCGCCGGCGAAGCGCGGCGTGCTCTACTCCAACATCGGCGTGGGCTTGCTGGCTTATCTCATCGAGAACGGCACCGGCCGCTCGATTCCCGACCTGATGGCCGAGCGCATCTCCGGCCCGCTGGGGTTGCATGACACCGTCTTCCGGCTCGATCCCGCCCATCGCCAGCGCCTGGCGGCCGGCCACATCGGCGCCCAGGGTTGCTGGAAGTTCTCCTGGACGTACATGCCGGACTGGGACATGGGCCGCGTGATGGGCCCCTCCGGCGGGATGTACTCGACCGGGGCGGACTTGCTCGCCTTCGCGAAAGTGAACCTGGGCTTGACGCCCCATCCCCTGCGCCCGGTGCTGCTCACCACCCACGCCGCCCAAGTCCAACTGCCGGAGGAAGACATTGCGCTGGGCTGGATCGTGAACCACTTTGACGACGGTCGCCGCACCATCGTCTTCAAGCACGGCATGGTCTCGGGCTACTACAGCTACCTGGGCTTGGACGTGCAGCGGCAGGTCGGAGTGGTAGTGCTGGCCAATTCCTTCAGTTGGGACGACCGCATTGGCCATAACCTCGTCCTGCGGTTGTCCCGATGGGCCGAAGCCTCCACCGCCAAGCCGTGAGCGGCCTTGGAACGCCCTCGGCCGTGCGCAGTCCGCAATCCGCACCTAACGAGGGTCCGGTCGGCGTTGCCCCACGAGCGGGCGTAAAGACGCGTTGCCTTCAGGCCGTGTGCCATGGTATAGACCATCTATCCGCGTGAGACAGTCCGGTCTGCCGGCTTGCGGCAACGATCCGCCGCGCCGCCGGGATCGGCTCCGCCGTATCGCTCTATGAATGTAGTCCAGAACATCCTGACCGCAGGGGTACGAGTTGGCGCATGCGCCCTCGCCGCCGCGCTGCTGTCGCCGCTCGCCGCCCAACCGTACCAGCCCAAATGGGAGTCGCTCGACCAACGCCCCGTGCCCGCGTGGTATCGGGATGCGAAGTTCGGCATCTTCATTCACTGGGGGGTCTATTCCGTGCCCGCGTGGGGCGCCTCCAAGACTTATTCCGAGTGGTACTGGAACAACATGGCCGACAAGAAGCCGGACAACGTCTGGTGGCAGCACCACAAGAAGGAGTACGGAGAGAGCTTCGAGTACAAGGACTTTGCCCCTCTGTTCAAGGCGGAGCATTTCAACCCAGACCAATGGGCGGATCTCTTCCAACGCTCTGGCGCCAAGTATGTTGTACCCACTTCGAAGCACCATGATGGCTTTTGCATCTGGCCCAGCGAACACGCCAACAAGGCGTGGGGCCGCCCGTGGAACAGCATGGACATTGGCTCCAAGCGGGATCTCCTGGGCGAGTTGTCGGAGGCCGTACGGAAGAAGGGCCTGCAAATGGGCTTCTACTACTCCCTCTACGAGTGGTTTAATCCGCTCTGGCTCAAGGACAAGCCTCGCTACGTGACGGAACACATGCATCCGCAGTTCAAGGATGTGGTGACCCGCTACAAACCCGCCATCATCTTCAGCGATGGGGAATGGGATCTGCCTTCTTCCGAGTGGAAAAGCGAGGAACTCCTGGCGTGGCTCTACAACGAGTCTCCCTGCAAGGACTACGTCATCGTGGACGACCGGTGGGGGAAGGAGACCCGCCACAAGCACGGCGGCTACTACACCACCGAGTACGGCGCCGGCATGAAGGACGATACCCACGCGTGGGAGGAAAGCCGCGGGATTGCCTACTCCTACGGGTACAACCGGATGGAACCGGCCGAACAGTACAAGTCCGCCCGGGAGTTGGTGCTGGTGCTTTGCGACTTGGTCAGTCGTGGAGGCAACCTCCTGCTCGATATCGGTCCCACGGGCGATGGCCGCATCCCGGAGATCATGCAGGACCGGCTGCTGGAAATGGGGGACTGGCTGCGCATCAACGGAGAAGCCATCTACGGCACGCGACACGCGGGCCGCGATAGCCAGTGGTCGGAGGGAACCCGTCCGCCCCAAGGCTTCAAGGAATACCAGCAGGACTACAACCTGATGGACCAGGTTGGGCAAGGCCCCAAGGGGGGCAAAGCCGTCAAGCAGGCGTTCTTTACCCGCAAGGGAACGACGCTCTACGCCATCACGCCCGGGTGGCCGGGGGAGAAACTGGAGCTCCGTGCCGTACGCACCAAGCCGACAACAGTGGTTACCTTGTTGGGATTGGCCGGGGCGCTGCCACACCAGGCTTCTGGAGATATTCTGACCGTTCAGGTGCCCAATCTCCCCGGCGACCGCATCCCCGGAAAGTACGCTTTCACGTTCAAGATTTCCGAGGCTGAACTGGCCCCGGAACTGTAGTCTGCATCGAAGTCACTCTGGCAGTTGGACTTCAGTCGGCGCACAGGTCTGCCGATAACCGTCTGGCGGCTTTGCGGTCGGGATTTCCATGCGTCCTGCCGGCGTCGCGAACACCCGGAACTGACTCCGGGAGCGAAGCGGGCAGTTCGGGCGCACGTTAACTACGATGCGCGGCAGAGCACGACGAGAACGCACAGTGCAATCAAATCAACCCATTCTGAAACTACGCCTGCTGTCGTGGGCGTTGGTCCTGCTGGCCGTGGGCGGACTGTTGCTGGTCTTCGTCGGCCAGGCCAACCTCTCCCGCCAGGATGTGGCGGCCATCGCCCTGCAGGCGAACCTCGAGGCGGAAGTGGGAACCGCGCGCGCCGATCTGCTCAGGTTGCAGGCCGCGATGCGGGAAGCGCTCGAGGCCCCCTCTTCCTCGATCCGGAAGGACTCCCTCCAGAAAGCGGAGACCGCGTTCCTCAAAGCCCTGAGCGCGCTCCAGGCGCAGAGTCGTGAGCGGCCGGACCTGTCCGCCCGGGCTGCCGCCGCCGAGGAACAGTATCGCACGCGGATGCAGATCCTGGGGGCCAAAGTGCTCGAACTCGCCGGGCGCGATACCAAAGCGGCGCTGGATCTGTTCCTCTCCGCCTATGGTCCGGCCGGGGAATTGATCAACGGACTCATGGGGGAGTTGCTCGACATCGGCCGCCGCCATCAGGAACAACAGGTCTTCCATCGCGCCAATTACGACATGCTGGCCGCCAGCCTGACCGCCACGATCCTCGCGGGCATGTTGGCGCTCGCTTTTCTCCACCACCGCGCGGTCAACGGGATTTCCGGGCAGAATCGGCCTGCCAAGCCGGCCGCGCGCGCACCGGATCGTGGCGCCGAACCTGGGCGCGCGAAAGCCGCCGAGGCCGGGCTGGAGTCACCCGCCGGGGATGAGGACAAGCCGGAGGCGCCTGCCGTGGCCGGAGAGCCTGCGCCGCCCGCCAGTCCGCCCGTTAGGGCGGCGGGCGAACCGTATGTGCCGCCGCTGGCGAAGGCCATCCAGAATTTGCTGAAATTTGGGCGCACCACGGTGAGCGCGATCTGGGCGGGGGCCAACCGCGTGGGCATCACGATCGAACTGGACCGTGCTTCCGCGGAGATCATCCGACCGATCCTGCAAAACGGTGGAGGCAGCGCGGGGGCGACACCAGGTTCGGAGGGCAGCTCATGCCTGCGCATCCTGATCGTCGAAAGCGACGACACTGCCCGCCAACAGCTGCGGAAGATCATCGAGCAACACCCGGGGTATGAGTTGGCCGAGGCGGCCAACGGCCGGGAGGCGGTGGCGGCGCTGGACAAAGGCTTCGCCGCGGAGTTGTGCATCTCCGCCGTGACCATGCCTCACATGGACGGGATCGAACTGCTCCGATTCTTCCGCGCCGACATTCGGTTCAAAACCCTCGACGTCATTATCTGCACCAAGCCGGAAGAGGAGTCGGCGCTGCCAAAGGCGGGCGAACTGCACGTCAACGATTACCTGCTGAAACCGCTTGAGCCCGAGAAGGTATGGGCGGCCATCCACGCCATCGAAGCGCGAATCCGGCATCAAGCCGGATCGAAGGCCCACGCGGCCGAGCGCATGGGGATCGACGCGGAGAGCTACACCGCCCTCATTGGCACGCTGACGGAGGAAATCGCGGAGACCGCCGCGGCCATGCGGGTGGACTTGGTGCAGGGCAACCGTCACTCGGCCCTGACCCGCGCCCACGCCCTCCTGGGCGCCTGCATGAACCTCGGCGACGAGACCCTCATGCGGCTGACCAAGAAGGTCGAGGAGACGATCGAGAAAGGGACCGTGGAAGAGATCATGCCGGAGATCGAGTTGCTCGAATCCGAGAACAGCCGCGTCAAGGCCCTGGCGACGCATCTGGTCAACCGCATGGGCAGCCAGACGACCGAGGGGGGCGCCCACCCCAACCGCTGACGGGGGGGCAAGCCCGGCGTTCGGGTCCGTTCGACGTGGGGCGGATGCCGGCGGTCGAAGCCCGGGCGGTGGCCGCGTTCACACCTTCCTGCCGCAGCAACACGCCACACCGCAAAGGGTGAGAAACAGCAGCAGGATCGAGTGAATCTGCAGCGGGAAATCGTAGCAGGCGTGCGCCAGGCAACCGGCCAGCGACAGCCAAATCATCGCGATCAAGTCCCAGGGACACTCAATGCCATCCCGCACCCACCAGCGCAGGAACACGTGCAGCAGCGCCAGCGCCACCAGCGCGCTGCCCGCCCAGCCAAAGGTGATCAGCGTTTGCAGCCAGTCATTGTGCGCGTAGGCCGCCCAGGTCTCGCGCGGGTCGCTGCGATAGAGCTGGTACATTCTGGCGAAGCTCCCGGGGCCGGTGCCAAACAGTGGCCGGTCAACCGCCATTTGGCGGGCGGTTTCGTGGATCTCCACCCGGTCGCCCATGTCGTCCATGAACGCCTGCAACAGGCCATTCCGGAACTGCCCCGTGCCCAGGTACAGGGCCACCATCACGCCGATGACCACCGGCGCGAACATTGCCAGGCGCATGGCCGGGCTGCTTTGCCAACTGGCCGCCACCAGGATCGCCAGCGCCCCCGCCGCGAGCCCGGCCGTCATGACCGCGCCGCCGTGGCTGGCCGAGATGAACGGCCCCGCCGCCATGACCAGCACGCACGGCAACAGCACCAGGTGCGGCTGGCCACCCACGCGAACGCCCGCGCGCCGGGAGTCACCCGTGCGGCGGAACAGGCTCCACCAAAAGGCGAAGCTCACCGGCCAGAGGAGGTTGAGGTACTGGGCCGCGTTTCCCCGGTACGCGAACGGACCAAAGTGAAAATCCGCCGCCCCCGCCTTGGGTTTCAAGAGCCAGAGCAGGCGATCGGTGCCATCCATGCGTTGAAGGATCGACACCATGGTCAGCGCGGCCCCGTTGAGCGTCAGCACCCAGAGCAGGCGGGCCAGGCGGCGCGGCAGGACCCCGCCTCCCGCCGACGCGGATTCCTCCTCGAAGTCCGGTTCCTCGCCGCTTTCCGCCGGGGTCTTCCCCAGCAGCCAATCGCGGGCGGCCCAGAACCACGCGGCCAGGCCAAGGTACTGCCAGAAGCTGGCCCAGGCGGCCAGCCCCGCATAGCTGTGCGGCAGCCAGGGCAGGTAGCGCTCGTTGAAAACCTGGATGCCGTTGATCCACCACGCCCGCGCATTGCAGGCGCTGGTGAGGCAGTACAGGAGGATCACCAGCGTCAGAAAGGCCAGGGAACGCGTCAGCCACCGGGCCAGCCGCGCTGGCGGGCGGAAAAGGGCAGGCTGCCCGGCGGCGGGCACCAGCTCCCCCCAGCGCGGCGGGACGTAGCCCGTCCGCCAGCGGATGATCCGCTTGGCCAGCCAGAGCAACCCCAGCAGATACCCGCCGGCATTCAAGCCCCAGACCGCCCAGGCCGGAGTGCCGCCAAACAGCCACGGCGAGACTACCAGCATGCACAGCAGCAGGCCTTCGGTCAGCCGGTCAAACAGCCGGTAAGACCGGGGCGTTTCGCCTCCCCGGCCGCGGTCACTCCGCTTGTCGTCCGCGACGGCGCGGCCTTCCGGGGAAGGCGGGGTCTGCCCTCTCATGTCATCACCGGTGCCCATGCGCGCCAGTAAAGCCTATGCTGCAAGGCCTGCTCAAGCATAAAGCCGAACCGAACCCGCGCGGCCCGCGCGCCTGCGGTGGGCGATATTGGAGAGGACAGGATGAACAGGATTCACAGGATGGGAGGCGGTGAAGGTATGAAGTGCGGGAGCAAACCGTGGCCATGGAGGCCGGCAAGGGCGCGGCGAACGAGTCGGGCGTCAGTAAGAAGAGCAGCGCGCATCGTGATTTTGCCGCTATTTGCTGCTATTTGCAGGTATTGACGCCTCTCGGGTGGGAAACGAGCGGGACGATCGACCGGACCGCCCGCGCCTGCGGTGGAAAAGACGACGCAAGTGGAGCGGGGCAGGATGCCCCGCACACCAGCAGGCTGGAAGCCCGCGCTACGCGGGTGGTGCGGCGCACGGACCTGCGGTCAGCAATACTGGAGAGGAGAGGATGAACCGGATTCACAGGATGGAAGGCGGTGAAGGCACGAAGTGCGGGAGCAAACCGTGGCCATGGACGCCGGCAAGAGCGCGGCGAACGAGTCGGGCGTGAGCAAAAAGAGCATCGCGCATCGTGATTTTGCCGCTATTTGCTGCTATTTGCAGGTATTGGGGCTGGGGG
>CAYYMW010000332.1:0-7687 GCA_964472515.1 uncultured Verrucomicrobiota bacterium | reverse complement strand
CGCCCAGCGGCCGATCGTGAAGTTCGAGGTGCTCATGCGGATCGCCGACTCGACCAACGGCCAATACGACGATTTCCGCTGGAGCGCTTACAACAGCCTCACCTCCCGACTCTTCACGGTCGATTTCGACAACTCCCGGGGGGAGATCAACTACGCCTTGGACGATAATACCGGCTACCACTCCACTGGGTTCGCGTTCGACAACAACACCGTCTACGAGTTGACCATCTGGATGAACTTCTGGCGGAACACGTGGACGGCCCTCATGAATGGCGTGGTGGTCGTGGAATCGCAGCCGATCACCACCATCAATGCGCGCCTGGACCTGGCCGATATGGACGCCGTCTGGGCGGTGCGTCGCCAGACTTTCCCCGGCGACAATTACATGCTGTTCGACGACTACCGCATCACCAGCGAGGCCCTCGCGAGCATTCCACCCGTGCTTGACCCCAAAGGCTTCAATCCCCAGGGCGGCTATCAACTGACCCTCCATGGCGAGCGCGGGCTCCAATACGCCATCGACGTGTCCTCCGATGGCTATACTTGGGAAACGCTCAGCACCTTCGTTACCGCCAATGGGGTTTGGAGTCTGACGGACACCTCAGCCAAGAGCTTCCCGATGGGGATCTACCGCGCACGCCAAGTGCCGTGATGGTCGGGATACCCCGGCCAACCAAGGCGGAGCCCCCGGGCATTCGCGCGCGGCACGGGCCACCAAGCGGCTTCCGCATCCGCAAACACGGCCGCCGACGAGCTCTCGACGGTCTGCTCCAGATCTCCTACAGACCCTTGACTTCCCAGCCCTTGCGGTACTTGCGGCGGACAAACTGATTAGCCTCGGGCAGGTTGGTAAACTTCAGCTTGGCAGCATTCCACTCCAGCGTCGTCTTCGGGAACCGTGACGCGACACTGCCCAGCAGCACCGTCTCCGTCAGCGGGCCGCTGTAGTCGAAGTTGGCGCTGGTTTGCCCCTCGCCCAGACAGGCGTCGACGAACTGCTTCCAGTGGTCCACTCCCGGAACGCGCGGCGCCTTGAAGCTCTCGAAGTCTTTCTCCGGCAGCAAGATCGGCGGCCCAATGTGCGGGAGCAACAGCACGCCCTTGGTACCGATAAAGATGGAACCCTGGTCCGGCACCTCCGTGCTGCCCAGCAATGCCAGAATGTCCTTCGGGGGCCGTTGGTCGCCGTCGTACCACGTCACCTTCACCGTCTTCCCTTCCGTGTAGGCGGTGCCGGGGAAGAGATAATGAATGATCGCGTCGGTGGCCCAACTATGCTCGTTCGGGGCCGCTCCTTCCGAACGCACCGTAACCGGCGCCGTGAGCGCCAGGGCCTTGAACACCGGGTCATAGATGTGGCACCCCATGTCGCCGAAGGTGCCGGTGCCGAAATCAAGCCGCTTCCGCCAGCTGCCCGGATGATACCAACCCTCGCCGATGAACGGACGATCAGCGCACACTCCCAGCCACAAATCCCAGTTGAAGCCCTCCGGCGGCGTGTCCTTCCGCTGCGGCATCGGGCCGGTGTCGCCCCATTTCTTGCCGCTCCAGGTGTGCACTTCCTTGATCTTGCCCACGGCCAGATCCTGGACCAACCGCACCGCCGTGCGATACTCGCCCGCGCTGTGAATCTGAATCCCCATCTGGGTGACCAGTTTCTTCTTCCGGGCCACGAGCGTCAGTTGGCGCGTTTCGTAAATATCGTGGGTCAGCGGCTTCTGCCCGTACATGTGCAAACCACGCTGCAAGGCGCTCATCCCCATGGGGGCGTGCATGTGGTCCGGCGTCGATACGTTGACCGAATCAAGGTCCTTTTCCTTGTCCAACATCACCCGCCAATCCTGGTAGATGCGCGCATTCGGGAAGGCTTTCTTCAGCTCGCCGGTGCGCTTCAGATCCACCTCGGCCACCGCGGCCAACTGGAACTTGGGATGGTTGGCCAAGGCTTGGATGTCCGCCCAGGACATTCCGTTGGCCCCGAAAGCGGCATGGTTCAATCGTCCGCTGGGCGGGTTCTTCGCCCACCCGCGGGCAATGAACGGCGCGGCCAATACAGCGGCGCCTACTTGTTTGAGGAAGAACCGGCGGCTCGAGCGCGGAAACGTTTGCATGGCGTAGGTAGTAATGCCCCGTCATCCCGCTGGCAATGCGGAAATTGGCGTTATGACACCGTTCCGGCAGAATCCCGAACAAACGAGGCTCCAGCCGACGACCCGACCCGACGCGGCTTTAATCCAGGCGTCGCGCGCGGCGAATCGACACGGGCGGCTTGAGCAACTGTCCCTCCGCCGGTCCGGCTTGGATCCTCCTCACCACTTCCATTCCCTTGACGACCTTGCCGAACGCGGCAAACCCCTGACCATCGGGATTCCGCTTGCCTCCGAAGTCCAGTTCCGGTTGATCGCCTACGCAGATACTGAAGCTGTCCTGGGCGGTGTCAGGACCGTCCCGCGCCATCGAGAGTGTCCCATCCAGGTGCCTCAACCCGGTGTCCCGGGTCCGCTCGATCCGAATCGGGGCAAAGAACTCCCGCTCTTTGGCGGGATTGGCCTGGGCCTGGATCACCTGAATCTTGATCCGATTCGTCGGCTGGTTTGAAGAAGTGACCGTCCGAAAGAAAGCGCCATCCGTATAGAAGCCGGCCTCCACGTACCGCAGGAAGTTGGTCACCGTCAGCGGCGCCTCGCGGACGAAGAGAACCACCTCGATGTCCCCGGCTTCGGTCTGGAGCAGCACGCGGGGCTGGACCGAAGGCTCAGCACCCGGCACCTGCGGCACCAGTAGAAAGAAACAGCAGCCAAGGAATCGAAGGATCGAGTTTCTCATGCGTCGCCCCATATTCGCCCTCCGCCGTCGGCGGCTTCACCTTCGGACGTACGAACCAAATGCCGCCTTGCTCCTTGGAGCAGCACCACTTGGTGCGATTGCCTTGAGCGCGTCCGGGGCCAGGGAATCAACCCGCCGATACCCCAGGCTGCCTACCCTTGGTGCAACGGAAGGTAGATCGTGAAGCGTGTCCCCACGCCCGGCACGGTCTGGAGCGTCAAGGCACCTTTCGAGATCAATACCAACCGGCGCACGATGGACAGCCCCAAGCCCGTGCCTTCCGGCGCCGGTTTGGTCGTGAATTGCGAGTGGAACAGGCGCTGCACCACCTCGGGCGACATCCCGGGACCGTCATCCTTGATGGCCATGGACACCAACGGAGGCTGGCCGTCGAACTCCGGATGCCGGAAGAAGCGCTCGCCGGGACTCTCCCGAAACACCTCGTCCGAGACTGGCTCGCGGCACACGTTGCCGACGACCTCGACCACGTGCGCCTGCTGGCTCGCCTGGAAAGCGTTCACCGTAAGGTTGACCAGTATCTGGATCAGGTCGGTGCCGTTGGCTTTGACGCGGGCGTCCTCCGCGATGGGGGAAAGCAAGAGCTGATGGTGTCGGGCACTCGGGTGGTAGCGCAACAGCTCGCCCAAATCCTGGAGTGTCTGATTGACCGAGGTCCCCTGTGGATCGCCCCCGCCGTGCCGCAGGAAGCTCAGATACCGGTGGGTGATCTGGATGCAACTGTTGACGCAGCGGTTCACCGCGTCCAGGCGTTCCTTGAAATCCGCCGTCGTCCGCTCGTCGAGCGACTGCAATGCCGCCATCTCCTGATTGATGGTCGCGATGAAGCCCGAGATGATCGTCAGCGGGCCGTTCAGGTCGTGCAGCACACTGCCATAAATCTCCCCGCGCCCGCGCAGTATCTCTTCTCGCACGCGCTGGTCCTCCACTTCCCGTTGGAGTTCCTTCAACCGCAGGTTGTTTGTCCGGACCTGCTCCGAAACCTGCCGCCGATGCATCGCCCGGCGAACCGCCGTCCGCACGGTCCCCAGATCGAACGGCTTGGTCAGATAATCGCACGCCCCCAGGCGCAATGCCTGCCGGGCCGTCTCCAACGTCTCGTACGCCGTGAGGATGATCACTTCCGTGGCGCTGTCCAACTGCTTGAGTTGATCGAGCACCTCCACCCCGGACATCCCCGGCATCCGGATGTCGACCACGGCCGCATGCACGGGATGCCGCCGGGCCAGCTCGAGCGCCTCCCGTCCGTTGCTCGCCAGCAGCAGTCGATAGTCGTCCTTGAAGACGATGCGCAAGGATTGCCGCGGCCCCTCCTCGTCATCGACAATGAGCAGCACCGGCTTGTGCGACACCGCCTCGCCCGGGCGACCGACGGCGTCGGGAGACATGGGTTCGGGAGGTGCGCTAACCATGGGGAGGATGGGTTTGCCAGTCGCCGCGGCTGCCCTTGGCGGGCGCACCGATTGGCGGCAACCAGCTTCGGCCGGTTGGACCCTTGCGGACACGAACCACTCCCCACTCCCCGATCCGGCTCCCGAGTTGCGCGGCAACCGGACTGCACCCTGCCTCCTGCACCAGCCCGAACGCCGACAAGAGCGCGCCAGCCGGGCCGGCGGACACCCATCGAGTATGGTTGGTTGGCGTTGCTTTCAACCTGTATTGAATCTTCCGTCCACCCCGGTTTGGGCGACTTGAAAGACTTTCATGAGTACGAGTTATTAGGCTTTCTCTCATGGAACCACATCGCCTGCAAGCCTTTTTCTTTCACAGTTCTGTGTCATCCCCGCGTGCGTTCCCGGGCGCCAAGCCGCCTGCCGCCCCCATTGCCACGCCTCAGCAGCCCCCTTCACCCTGCTTCGCGTTCCTGCCCCGCGCCTCGCTCCGGAGCGCCGCCAGCGCCTCTTCCAGACGCCTCGGGGAAACGGGTTCCGCAGTACCCAACTCCTGGGCGAAACAGGAAACCTTATACTCCTCCAACAAGGCCCAAAACCCGGTCAGAGCGCGGCGCGCCGTGGGCGTGCCTGGCGCCTGCGCCCCAAGGCTGCGAAGGGCCTCCAGATAAGGCCGGACGCGCGCCGCCTTCTCGGCGTCCTTGGCGCCGTTCAAGGCCGCCCGTTCGGCGCGGATCAGCAACGCCTGCAAGTACCTGGGCAGGTGCGCCAGCCGGGCGAAAGGGATGCGCCGCAGGAAATCCCGGGGCACCAAGGCGTCGATTTCCGCCCGCATCTGCAGCAAGGGCTTCCGGCACATCAAGGCCTGATGCCGTTTTTCCAGGATCTGGCCGACCAGCCCGCAGAATCGCACCGACAGCCCGGGAATCTGCTGCCGCGCCCGTTCGACATACGCCGCGAACGCAGCCGCCGTGCGAGGGGCCGGTTCCGCCAACGCGAAGAGATATTCGCGCAGATTCTCCCAACCGCCCTCCAGCAACTCCTCCGCCGGCCCCAGGGTGGCGTAGTAGGGCCCGTGCTTTTTCAGGTCCTTGAGCTCCCGCCGCAGCCAGGCGGTCTCGCGGCTCAGGACCGCCTCGGCCAGCCGTGGCACGGCGGCGGTATGCGCGGCCTGCGCCTCAGCCGCTTGGCGGAACAAGCGCAGGTGGACCTCGTCGTTCTCCACCTGCAAGGCGGGGTACGCCAGCAGGTCGAAGCCGCCAATCCGGCTCACCACCACCTGCTCGGGGAGATCGCCAAATTCCCAACCCGACAGCCGGTATTTCTCCCACTGCCGCACCACGGTCTTCCATTCGTGGGTGGTCTCCACGCTCCCCTCTTTGCGCGCCTGCTCGCGCAAAGTGGGCAGGTCGCGTCCTACGGCCACCACCTTGCCATGCTGCCCCACCAACTCGACGCGCGGCCGCAGGTGCGGCGGCAACAAGGCCACCTGCCAGGCGTCCGCCGGCACCTCTACGGAGCGGGTCCGCCGCAGGAACTCGCTGACCCGGGCCAGGTAGCCGCGCGCCGCCGGGTCCACCTGTTCCAGGATCGCCCGGGCGGTGGCGTCCAGAGGCATCAACGGCCGGCGGAGGGCCTTGGGCAACTGGCGGAGCAACTCCCGAATCCGCTCCTCCCGAAGCGACGGCACCACCCAGTCGAGTTGCTCCATGTCCACCACTTCGGCCAGCGGGGCGGCTAGACGCAAGGTCACGCCATCCTGGTCCTGGCCACGCGCGTAGGCGTAGCGGACCTCCACGGCCTGGTTCCCCAACGGGACCGTATCCGGAAACGCCTGCGTGCTGAACCGCGCCGCCTCCTCGCCCAGCAGGTCCGCCGCCGTGGCGCAGAGCCACTGCCGATTGGGGTGTTCCTTGACCACCCGGTTGAGGTCGGGCACCGACGAGACCTCCTTCAACCGCGCCGCGTAGAACTGGTACAGGGCTTCGTCCAGATCACCGCCGATGCGCTGGTGTTGGTGACTTTGCCAAAGTTCCAGCTTGTCGCGAAGTTGGCGGTTGTGCTCCAAGAAGGCGTGATACCCGGGCAGGTCTTCCTCCACCAGGGCGGACCGGATGAATACTTCGGTCGCCTTGGCCGGTTCAACCCGTCCGTAACCCACCTGACGTTCCTTGAGCACCAAGCCCCGGAACATCACCCGCTCCCGCGCCAGCACCCGCCCGGCTTCCGCCTCCCACCGCACGTTGTCGTAGGCGTGGCGGCACAGGTGCGGCGCCAGCTTCAACACCCACTCCGGCTCGATGCCCGCCACCGTCCGCGCATAGACCTGTGAGGTTTCGACGATTTCTCCCGCCACCAACCAAGCGGGCTGGCTGGGCGTGGCCGCAACCGCACCACGGTCATGCGCCGGCTTCGCCGCTGCGTGGCCCTTGCCCGGTTTTTCGAACAAGCCGGACCCCGGGAACACATACACCTGCCGGTTGCCAGCCACGCGGTAGATATTCCGTTCCTTTCGCTCCGCCACATGACCCAGCAGACCGGTCAGGATGGAATGATGCACCGCCTCGTAGGAGGCCGGCTGGCGGTTCTCCCGAAAATCCTCCAAGTCCTGCAACGCCTCGCTCAACTGCGTGTGGATGTCCACCCATTCCCGCATCCGGATGAATGAGAGGAAGTGCGCCTTGCAGAACTTGCGCAACTGGCTCTGGGTCTTGAGCGATTCCCAAGTGTCGTGGAAGGCGTTCCAGATGTTAAGCAGCGTGAGAAAATCGGAGGTCGGATGCTGGAAACGCCGATGCGCGGTCTCGGCGGCGTCCTTGCGGTCCAGCGGGCGTTCGCGGGGGTCCTGGACGCTCAGCCCCGCCGCAATCACCAACACTTCCTGGATGGCATTCTCGTGCCGCGCCTGCAGGACCATGCGCCCGATGGCGGGGTCCACGGGTAACCGCGCGATGTCCGCGCCCAGCGGCGTGAGTTGGCGCTTCTCGTCCAACGCACCCAACTCCTGCAGCAAGTCGTAAGCGCCGTGGATGGCCTGCGGCGTGGGCGGTTCGAGAAAGGGGAAGGTCTCCACCTCGCCCAGGCGGTAGGCCTTCATCCGCAGGATCACGTCGGCCAGGTTGCAGCGCTGAATCTCCGGCTCGGCGAAGGGCCTCCGTTCGGCGAAATCCTCCTCCGAATAGAGACGCACGCAGATGCCATCGGCCACGCGGCCGCAGCGGCCCTGGCGCTGGTTGGCGCTGCTCTGGGGGATGGGTTCCACCGGCAACCGCCGGCTGCGCGTCCCCGGGTGATACCGGCTGATGCGGGCCAAACCGGTGTCCACCACATAACGGATGCGCGGCACGGTGATCGAGGTCTCCGCGATGTTCGTGGCCACTACCACCCGCCGACGTGGCCCCGGCGAGAAGATCCGATGCTGCTCCTCGGAGGTCAGCCGGCCGAACAACGGC
>CAYYMW010000331.1:0-7746 GCA_964472515.1 uncultured Verrucomicrobiota bacterium | reverse complement strand
CCTGCCGTCCGCGCCATGCTCCTCCAGCTTCGCCGAAGACCCTACGCCTAGGCTGGGCTCGGCGCGGTGTAGGCTATCCTGCCGTCCGAGCAGTAAGAGCGCCTTGGACAGGCGAAACGCCCGGGATCGCCTTCCTAATCCGAGACATCTTCGGTTAAGGCTGCCGTCGCCGCGCGGGCTGGTCGGGTGCGAATCTCGGGAAGCAACATGAGGCTGGCCAGACCGATCAACCCGGCGCTGATCCATCCCAAGGCCGCCAGCGACACCCCGTTGACCAGGTGAAACGCCACAAACGGCGCCGCCACCCCGCGCACGCCGGTGAAGAAGGTGTGGATCGACATGTAGTCCGCCACTCGGTCTGGCGGCGCGAACTTGGTCACCCATAGGCTCCAAGCCACGTCTCCACCCGCGTTCGAGATGCCGAAGATCACGGCTCCCACCACCAAGCCAGTGAACGAGTCACTGGTGAAGAACGTCAGGATGCCCAGGGCGAAGCCCACGTTTAACGTGACCCGGAGCGTGAAGAAATTCATCCGGTCGAACAGGTGCCCCCAGATCGGGCTCATGACCAGGCGCGCCAAGTTCGGGATCACCCCGATCAACAGGGCGATGGTGGTGACCTCCAGTTTCAGCCCGTAGCGGGAATTGGCCAGGTACTCCACCCGCATCGGCAGCATCATGAGATTCGCAAAGCCCATCAGCATCCAGCAGATCAAGGTGTGCCGGAACAGCCGGTCATCGCGCACGAACCGCATGGCGCGGAACGGATGGGTTTCATCGGCCCCGGCCAGCGGCCGCGACGGCAGCCGGGCCAGGCAACTGGCCGCAAACGCGAACGCGGCGGCGAAGGCCACCAGCAGCCAGCGGTAATGTTGGAAGTCCGCCGAGAGAAACCGGCCCGCCAATTCGCTGAAAAGCGCCGCGGTGCCGATGCGGATCATCACCGCGCGCGAAAACAACCGCCCGCGCACGGCTTCCGGGTAGTTCTCCTGATAGATCTGCGTCATCAGGGGAACCATCATCGAAGCCAGAGCCATGCTCAGCATGCTCCCCCCAACGAACAACGGCAGCCAGGGCACCAGGCCCATCAGCAGAAAGCAGGCGGCGCCGAGGCCGGCCAGGGTGGCGGCGGCCGTTCCCGACCGCCACCGCCGCGACGCCACCTGCGTCACGACCACCGGCGTCAGCATCAAGCCCGCGCTGCCCCCGGCGGCCACCAGGGCCTTCGCGGTCGAACCCGCCTCGAATCCCCGCACGGCGATGAGCAGCAGGAACGTGCTGCCCGCCGACTCCAGCATCCCGCTGGCGACGGCGCGGCGCAGCTCCAGACGATACGTCTGGCTGGTGTGGTCATTCGCCCGCACTCCCGGAGCGTACTGTCCCCGCCGGTTTTTCCCAAACACAAAGCACCACGACAGCGAGCCGCTGCCGGGTTCTTCGAGTTTACGGTTTGACGGCCTTGGCGGCATCGGCTAATGGAGAGTTATGCGAAGCCCATTACTCTCGAAACGGCATTTTCTGAAACAAGCGGCCCTCTCGGCCTGCGCCGTGGCGGCGTTCCCCAGCCTGGTGCAGGCAGCCAAGGCCAAGATCCCGGTCGGCCTCCAGTTGTACTCGGTGCGCGACGACTGCCAGAAGGACCTCGTCAAGACCATCAGCGCGGTCAGCAAGATGGGGTACAAGGGGGTCGAGTTCGCCGGGTATTACGGGCGCGATGCACGCACCCTCCGGCAACTGCTGGATGACAACGGCCTCAAGTGCTGCGGCACACACATCGGCCTCGACACCCTGCTCGGCGATAAGCTGGCGCCGACTGTCGAGTTCAACCGCACCCTCGGCAATCCCTACCTCATTGTGCCCGGGCTGGACGAGAAGTACCACTCTTCGCGCAAGGCGTGGCGCGAGACCGCCGATATCTTCAACGACATCGCCGGCAAACTGAAACCGCACGGCATGCGCGTCGGCTACCACAACCACACGATCGAGTTCGCCCCCATGGACGGCGAGATGCCCTGGGACACCTTCTTCGGGAACACCAAGAAAGAGGTGATCATGCAGTTCGACACCGGCAACGCCATGGAGGGCGGCGGGGACGCCACGGTCTTCCTCAAGAAGTACCCGGGCCGCGCGGCCACCGTGCATGTCAAACCTCATTCCAAGGCCAAGCCCAACGCGTTGATGGGCGACGACGAACTCCCCTGGACCCAGATCTTCAAGCTCTGCGAGGGCAAAGCCAAGACCGAGTGGTACATCGTGGAGTACGAGAGCGACGCCTATCCGCCCTTGGTCAGCGTGGAGAAGACCCTCGACGTGCTTCGGAAGTGGGGCAAGCTCTGAGCTTGCCGCAGCCTGCATTGACTTAAGGTTTGAGGCCGGGGAGGCAATACCACCCCGGCCGGCAGGCGGGTGCCCATCAGGCAGACTGGCCTATACTGCTCCCGTCTGGGCGCGGTGGCGCAGGGCGTGATCGACCAGCACCAGCGCGGTCATCGCTTCGACAATCGGGACCGCGCGTGGCAGAACGCAGGGATCATGCCGGCCACGCCCTTTCAGCGTGGTCTCGTGGAGGTCCGCGTCCACCGTGTCCTGTTCGTGCATCACGGTGGCCACCGGCTTGAACGCCACTCGGAAGATCACGGGTTCGCCGTTGGAAATACCCCCCTGCACCCCGCCCGAGCGGTTGGAGGTCGTATGGACCTTGCCGTCCACCAGTCGGAAGGCGTCGTTGTGCTCGCGGCCGGTCATGGCCACACAGCCGAAGCCGGAGCCGATCTCAAAGGCCTTCGTCGCGGGCAGGCTCAGCATGGCTTTGGCCAGGTCCGCTTCCAGCCGGTCAAAAACCGGTTCCCCCCAACCCGGCGGCACGCCCCGGGCGACACATTCGACAATGCCGCCCACCGTGTCCCCTTCGTTGCGCACTTGTTCGATGATCCGGATCATCTCGGGCACGGCAGCGGTGTCGGGGCAGCGCACGTCGTTCGCTTCGACCTCCGCGAGCGTGACCTGCAGCGGATCGACTTGGGCGACCACCCGGTGAACCTGCTTCACGTAAGCCAGCACCTCCACCCCCATCTGGCGCAGGAGCTTCTTGGCGATGGCGCCGGCGGCCACCCGGCCGATGGTCTCCCGCGCGCTACTGCGTCCCCCGCCCTGCCAGTTGCGGATGCCGTACTTGGCCTGGTAGGTGTAGTCGGCGTGAGACGGACGGAACTTGTGGGCCATTTCCGAATAGGCCTCGGGCCGGGCGTCTTCGTTGCGCACCATCATGGAGATGGGCGTGCCGAGGGTCATTCCCTCGAACACTCCCGAGAGGATCTGCACGGTGTCGGACTCCTTGCGCGGGGTCACGAGCCGCGATTGCCCGGGCCGGCGCCGGTCCAGCTCGGGTTGGATGTCCGCCTCGCTCAACGGAAGCCGGGGCGGGCAGCCGTCCACGACGACCCCCACGCCGCCACCGTGGGATTCACCCCAGGTGCTGATGCGGAACAAATGGCCAAAGACATTGCCCATGGGCCAAGGTTGTGCCAAAAGCCGCGCGGGGTCAACCGCCCGGGCGCGGCTCAGCAGATGCGGGGCAACTGCTCGCCGCTCAGGAGGTCCAGGATGCGCTGGGCGCCCACCCGGCTGCGCATGGTGACCTGGCCGGGGTTGACCGCCGTCACTTCGCCGATCCGGCACGCGGCCTGTGCGACGGAGTGCCGGCGCATGATCGCCAAGGCTCGCTCCGCCTCACGGGCAGGCAGGAAGAGGGCGAAACGGCCTTCGTTGGCGACGTAGAGGGGGTCAAACCCGAGAATCTCGCATGCGCCGCGCACCTGTTCGTCCACAGGCACCGAGGCCTCGTCCAACTGCACCCCGACCTTGGCGGTCTCGGCGATTTCGTTGAGCACCGCGGCCAAGCCGCCCCGGGTGCAATCCCGCAGGCAATGGAGCTCCACGCCAGCGGCGAGGAGATCGGCCACCACGCCGTTCAGCGGGGCGCAATCGCTTTCGATGGTGGTTTCAAACTCGAGGCCCTCGCGCACCGAAAGAATGGCCATGCCGTGCCGCCCCACATCGCCGCTGAGCAGAACCGCATCGCCCGCTTGCACCTGCCGTGGGCCGATGACCTGGGAATGGTCGATGACGCCGACTCCGGCCGTGTTCACAAAGAGCCCGTCACCCTTGCCGCGGTCCACCACCTTGGTGTCGCCCGTGACGATGCGGACCCCGGCGGCGTCCGCCGCCGCGCGCATGGATTGCACCACCCGCCAGAGGGTGTCCATGGAAAGCCCTTCCTCGATGATGAAGCCCGCGCTCAGCCACAGCGGCCGGGCGCCGCACATGGCCAAGTCGTTCACCGTGCCATCCACGGCGAGCGTGCCGATGTCGCCCCCTGGGAAGAAGAGCGGCTTCACGACGTAGGAATCGGTGGTGAAGGCGAGGCGCTGGTTCCCTGCTTGGAGCAACGCGCCATCGTGGCGTTCCTCCAGTTCCGGACTGGCGAACGCGGTAAGGAACATCCGTTCGATAAGCTGCTGCATCAGGCGGCCGCCTCCACCGTGCGCCATGAGCACATGCGGGTACTGGCTGATGGGCACCGGACAGGTGAGGTTGAACTCTGAGCTCATGGCGTGGTCTGGGTGGCAGCGGGGTTGGCGTGACGACGATACCGGTAATAGGCGGCGCAGGCGCCTTCGTTGGAGACCATGGGCGCCCCCAGCGGCTTCTCCGGCGTACACTGGACGCCGAAGGCGGGGCAGTCGTGCGGCTTGCGAATCCCCTGCAGCACCTGTCCACTGATGCAAACGGAGGATTCCTCCGCCGTATAGCCCGTGAGACCGAAGCGTCGTTCGGCGTCCCAGTCGGCATAGGGGTCGCTGAGGCTCAGCCCGCTGGCAAGGATCGTCCCGATGCCGCGCCACTTGCGGTCCACCACCCGGAACACCTCACGCACGATCTGCCTGGCCGGGAGGTTGCCTTCCCGGCGGACAGCGCGGCTGTACTCGTTTTCCACGTCGCAACGGCCGCTCTCCAACTGCAGCACGCAACGGCGGATGCCCTCGAGGATATCCAGAGGCTCGAAGCCGGTCACGACGATGGGTACACGGAACCTGGCCGACAGAGGCTCATATTCCTCGTAGCCCATGATGGCGCACACATGACCGGCGGCGAGGAAGCCCTGCACCTGGTTGGCGGGCGAGCCGAGGATCGCGGCCATGGCGGGCGGCACCAGCACATGGGAAACCAACAGCGAGAAGTTGCGGACGCCTTCGCGCTTGGCCTGAAAGGCGGCCATGCCGTTCGGAGGTGCCGTGGTCTCGAAACCGACGGCAAAGAAGACGACCTCGCGCAGTGGGTGATCCCGGGCGAGCCTCAGCGCGTCCAGGGGCGAGTAAACGATCCGCACGTCGCCACCCGACGCCTTGACGGAGAGGAGGTCGGTTTCCGTGCCCGGCACGCGGAGCATGTCGCCGTAGGAGCAGAGGATGACTTCGGGACGCCGGGCGAGCGTCACGGCCTTGTCGATCAGTTCCACGGGCGTCACGCAAACCGGGCAGCCGGGGCCGTGGACGAGGGTGAGGCCTTTGGGAAGCAGTTCGTCGAGGCCGAACTTGACGATGGCGTGCGTCTGCCCGCCGCAGATCTCCATGATCGTCCATGGGCGCGTGACGGCGCGGGCGATGGCCTCGGCGCTGGCCCGGGTCAGCGCGGCGTCGCGGTATTCGTCCATGTGCTTCATGGGCATGCCGCTACCGTTGCTTAGGCGGGCCAGAGCGTCAAGCCGATGCACGCCGCGCCAAATCTATACCCAGCGGTGCCAGAACGCTGGAAGAGGCACCACTATCGCCTCCGCAGCCACCAACCAAGGCCCGAGCTGGCCAGACCAAGTAGAGCAGAGGTGGACGGTTCGGGGATCACCTGGTTCGGGCTGAAGCGGATGCTGTCGAGATAGAGCCAGTTCTGAGGGGCCAACGGACGATCCCGATCGAAGTATACCGTGAACTTCAATTCCTCGGTCTTGCCAGCGTGAGCCGAGATGTCCGCCGCGAAGCCACCGGTGATCGGCTGTAAACTCAAATCCTGTCCCCCAAGCGAGACTGAGAAATGCGTCACGTTTGCCTTGAATTCAAGCGACCGCGCATCAAGCGGAATATCCCCGTTTTGACTTAGGTGAGCATCGTAGCCGCCGCTCTCCAGTTTCACTGAGAACTTGCTCTGAGGATGAGGATCAATATTCTCCAGCAACGTCGCCCCGGGGGACCCGATACGAATGTCCCGATAGAAGACCGATTTGTCGGAATACGCGCCCACATCGATTTGCCAACCGGGAAGTGCCTGCTCGGGGAGAAGTCGCACAGCGCCACTGGGCATGTCGGCTGGAAACGCGGGTGAGTCAAAACCAAGGTTCATGAACTCCCCGGCCTGCGCGGTGGCCAGGGCCGCGAGCAAGGCCAGACCCAAGGAATGTGCGCGAGACAAGTTCACCGCTCCTGCCTCCTTCTCGCCGTCCACCCCACGGCCGCAGCGCCGAGGGTCAGCAGCGCCATCGTGGATGGCTCGGGGATGGGGGAGAACCAAATGCTGTCCAACGCGCTGTATTGGGGCTGCTCGGTGTTAGGGAGGGTGCGAAACTTCAGCCACATGGACTGCCCCGCATAGGCCGAGATGTCGCCCACGCCGCTATCACCCGCGTAGGTGATCGGGACTTCGTGCTCCACGAAGGTGGCCGGATCGCCCAGAAAGACCTGTACCCTCTCTCCCCAATTCTTGAAGTGAAGCAGACCGGCGTCAGCAGGCAGGTCGCCCAGTTGCGACAGCGTCTGGATGATCGGCGGTTCGCTGGGGTCATGGCTGGGATTCCTGGATGGAAGGAGCGCTAGCCCGTATTGGCCCTCGAACGGGATATGCAGGGCGCAGTCTTGATCGTACACGATCATCGACTCGTACCAAACACTGTTGAGGGGTTCGTTCAGACCACTGTTCGCGACCCCTCCCTCAGGACCCCAATGTGGCATGAGTCGTGAATAGCTGTAATTGTGCGGCAGGATGACCCCCTCGAAATCGAGATTCTGAAACGGCGCAGCCGTGGCCGTAACCGCCGCCGCCAACACCCCAACTCCAACCCAACCGCCCAACCGCCCTCGGTACCTCATAGCGTTTCCCGGTCCTTTCTTGGTCAATGTCCGTTGGTCAATGTCCGCAGCCTACCCGCCACCCGCTTCCAACGCCAACAGAAACTCGATGTTGCTTTCAGCCATGACCGCAACAGGCATCGCCCGCGGTTGGGCGAAACTCATCTGGCGCGGCCGGTTGAGGAAACGCAAACACCCCCCAAAGAGGTTCTGAGCCTTGTCCGCAGCCAGACACCCCGCGAGGTCGAATAAACCGGCCGTTTTCGGCGGCTTTTCAAATCCGAACAAATTGAAGATCAACGACTTGGAAGATTGGAGCGGGTGATGGGAATCGAACCCACGTGGCCACAATGCAAGCTCAAATCTCCGTAAGTGCTTCATTACCAGCAATAGCAACACGCTGTTGACATAGCCACACGTTATACCATAGTGTAATAGCGTGTCAAGTGTGCATCGCTTACCACGAAACCCGAACTGGGTTTGCTTCTACACCGACCGCACCGGAAGGCGGAGAGCAAAGTCAACCCGGACCACGGACAAGAAGGAGGCCGAGCGAGTCTGCAACGCGGTTCAGCTACTAGCAGCCTGTCGGACTTGGGTCTAATAGATGTGGTATATATTTATTAGCCAC
>CAYYMW010000330.1:0-7765 GCA_964472515.1 uncultured Verrucomicrobiota bacterium | reverse complement strand
CTCCTGCACCAGCCAGTCACCACTCCGAATGCCCTCGGCGCGCAACGCACGCAACTGGCGGCGCTCCGCCACCGCCGAAGGCGACCAGGCGTACCCCCACTCGTCGGGGCGCAGTTCGGCGAGTTCAAAAAGCCGCAGGGCAACGTAGGCTCGAAACAGTGGGCTCGCTTCGCCTGCGGCATTGAGCGAATCCAACGCCGTCAGCAGCCCGCCGCAATACCGCCCGGTGTTGGGATCAAAGATGTTCCGCAGACCGGCGGCCTCGTAGGCGCTCGTCTCCGGCGTGAGGCCAACCTCCTCCAACGCGACCTGGGGACCGTAGAATGTCTCCGGCTCGAACTTGCGGGAGGCCGGTCTGAACACCATCAGTTGCGGCTGTCCGGTGCGCGTGCGCGTGAGCGAGCGGCCACGGGCGTAGAGAATTTGCCCGCGGCCCGGATCGCCGCTGCCCCCGCCTGCGGCCGACCGTCGATAGATGACCGTGTTCTGAATCAACTCATCGTCGCGCAACTGCGCCAGCTTCGTGCGCTCCGCCGGCATGCTGTCCGCCGGCCAGGCCGCCACCTCCCCGGCCGGGGGCATCGGGGTCGGCAGTTCGGGCGGGCCGAGTTGAAGCAGGCTGTGCAAGAGGTTCGTTTCGCCCGGCTGCAGGGCGAGCACGGCGCGCGCGGCGCGCTGGTCCGTTTCGGTCCAGAATTCGTTGGTCTCCACCACTCGCAAGGTGGCCAGGTAGTCGTCGAGGCGCTCCGGACGGGCAAACACGGCCTGCGCGGCATCGAATTGTGCCAGCCCGATCTGGTGGCGAAGGGTCTTTCTTTGGAGGGCCTCGAAGCGGAAGGCCAGATCCGCCGGCCACCGCAGCGTCTCAATGCGGCTGGTGGCGCCCAGGCGCAGGCGGTCCATCCGGGGTGTCAACAGCGCCAGCACCCGCCGGACCTCCGGCGGCCCCTTCTCGAAGGCCAGCCCGGCGCCGTCCCGCTCCGCGTCCGCCAATTGCTGGCGCGCCTCCTCGGCACGCGTCCGTCCCCATTGCTCCAGCGCCGCGTGCCATTGCTCATCGAGCTTACGCAGCGCGGTCCTGGCCTCGGGTTGTAGATCGGCCGCCAATCCGTCGGCATCGGCGTTCAAGGCGTCCACCTTCGCCTTCAACTCGTCCGCGGACGCGTCGGGCCCGCTCTGCCCCAACTCCGCCTGGACCCGCTCCAAGCGCTGGAGAAACCCCTTCTGACGCTCGCGCTCGAGTGCCAGGAACGCCGCGTCTTGCGCCAGTTCGCTCCGCAGCAGCGGGGTGGCCTTGGCGGCCTCCTGATCGGCGTCCGCCATCAACCGCTCGACCGCCACGACTTGGCGGTGTTCCCGCAACCGCTTCAGTTGCCCCGCCAAATCACGCTTCCGCGTCTCGCCAATCATCCAGGCGGCGAGGGACACCAGGAGCGCCGCCACCGTCAGGCTCGCCGCCACGGCCAACGCCCGGCGCCGCCGCGCCAGACGGCGGACCAAGGCATCGAGCGAACGCGTCGCCTGCTGGCAACGCCGGTCCAGCTCCTCCGGCAGGGCGTAGCCGAGACGCTCGATCTCCAGTTGCTTGCGCCGGAGCGCCTGTGCATCGTTGCGCAACTCGGCCAGACTCCCCACCCGGCGCTCGATCTGCCGCGCCTCGACCGCGTCGAGCAGCCGTTGCAGGTCCCGCAAAGCCGTTTCGCCGGCTTCGGCGGTCCTCGCTGCGTCGCGCTCGGCCGCGACCCAAGACTTCAAGGGTGCAAAGCGCTCCGCCAGAGAACCGGGCAACTGCAGGCCGTGCTGGGCGACCAGACGGTTCACCCACTCCACCAGCGGTTCCGCCTCCCGCCAGCTTTCCGTCCGGCGGAATTCGACCGCCCGCGCCACCAAGCGCTGGCATCTGACCAACTGCGCCCGTTGCCAAACCGTCCCCTGCAGCGGCAGGGTAAACCCGGCCCCCTCGATCTGATCCAGGCGCGCCAGAACCTCGTCCTGATCATCCTGATGCACGGCCGCTTCCAAGGCCTTCAGCCGGGTGTCCAAGGCCTGCTTCTCGACCCGCTCCAATTCACGAGCGGCGTTGCGGTCGCCCGGATCGAAGGCCACAATCTGGCGAAGCACCTGGAGGGCGGCCAGATCGTCCCGGCGCGCCATGGCCTGCCGGTACTCGCGGTAGAGGGGATGCTGGACGTTGGCACCCTTTTCCAACGCCTCGTTGAGCAAACGGATCGCCTTGCCGTTGAGTGTGGCCGCCAAGGGCCACCCCCGGCTGCGGCAGAAAGCCCGCCACTCGCGGGCCTGCTGAAAGGCCAGCACCGTCACCAGGTCCAGCACCGCCGGCGGAGTCTCCGCCAGTTGCAGCGCCTGATGATCGTCCCCGGCTGCCAGCATGGTCTCGCATTGGTCGAGCCGCAGGTTGACCGTCCGGCAGGCCGCAGCGTACTCCTGGGCGTACTTCTGCCCCTGGGGGTCGTTGGGATTCTGCAGCAGCGTCTCGACCACCCGCTGCACCAAACGTTCTGCGTCAGTCACGGTCATGGCTCACAGGAGGTTGCGGCCGGCCCCGCGAAGGAAACCGTATCAGTTCTAAAGCGCCGCCGCGATGCTCGAACATCAACGAGACATGGGCCAATTGATCCAACCCGGCCGGCACCACGGGGATCGGTGGCAACGCGGCCTCCGGGCTAAGTGACTGCTGGAGCTGGCGAAGCTCCGCCCGGGCGCGATCCCGCGCTTCCAGTTCCGACCAAGCCCGCCAGAAAAAGTCACGTCCCGGCGGCTCCGTGCCCGCCAGGCCGCGAACCGTCATCGCACCGGCCAAGAACGGCTGAACCTCCCGCAAGGCCATGGGGCCGTTGAGGTTCAGCGCGCCCAGGAGGACCGCCGCGTTCCAGCGATTTGAGCTGGTACCCGTTTCCAACACCCGGCGAACGTAGGTCACATACTGGTTGGTCTGCTCGCCGGTCGGCCGCTGCGTCCGTAAATACTGGGGAAAGCTGTACAGGGGGTGCTCCTGGCTCAGGCCTGCCAGCGAGCCCATCGGCCACGCGGAGCCATTGGTGGCGGATTGGGCCAGTTGCGCTTGCAGCTCCTCGATTCGCGCGCCCCGGTGGGCCTCCCACTCCTCCCGGTGCTGACGCTCCAGGCTGGCACGCTCCCGCAGGGAACGAAAATCCAACTCGCAACCTGGCGGCGGCTTAAGCGCTTCGGGCAGTTGGGTCAGCAAGTCGGCCGGCCCGCGGCCCTCGCCGCCGGGCACGCACGGATGGAACCGCAATCCCGCTCCGGGCGGCAGGAACCATCGTTGCAGCCGGCCGCGTAGCGGCTCGCGCAGCGTGGCCAGCCAATTGGTCTGGTCCGCCCGCAACAACTCGATGGGGAGTTCCGCCGGCGGCGGCGGGTGGGCGGGATCGATCACCAGCAGGCGGAAAACCGGAAAGGCGTTGCTGGCGTACGGCGCCGGCTGGAAGAACCAGGCGCACGATCCCAGGGTCTCCCCGGCCTCGGCCTGCAACCGGACGGTCCCCTCCGTCGGCGCCTTGTGCCACTCGGCGAAGTCAAGCGACCACCCCTGCCCCGCGAGCGCCCGCCCGGTCAACTGCCGAGCGAACGGGTTGAAGTCACAGGTCAGCCGGCCCGCCGCGTTCGTGAGCCTGGGCCAATCGTCCACCACCGAGAGCGGCTGTCGGTAAATCTCCAGATCCGCCACCGGAACCGGGTTGACCTCCCGGCTGATCGTCTCCAACAACCTGGTCAAGGCGCCCCGGGGATGCCACTCGATCGGCTGTGCGCCTCCCGTCAGCAAGAGGTGCGTCTCCACATCCGGCAGCAAGGCGGCCACGGCGGCGCGGCCTCTGGGGCTGGCTTCGCGATCAGGCTCGGGCCGCACGGTGCGAGCGCCGGACGGCGGACGCCCGGCGGGTCGGACTGTCGCCGGAGCGGCACCGGGGTTGGTGGCGCCCGGCGACGGCGGAAGGGTCCCGCCGGAATTGTCCGGCGGTTGGGGGCCGTCGGGCAGACCGGATTGCCACCAAATCGCGGCGGTGATGGCCGCACTCACCACCAGCGCGGCCAGACAAACCCACCGGCCAGTAGGGCCAAACACGCGGCCCAGCAGCCGTCCAAAAGTGCGTCCGGCAGAACTCAAACGGGCCGGCAGAGTGGCGTCGGCCTCGCCCGCCGGGCCGCCCGGGCCGCCTTGCCGTGGCTGCAGCCGGAGTTTGGTCTTGGCGTGCGGGGGAAGCACCGGCGCTGGAGGCGGGAGACTCCCGTGGCGCGCGATGTGGGCCAAGCGATTGTCCGGCACCCGCAGGTCGGCGAGGCGGATGGGCGTGCCCGAAGCACGCTCGGCCGCGACAAACGCCGCCGTGGCCGGCCAGCACGCGCGCCATTGAAAGTCCAGCACGCTGTCCTCGCCCTGCAGAAAAGTGGTGAACGGAAGCTGCCACGTGGCCGCCGGGTTCCGCCCCTCGGGATCGAGCAACTGCAGCGCTTCGGCGTAGAGATCGAGAAACTGCTCCTCCTGGCCCGGTCCCGACCAGAGGAAGCAACCCTGGCTGTGGGCCGTCTCCAGGAGCCCCGCCGCACGGCCGGCATCCCCGGCCCACTGCGCCCACGTTGCGGCGGGCAAGGGTATGGCGCGCGGCACCTGGCCCAGTTGCACCAAATCCGCTTCCGTCAGCCAGCGGGGCTGCTCGCGCCAGACCCGCCGCCATCCGACCCAATGCCGCAGGAGCAAAGCCGGCGACGGCAAGCCGGGCAGTTCTTGGGGCGTGAACACCAGGTGATGGGCCAGATGATTGGTACGGCTGGTGAAATCCAAGCCGGCGTCCCGGATCCGCGTCAGCACATGATACTTGGCCCCCCGAATGTCCAGCAGGCGATAGGCGGCGATCAGCGGGTTGGCGCTCCCGCCCGAAGTCGCCAGATGGCGATAGGAGCTGAGCTGTTCCAAGCGCGTAACCAGCACCTCCCGCAACTCCGCGCTCCGCGCGACCGTGCAGAAACCCGATTGCCCGGGGGCTATCCCCTGCGGGGCGCTGGTAAAAATAAGTTGCCAGGGCATCTGGTGATTCCCCGAATATTACCACGTCAACCCGGCGGCCAGGCAGGCACCAACTCCGGCGCCACCAGCGAGAGTACCCACAGCGAGGGCACCTCAACCAGTACTGGCCGCAGGCGTCGAGGGTCCGGCGCATAGTCTCCCGCCGAGATCTTGACGGGAGAATGGCCGAATGAGCTGACCGGAAAATACATCACGCGCTCACTGAGGGTCTCGGCGTTGGCCACCACGGACGGACACAACTCGAGCATCAGGTTCCGCACGACCTCGGAGTTGTAGCGCAAGGCGTTCATGTCCAACAGGTTGTCGCCGAGCGGATTGCGGAACGGTTCCGCCCCCAGCAACTGCATCCAAGCGTCGCACTTGCCCGCCAGGACCGCGAGCGGCGTCGTCAGGCGATCCGAAAGACGCAACCGGAGCAGCTTGGTGATGCGGACCTTGAGCTCCGCCAACAGCACGTCCTGCTGATCGACGATCGGTTTCTCCATCTGCGGATCGGGCATGCCTTCCATGCGCCGCCGGAACTCCGGATGGTTGAAGGGATCGAACAGAAAGAACAACCCGGCGGAACTGGCCACATGCTGGGCTCCGGGTGAATCGGGGGTATCGCGTCCCGGTTGGAAGTGCTCCCCGGCGTTGTCGTAGAAGATGACGGAGCAACGGCGGCGCACATCCTGGGTGGCGGCCAGCGAAAACACGAATGGCCGGGGCAAGGCCACCATCCGCCCATGCCGGGGCAATCGCTCGTACATCGCCCCCTCCAACTGCGTCTTGACCAACCGGGCCTGGGCTGGCGTCAACGCGCTGAAGAGGGTCTTCTTCATGTCGTTGAGCATGGCATTGCCCGTGGGGTCGGCGTCCTGAAACACCACCGAGAAGTGCTGGTACAGGCTCGTGGGCAACACCTTCACCAGCACACTCAAATAGTACGACTTGCCGGCGCTCTGATCGCCGATGATCGAGAAGATATGGTGCCGGTTTTCAGTCAGGCCTGGCGGCAGCACGCGCCGGCAATGCGGACACGCGGTTTCAGTGCAGGGCAACCCCATGGCATCCAGAGCCTGCCCCCGGTCATTGTAGCGCGTGGGATGGAAGCGCTGCGGCGCATCCTCCCCCAGGACAGGGTCGCCGCGCAGGGAATCATGCACCGCCACATGCATCATGTCCCCCACGTCGAACGACAGCCAACATACCGGGCAGGTCAGCAGCCCGCCCTGGCCGCTGGAAAACAGCGTCGCCGCTTCTTCGCCATCGGGGGGGCGATCCGCCTCTCCAATCGCCGAAACCTCCTCCGGCGCCCCCGGCAGAGGCCCCATCACCGCCAGCAATTCCTCCAGAAAGAAGCCCACCGTCATTCCCTGAACGAACGTGCCGCTCCGGCGATCCCGATGCTCGGCCAGAGCGGTCTGGCACAGCTCCGCCGGCATGAAGGGGCCTTCGGTAAACTCCCCGTCCGGACTGGTCAGAAACCACTGGTCGGCGGCCAGTCCTGCCCGCCATTCCTCGAGGTTTTTGCTGCCGCGCAAGGCCAGAAAGTGCGGTCCCACCCGGATCGCGTAGTCTTGGTCGAGTTGGAGTTCAAGGCTCTCGGACGGCGCTCCATTGACCCAGACTTGGGCCTCCGGATCGGCGCTCACCAGAGACAATCCAGCTTCCCCTCCTTTTTGCAGCGAACAGTGCTTCTCCGCCACTCCCGGTCCTTCTAGACGCAAGTCCACGCCCTCGCCGGAGCCGATCTCAAAAGGCAACTTCTCCACCCGCAGATAGGACCCCGTCAGGCAATTGAATACGCCCCACGTCACTCGCCCAAAGAATCGCAGCATACCAGGACTGTTCTACCTACGTCGGGCCTTCAGGCCCAGTGAGATGGAAACGATCATACCGATCGCGGCTGCGGATTCAATGCCAATTCACCCCTCGTGGACAGTGAGGCGGTACCCGCCGGGCCGCCGCCCCGATTCGGTCGGTGCGTGCGCCTTGGCTCCCTTCTGCCCTCCTGCGACGCCCCCCAAACGGCCCAGTTCACTTGATGCCCACGGCTTTGAAGAAGGTGTAGCAGAAGACCCCGTCCGGTTCCGCCGCGCGACGCAGCTCAGCCATCCCTTGCTCCCAAGCCCTGGGGTCGATCATCCCCTTGGCGACGGCCTGCTCCCGAACCCCCTCCACCATGGCAATGTAGGTGCGGCGGGTGAAGCCCTCCACCCAATCCGGACGGCTGGCGTCGGCATAGACAAACCGAGGCGATACACGCACCGAGTCGAAGCCCGCCTCGCGCAGAAGGGGATATAATCGCCGGCCGACGAGCGAGTCGCCGCCCATCGCCGCCTGCAGGTCGATGAGGCATTGGATCGTCCGCCACGCAGCGGCGCTCGCTGGATGGAACAAGGAGGAACCGTGATCCCCCTCAACGACCGTCAGCGTGCCCCCTGGCTTGAGCACACGCCGCAAACCCGCGAGCGCGCCCAAGGGATCACGCAGATGCTCGAGCACAAAGCACACAAACACGTGGTCGAAGTGCTGTTCGGGAAACGGCAGGGCAAAGAGGTCTCCGGGTTGGAACGTTACGTTGGTGAAGCCAGCGGCGCTGACCCGCGCCCGCGCCTGGGCCAGCGAGGCCTGGTTCACGTCGAGCGCGGTGATCCGTGCCTGCGGGCTCTTGGCGGCCAGGATGACCGTCTGCGCCCCCACGCCGCAGCCCGCCTC
>CAYYMW010000329.1:5461-7781 GCA_964472515.1 uncultured Verrucomicrobiota bacterium | reverse complement strand
CGCCCGGCTCGCGGCAGCCTTTCCCCAACTCGATCTCCTGGAACTGGTTGGCGTGGGTGGCATGGGCGCGGTGTACAAGGCCCGCCAGCGCAACCTGGACCGCACGGTCGCGCTCAAGATTCTCCCGCCGGACACCGGCCAGGGCACCGCCTTCGCCGAGCGTTTCTCCCGCGAAGCCCGCGCGCTGGCCCGCCTGAACCACCCCAACATCGTCACCGTTCACGATTTCGGCCAGGCCGGCGGTTTCTACTACTTCCTGATGGAGTTCATCGACGGCGCCAACCTCCGTCATTTGCTGAGCGACCAGAAACTCCCGCCAGAGACCGCCCTGGCCATCGTGCCCCAGATTTGCGAGGCGCTGCAATACGCCCACACCCAGGGCGTGGTCCATCGCGATATCAAGCCGGAGAACATCCTCCTGGACAAAGCCGGCCGGGTGAAGATCGCCGATTTCGGTCTGGCCAAACTGACCGGGACCGCCACTTCCGTCTCCCGCCTCACCCAACCGCGCGAGGTGATGGGCACCCCCCACTACATGGCGCCGGAACAGGTCGAACACCCGGCGGACGTCGATCATCGGGCCGACATCTTCTCCCTCGGCGTCGTCTTCTACGAAATGCTCACCGGCGAGCTCCCGTTGGGCAAGTTCCAGCCGCCCTCGCACCGGGTCCAGGTGGATGTGCGCCTCGACGAGATCGTGCTCCACGCCCTGGAAAAGGAACCCTCCCGCCGCTACCAGCACGCCGGGCAGGTGAAGACAGATGTGGAGACCGTGGTCGGCTCGCCTGCCACGCCGGGTCAACGCCAAGGTGCGGCGCCGCAGGATTACGGGGTGGATTTCAAGACCAAGGCCACCCTGTTCGGGCTGCCGCTCGTGCATGTCTCCTCCGGGATCGACCCCGCCACCCGCCGGCCGCGCGTGGCGCGCGGGATCATCGCCATCGGCAACGTGGCGATCGGCGTCGTGGCTTTCGGCGGAATGGCCGTGGGCGGGATTGCCTGCGGCGGGGTGGCCATCGGGGGCCTGGCCATCGCGGGGCTCGCGGCCGGCCTGCTGGCTTACGGGGGCTTGGCGTTGGCTTTGATCGCGGCCTTGGGCGGCCTGGCGATTGCCCCCATCGCCCTCGGCGGCGGAGCCATCGGCTACCTGGCGCATGGCGGCAAGGGCTGGGGCGCACATGTGCTGGACGCCATGACCCGCGACCCTGCGGCGTGCGACTTTTTCCTGCCTTGGGCCACCACGCTGCTCAAGAACTTCCGGATCATCAACCTGCTGGTCCTGGCCATCATGTTGCTGATTGGACTCGGGGTGCCAGTATGGCTCCAAAGGCGGTTGCGAAAGCAGGAGCGGGCCCAGGCCACGCCGCCAGCCTCGCCGATTCCAGATCAACCCTCGCGCAGCGGGGCTGCAGCGGGAGGTCTCGTAGCCTTCCTCATTGTGCTCGTGGTGGCGGCGACGGTGACGGCTTGGATGCCGAGAACCTATCGAGGCGTTGCAAGGGTGGAGACCGCCCAAAAACAGGGCTTGTTTGATCCCTACTGGTTACAGCAAGAGCACGCTGCGATCACCTCGATCAGCAATCTAGAAAACGTTGCACTCTCACTGGGCCTGGCGCAACGCCCCCACTACGGCAGCGGCAAAGCCACGGAGGATGAAGTTCGGCAGCTCATGCGGGCGCGCTTGGTGCTTCGCCAGATCAAGGGGACCCCACTCACCGAGATCGGTTACTACGCTCCTTCCCGCCAAGAGGCCGCCGACGTGGCCAACGGCGTCGCTGAAGCCTACTGCCAAGCCCGCGCCAGCGCCGGTGCGCGCATGGTGGACCGTGCGGAGCCTCCGCTGGGCGCCATTCGCCCCAACGTGGGGCTGAATCTGGCAGTCGGTGCGCTGTTGGGTTTGGTCGTTGGCTACGCCCGGTACCGTCAGTTGCGCGCCGGGCTCCGCTTGGGAAGCGCTGGCAGCGCGATTCTCATTGTCGGGTTAGTCGGGCTCGCGGTGGCGTGGGTCACCCGGTCGGTGCGCGACGCCAACCGCGAGCACGCCCAACTCCGCCCGGCCGATGCGCCGAGGCTGGCAAGCACCTGGCGGGAAGTGGACCTCACCCCAAGCGACTACAACGGGGACGAGTTCCACTTTCTCGATCTGGGTGCCATCCGGTTGTCGCAAGCGCCCTGGCCGGTCGATCTGGCCCCGGATTCCGCGCTGGCACGCAACGACGCTCTCGACGGCTGGCTGCGCACCAATCACGCCGACTTGTTCATCCGCTTTTCCACGCGCCCGGCTGGGCCGAAGGGCGCGCCCGTCATCTCGGTCCTGGTG
>CAYYMW010000329.1:0-5451 GCA_964472515.1 uncultured Verrucomicrobiota bacterium | reverse complement strand
GGTGGGCGGCGTCTCCGTGGTCTGCCCGCCCGGAGTGGGCCGGGAGTTGCGGGGCGTGGACGACCCGCGCTTGCCGGGCCTGACTCAGCGTGCCATGCAGCCGTTGTGGGCCAAGACGGGTGTGATTGCCGTCTGGACGGTGGGCCAGGGTGAACTCCCTTACAGCCGGGTGTGCGTCACCGAGTCGCGCGAGGCCTATCTGCTCCTCTTCGGAAACCTGCCCGACGGGAACGGCATCCGGCTCAAGTACGTGCAACTATCCACGCCGGGCGGCGCCAAACCCGCCCAGGCTGCGAACGCGGGCAGCGCGCCCTTCGAGGTGCGCTTGGTGGTGGCGGGTCCATCGCCGGAGGCGGAAGGCCCCGTTGGTTTCCCCTACTCGGCGGAAACGCCCGATCTCGCGGAACCACTGTTCCTCGAGCGCAAGGTGTTGCTGGATCAACGCGACGTCCTCCGGGCCGAAATGCGCGCGGTCTATCTCTCCCCCACCAACGAAACTGCGGGCGTGGAACTGCTCTTCACCGAGGACGGGAAGCAGCGGTTCGCCGCAACGACGCGCGCCCATCAGGGCCAGCGCCTCGCTTTCCTGGTGGATGGCCATATTGTCGCTGCGCCACGCATCGCGGGGGAGATCCCCGGGGGCCGGGTCACCCTCACGAGTTCCCTGTCGGCAGCCGACGCCCGCCGGTTGGTGGACCGGTTGAACGGCCTTTCCCCTTCGTCCGCAGATCAGGACCTGCGCCGGCTCATCATCGAGCCCGGCAGGCATCGGTTGCCGGGCATTATCCTGCACTCGGTGGTCGTGGCCACCAACGCGCAAGGGGCCCTCAACGCCACCTTTCTTAGCCACAACACCTCTTCCCGGCCGGAAGTCGCGCTGCGGCCCGGCTGGTTCATCTACCCCGAGGGCCCGGACCGCGTCTGGCTTTGTCCAGGGGATGACACGCTGGCGCGCTTCGAGTTCCGGCGCGATATGCAGCTGATCCGCGGGGTGGACGCCGATCCCTCCCTCGCCGCCCAGATTCCGGAGGTCCTGTTGCCGCACCTCCCGGCGGCGGTTCGGAACCGTTTACCCGGCCAGGCGGCGGACGTGCGCGAGGCCAGGGCCAAACTCGCGGAGTTGCTGGTAAACTACGCTGAAGAGCATCCCGAGGCTCGGGCAATGCGGAAGCGGATCGAGGAACTCGAACGGCTTTCCCGCGAGGAACCGAACCTCCCCGCCGACCTGCGCGAAGCCAAAGCCCGGCTGGCCGAACTGCGCGTCAGCTACACGGACGAACACCCCCTGGTCAAACAGGCCCAGGCCCGGATCAAGGCGCTCACCGATTCCGCCAGCCAGACGAAGCCCTGAGCGTGGGCACGGTGGCTACGCCCGCCTGAGCCAGGCAGAGCGAATCGCCGCTGGCAAGCGCAGCAAAGCCGCCGACAATCCCGCCGCGCGCAGGACCGACGGCGCTATGGGGTGCGGGGTTCTCCGGGCAGCGTGAAGAGCGGTGTCGCGCTGCGCTTGCCACCGCACTCCATACCCGGGCTGGGAAGGCCATCCCGAAGTCGGGCCATAGCTTGCCGTCTCGCCCCGGCTCGCCGTGTCCAGCACCGCCCGCCGCGATCATGCTGTGCGCAGGACCTCAACCGGCCTGTAAGGCCGGGAATATGATAGGGGCAGAGGCCCGCGCGCGACCTCCGGTCGCGCAAGCAGAGCGGGCCGGAGCATCCCGGCACACCCTCCGGGCCGATCTGCCCGCAGCGAGACGCCTGCCGGAGGCAGGCGGAGCGATTAGCCGGTGGGAAGCGTAGCGCGCCCACCGGTTGAAAGCACATCAACTTGTCCGGCGCGCCCCGGAGGCGGCGCGGAGAGAACCACCCATCGGGCCCCCCTGTGCCATCTATTCCCGCGCCCCGGTCTACCCAGACCACCAAGGACTCGCGTCCGGTGCCACTCTCCATCTAGGTTCACGGTGATGGACACGGTCATGAGTGATTCAGGATGATGGTGGAAGCGGCGTCCCGCCGCTTGCCTTTCCCAACGCCATGACTACTCGGGGGCGAAATCCTCAGGCCCGCCCGCCGTCGCCGGCCCTTGTGGGAGTCCAAGACATGAGTCTCGGATCTGAAACCACGACCGGCACCGCGCGCCCGTGTCCCTGCGCACCACCCAGCCGCCTCGGGCTGCTGTCTTGTGGCGTGCGGGGGCTTGTCCCCCCGCGACGCCGCTTTGTCGGCAGGTGCTCTGCGCAACACCGCCTACTGCAGGTGCAAAAAGCAGCAATCAGCCACAAGCAAGCTTCCTTCACCAACCCGACCATGCTTCCTCGCGGGCGGCGTTATCGGCGGTCATGGTTGGCAGCCCACGCGCCCAGCCTTTCCTGTGCACCGAGGTAACATCCCGTATTGGATTCGCAGGCCGTCTCCAGCAGGCCGTGCTTGCGACGGGGGCATAGCGTCCCGGTGCCTGGCCCAGGGGTTGCGCTCATCATGGCTTGATCTGCCTCATCTCCGCTGCGCGGGCTTGCAGCATGGCATCCAGTTCCGTCCGGTCAAGGTGCCGGCCGCGCACGAAGACGGCCACGATGTTCGTGGTCTCCTGAATGCGTTCAAGCGGATTCGCATTGAGCAGGACCAAGTCCGCCTCCTTGCCCACCTGCACGGTGCCGGAGTCCTTGGTGCGATCCAGATAGCGGGCCGGGTTGAGGGTGGCGGTTTGCAGTGCCTGCAGAGGCGTGAGCCCGCAGGCCACCAGCAGCGCCAGTTCGTCGTGGAGACTGAAACCCGGGAAGCAACCCGGGTTGGGAGTGTCCGTCCCGGCGAGGATGCCCACCCCCGCCTTGGCCATCAGCCGCACCACCTCGCGGCGTTGTGCCTGCGTCGCGCGGGCGCAGTCCCAATCCGCGCTGGTGAAGTTCCCGAATACGGGGCTATTGGTGGCATCCCAGGCGGACGTCGTGGGTGGCCGCATGTAGGCCAGCCGTGGGTCGTGGCGGAACCCCGGTTGGTCCAGATGAGCGAGGGCCTCCAGCATGACCAGCGTGGGGCATTGCCAAGTCCGGTTCTGGCGCAGTACCCCGCAGAACTGCCGGGCCTTCGCGGGATCGTAGGAGTCGAGCACCCGCCGGGCGCGTTCCATCATCGGCATGCCTTGGGCCTCCAGCAACTCGCGCTCCCGGCTGGAGCACCCCATCAGGATGCCAAGCAGATGCTCGCACGACTTCTGTCCCGCTTCGCTAGCCTCCACGGGGCCGACCCCGTCCGGCACGTGCCCGGCAAACACCATATGCCGCCGCCTGGCCTCCTCGGCGATGGCCAGATAGGCCTCGCGTGGGAGACCCGAGTAGACCTTCACAAAATCCACTCCCTGCTGCTCAAGCGACGCCACCGCCTTCCGCCCCTCTTCAGGCGTGCCCACCGCGATGGATCCCGGCCACATCGGTTTGGGCCCGTCTACGATTGGGCCGGCGAACACAAGGCGCGGCCCCAGGAGCGTGCCTTGCTCGATCTTCGTCCGCCAGCCGCTCAACCCCTCAAGCGGCCCGAACATGTCCCGCACCCCGGTAACGCCGTTGGCCAAGAAGAGCGACAAGGTGCTTTCCCCCTGCCAGGCATGCACATGCATGTCCCAGAGCCCGGGGATCAGGAACTTGCCCTTCCCCTCCACCACCCGCGCGTCCCGAACCGGCGCCCGCCTGCCGATGGCGGAGATGCGCCCGCCGTCCAACCGTACGGTCACATCCCGCTGCACCCGGCCGGTCGCAACCTCGATCACCGACACATGCGTGATGGCCACGGGTTCCACCGCCGCCAAGGCCAGGGAAGCAGCAGCAAGGAGAGCAAGCATGCCCGCAGGCTACCAACCGGGGCCTCCGGGAACAAGGGCGGACCCCTGACCACCCGCTTGGGTGACGGGATTCCTTACAACCCATCTCCGTGCCATAAGTGATTCGCAGCAAACCAGTCCCACGCTTCCGGATTGGCTGCCCAGTAGGAACAAGAGGATTGACTCAAGGCGCATGTAAGGATCTCTTACACTTCGCGAGTTCCCTCGCTGATGGTAATAATTGACTCATTGACAACAGGTTACATCCGGCTTCGCAGCCTGTTTCCGGGCCGCGATTCCGTTTGCCGTCGGAAGTGCTTACACTTGGCCGGTCCCTGCCACCTTCCCCATCGATGGCCCCAGGGCTGCAGGTGCCATTGCATCATGCTGATAATCAAGACGGTGGAATGCGGGGAGAAGCAACGTTTAATGAATGGCACAATCTAAGCTCATACCACCCAGCAACCGACATATCACCATGAACAAACTGATTCTCACTCTTGCCTTCTCTACCATGGCGGTGGCCGCCAGCGCTGCCACCTACATCGTTCCTGGTTGGGCCGATCCTTGGCTCGCCAAAGGCGGCGTGGATCCCGCCTACGGCGGAGAGCCAGCCGACTACACCTTCCCGGTGCCCGACGCGGTTCCTTGGGCAACTCCGGATTCCTCGCCGATCCTTTTTGGTTCCGTTATTCCGGGAACCTCGGTCAGTTGGACTGCCACGGGTGAGGTGGGCCATCCCATGGATCTGGCCGGGCCGGACGGCGCCACTTGGTTGGCTGACGTCAATCGTGCGACCGGTCCCCTAGGCGACATCCCTGACATCTATGCTCCCATCGATTCCCTGATCGGCGTCTTCACCGGCCCGGGCTTCGCTGAGGTGTTCGTTATGGGATCGAGTGGATCGAAGACCGTTCCGGCTGGGGCCGACGCCCTCTACATGGGCGCCATGGACAGATACGGCTGGGGCAATAACATTGGTGCCTTCACGGTCAACGCCTCCGTGCCGGATGGTGGCTCCACGCTGGCCCTGCTGGGCGGCGCCATGGCTGTCCTGGGGGGTCTGGCCCGTCGCTTCCGCAGCTAGACACGCAAGTCTTGGCTCCAAAGTCCGCTCGACCCGGCAGGCGGGGCGGGCAGGGAGCCAGACTCGATGAGCCGACTTGGACGGGCCGATCACCCCGCCCGGGGTCGCGCAAATCAGAACGAGAGAGCGAGCTGACCGGCTTGCTCTCTCGCTGTTTCTTGGTGGCACGTCAAGGGGTGGCGGAGTGGTTTGGCAAGCCTCCCTGCCTATGGTGGCACGCCCGCTTTGGCGAGGGGGGCCATCTTGCCAATGTAACCGTGGCTGTCTGGGCGGCCTGCGCGCCGTGGCGGCCAGACCGCATTCGTCACCACTGGGGAGAGGAACAAACTCGTGGAGGCGGGAATAGAAGAATGGTCGGGGCGGTGAGATTTGAACTCACGACCTCTTGTACCCGAAACAAGCGCGCTAGCCAGGCTACGCTACGCCCCGAACCAAAAGCGGGACGAGGATGCCATGCGTCCCGGGGAATGCAACGTTGTTTTTCGACCGAATCGCGGGCGGGTGTAAAGGAATCTGGTGGGCTGAATTTTGAAAACCGCGATTTTGTTGGATT
>CAYYMW010000328.1:0-7790 GCA_964472515.1 uncultured Verrucomicrobiota bacterium | reverse complement strand
GCAGGCCGCCCGCGTTCATGGAATTACTCACGGGCGGCCTGCTGTGGGACCTGGGCCTCAAAGTCGGGCATTCCGTGCGCAGCCTGGCCGACTGCGTCAAGGTGGCCAACACCGACATGCAGTCCAAGACCTCGCTCATCGAGGCCCGGCTGATTCGTGGCGAGGCGTCGCTCTTCAGCAAGATGCAGGCGCAGGTGCTGAGCAAGTGCGTGAAGGGGCAGGAGGACGAGTATATTGCGGCCCGCATTGCCGACCAAGCGGCCCGCCGCGCCAAGTTCGGCAATTCCCCGCTGATGCAGGAGCCCAACCTCAAAAACGGCTGCGGAGGCTTGCGGGATTTCCAGAACCTCCTGTGGATGGCGTTCTTCAAGTACCGTAAGCTCACGCTGGCGGAGCTCGAGGAACGCGAACTCATCAGCCGGCACGAGCACCGCGATCTGGAAGCCGCCTACGACTTTCTGCTCCGAACCCGCAACGAACTCCACTACCACGTGGATCGTGCCGTCGATGTGCTGACCAAAAGTGTCCAGCCGGCGGTCGCGCACAACCTGGGCTACACCGAGCGCTCCCCCAGCCGGCGGATCGAGCAGTTCATGGGCGATTACTACCTCCACGCCCGCAACATCTCGCTCATCACCCGCACCCTCGAACAACGGTTGGCCCTGCTGCCCCAGCCCAAGCAACTGCCGACGCTCAAGCAGTTCCTCCGCCAACGCCGCCAGAACGCCATGTACGCGATCGACGAGTTCAAGTTCGTCGATGGCGAAGCCCACGCCGCGTCTCCCCGCGTGTTTCAGGCCCAGCCGCAGCGCCTCATGCGCATCTTCCGCCAGGTTCAGCAGCGCAACCTCAGGCTGAATCCCGACCTCGCGCAGCTGATCCGCAACGAGGCGCGCTTGATGGACAAGAACCTCCGGGACCAACCCCAGACCCATGAGGTCTTCCTCGAAATCCTGAACCAGCGCGGGAACGTGGGCTCCGTCGTCCGGGCCATGCATGAAACCGGCCTGCTGGGACGTTATCTGCCCGCCTTCGGCAAATTAACCTGCCTCGTCCAGCATGAGTTCTTCCATCAGTATACTGCCGACGAACACACGCTGGTCTGTCTCGAGATGCTCGACCAGTTGGGCCGCGCCCACGAGGCGCCGCTCGCCGCCTACGCCGCGCTCTGGAACAAGATCGAACGGCCCTTCGTGCTCTATCTGGCCCTGCTGCTGCATGACGCCGGCAAAGCCGGGCACAAGCGCGAACATCCCGAAATCAGCAGCCGCATCGCTCTGAGCTACGCCCGTCGCGCGAAACTGGACGCCCCGGCCACCCGCGCGTTGGTGCTGCTGGTGCGCCATCACTTGGAAATGGTGCTCGTCTCGCAGCGGCGCGACCTGGACGATCACGCGGTCATTCAGGCGTTCGCCGCCAAGGTCGAGACCCTGGAGCACCTCAACCTGTTGACCATCCTCACCGTGGTCGATTCCTATGCCACCAGCAGCCAGCTTTGGAACGGTTTCAAAGACTCGCTGCTCTGGACCCTGCACAAGAAAACGCGCGAGTTGCTTTCGGGCGGCGCGGAGTTCGTGCGAGCCGAAGAGCGGAAGCGCGAGCGCCTGGTCAAGGAGGTCCGTGCGATCGCGCCCCCGACCTTCGGTGAGGACGAGGTCGTGGGTCACTTCAACGCGCTGCCGCCGCGCTACTTTCTGCTGCGCTCCAGCCCCGAAATTCTCATGGATCTCGCCATGGCCCATCGCTTCATGCACCGTCAGTTGACGGAGCAGGAGAATCCGCTGGAACCGATCATCGTCTGGCATCACGAAGAGCACCGGGGCTATTCGCAAGTCAAGGTCTGCACGTGGGATCGCTCCCGCCTCTTCAGCAGCATCGCCGGAGCGTTGACCGCCGCGGGCCTCAACATCCTCAGCGCCGAGATCTTCACCCGGACGGACGGGATCGTGATCGACACCTTCCTGGTCACGAACGCCCAGACCGGCGTGCTCGCCAGCGCCGAGGACCAGGCGCGCTTCGAGCGCACCCTCAACGAGGTCCTGGCCGGGAACCTGGACCTGCATGAACTCCTGCGCAAACGCAAGCGGGCGGTCAGCTTTTCCGCCCTGATGCAGGGCGAGCAGATGCCCACCACCATCCGCTTCGACAACGATCCGGAGGCCACCCGCACCGTGCTGGACCTCGAGACCGAGGACCGGGTGGGTTTGCTCCACGCGATCTCCAGCAGCCTTGCCGACCTGGGCATCGACATTTCCATTGCCAAGATTTGCACCGAAAAGGGCGCGGTGCTGGACAGCTTCTACGTCAGCGAGGCGGGCGGCCGGCGGATCGTCGATCGGGCGCGCCAGCGGCAGGTGGAACTGAAACTGCGCAAGGCCATCGCCCGTCTGGAGTAAGCGAGGACACGCTTTCATGCGGATTCTGGTAACCGGAGCCACGGGATTTGTCGGCCAGGCGGTCGGCGAAGCGCTGATTCGCCGGGGCCACGAAGTCACGGCTTTGGTGCGGCGCACGGACTCGCCAGCCGCCCTGAGCCTCGGCGCGAAGCCGGGAATCGCACTGCTGGAAGGCGAGGTGACGGAACCCGGCCCCTGGCAACGCCATCTGACGGGACACTACGCCGTTGTCCATCTGGTAGGGATCATCAGTGAAGCCGGCGCTGCCACCTTCGAGCGTATCCATGTGCGGTCCACGGCCAATGCGCTCGCCGCAGCCGAGGCGGCCGGCATCCGGAGGTTCGTTCATATGAGCGCGCTGGGCACCCGCACGCACGCCACTTCCCGGTACCACCAGACCAAGTGGGCCGCCGAAGAACTGGTCCGGCGCTCGCAGCTCGATTGGACCATCTTCCGTCCCTCCCTGATCTACGGCCACCGCAGCGGCTTCGTCCGCACCTTCGAACGCCTCAGCCGGTTCAGTCCGGCGGTACCCGTGATCGGCGATGGCCAAGCCAGACTGCAGCCCGTGTCCGTCGATGCAGTCGCCCGCTGCTTCGCGGGCGCGGTGGACGAAGCGCGGGCCGTGGGCGCCACCCTCGACGTCGCAGGCACTGAGGTTCTCACCTTCGAGCAAATTGTGTCGACGCTCCTCCACGCCCTTGGCCGGCGACGATGGCTGGTGCACGTGCCCCTCCCGCTGGCCCGGGTGCAGGCAACCCTGCTCGAAACGGTGTTGGGACGCTGGTTGAAGTTCCCGCCGCCGCTCAACCGGGACCAGATCCTCATGCTGCAGGAAGACAACACCGGCGACGAAAAACCCGCGTCCGACCTTTTCGGCCTGACGCGGGTGAATTTCAAAGAGGACTTGGCGCGGACGCTGCGATAAGCGCTCGCCTGCCGCTATTTCGCCTTCAGGTCGTAGCAGAGCAACAGATCCTGATCCCGGATGTAGAGCTTGCCCCCGGCTACGGTGGGATGGGTCCAACTGTTCTTGTCCGTGCGATCTGGTTGATCAAACCGGCCCTTTTCCTTGTAGCCGGCCGGAGTCGCTTCAATCAGAGCCACCGTCCCTTCCTTGTCCTCCTGGCGCAGAATGAAGCAGCCGTCCGCATAGGTCAGCGATCCCTTGCCCAGACTCTCCTTGTCCTGCCAGACCGCTTCGCCGGTGGCCAGGTTCTGACAAGTCCAGCCCTTGCCATCCGAATAGCCGTACACATGCCCCTTCACCAGGATGGCGCCGCCATGTTGGTTGACCATCACCTTGTTGGCATAAACCTGCTCCGCCTGAAACGCGCCATTCTGCGCGGTCACCTTGAAGAGGTTGCACCCGATGCCGTAGCCGGACGTCACGTAGAGGCGTCCCTCGTCGAAGATCGGCGTCGGGATCACTGCGGTGGAACCCTTGCGCGGCGCTTTCCAGAGCAGGCGCCCATCATCCGCCGCCACCCCGGCCACGCTCTTATCGGTCATTTGGAGGTACTGGCGTACCCCGCCATGCGTCACTCCGATCACAGAGGAGTACTGCGCGTTGTCGGTGAACTCCTTTGAGCGCCACAACACCTTGCCTGTCTTCTTGTCAAATGCCACCAGTGTGCCCTGCTCGCCCCCCGGCGTGCCGATCACTCTGTCGCCATCGACCAGGAGGGATTCGCTAAACGCCCACTCCGGCATCTTGCCACCGAGATCCTTGAGGTAGTCCGCGCGCCACAGTTCCTTGCCGGTGGCGGCGTCGAACGCAGCCACCTCGCCGTAGTGGCCCAGGGTGAAGAGGCGCCCGTCATCGAACGTCGGGGTGCTGCGCGGTCCGGCGAATCCGCCCCACCCAGGCGCGCCTGCCTTGCCAACCTTGGCCGCCCAGACCAGCTTGCCGTCAGCCCGGTTAAGCGCAAGGGCGGTGGAGTTGCCATCCTTGTCGCCCAAGGTATAGATGCGGTCACCCACCAAGGCGAGTCCCGCATAGCCGGCTCCCAGTCCCGTGGTCTTCCAAGCCAGCTTGGGACCGCCCGCAGGCCACTGCTTGAGCAGGCCGCCCTCCGGCGAGCATCCGTCGTGATTGGGGCCGCGCCATTGCGGCCAGTCTTGAGCCGTGGTGGTGCAGAATCCGGCCGCCAAGAGGCACGCCGAGAGTCCCGTTACTCCCGAAAACATCTTTATGCGCATGCCCATTCCATAGCGCAACCAGCGGGGAAGTAAAGTCGGCAAATGCCAGGGCCGGTCTCAACTAATATTCAGCCGGCCGGCCCCGTCATGCGGCTGGCCGACGGTTCCGCCCTCCTTGCTTGGGAGCAACCTGCGGGCAATGGCGCCGCATGGGATCGGCGTGGCTTAGCGGTTCCCTTCCAGCATGACTCGAAAGGTGCTGCTACCGGGATCGAACTCGACGTGCACCCGATCCGCAGCCGCCGTGGCGATGGTCTTCCCCACGTAGTCGGCCTTGATCGGCAGTTCGCGATGCCCGCGATCCACCAGCACGGCCAGTTGAATCCGCCGGGGCCGGCCCATGTCATGCAACGCGTCGAGCGCCGCGCGGATCGTCCGTCCGCTGCAGAGCACGTCGTCCACAAGGAGCAGAGTCTTCCCCGTAATGTCACCCGGGATGACGGTGGGATGGACGTTGGGCGCGAGGTGTTGGTCCAGATCGTCACGGTGCATGCTGATATCCAACTCGCCGACCGGGACCGGGTGCTTCCACATCGCTTCCAACCGCCGGGCCAGATCCAACGCCAGTTTGACGCCCCCGGTCTGGACGCCGACGAGCACCAATTGCTGAGTCTCCGGATTTGCCTGCGCAATGGACTGGGCGATCTGCGCGAGGGCGTCGCTGATCGCAGGGGCCTCCATTACCGGTTTCAAGTGCGAACGCGCTTTCATGAGCAATGTGACAGTTCCAAAAAAGAATGGGCCGGTCACATGACCGGCTCAACCAACGGACAAATGCTATGCTGAAAAATGTCTTGGGTTCAACTCCAACGCGCAATCGCCCCGCCCTGCTGCTATTGCGCGTTCGAGTGCGTCTGGCTCCTGCGCCACCGGCGCCAAGCGGAACGGTGCTTGACGTTCCAGTCAGTCAACGCGCGATCCAGACCAATATCGTACCCGGCCTTCTCGGATTCCAGCCACTTGTGCTTCAGAATCTCATCCCGCTCCGCCAGAAACTCTTGGTAGAGTGTCGAGTGCCTCAATAGGTCGTTGCTCTGCATGGTCCAACCCGTTGCCTCAACAAGCCCGAACAGACACCGTGCTTGCTGAATGTTTTTGATCAGTGTAACCATCGTGCATCACCTGACAACCAAAAGTTACCAGTTCTGAACACATCAGTAGCAGGAACCGGGCCGATTCGCAAGCCCAAATTTCGTCCAACTCCGGCCTCAGCAGCGCTCCTCAATTGCCCACTTCAAACGACTTACATGGATTAACACCAATAGGTTGTGTGATAACGCCCCTACTCCCCCAAGACCGCTCCTTCGCCGCCAAGAGTGTCGGAATTCAGACACCTGTAAGGAATCCCGACAGTTCCTGCGTCACCCATTCAGCCAGGAAGACCATGAGTAGAATCCCGGTCACCAGCAGCGCCGCCCAGACCCACCAGTGCAGCGGCAACTGCAGTCGTCCGCTGCCTTGAGCGATTTCCTTGCGCTCGAAGCCGAAGCCTCCGATCGCCAACGAGATCGCTCCGGTGGCAACGAGCAGCGGGCAGGTCACCAACCCGGTGATCTTCTCCCAGAGCAGCGATTCGAAATCGAACCCCCCGCGAAGCACCAGCATGGCGAGAATCGCCCCCCAGAACGGTGCTGCCATGACTTGGAGCCTGGTCTTGGCCAGCGCCGCCATGGCGAAGCCCCCGGAGAAAACGCAGATTGGAAAGGCCCACACCAAACCTGATACCAACCCGTTGCGCAGGATGTCGCTCGGCCGGGCCAACCCGGTGTCAAGATAGAGCCGGGCCAGCGCCTGTGAGAAATCCAACCCCAAGGCCACACAATTCAGGGCGGTCAGAACCAGCAGCGATACCAACCCTGTCAGCAACCGGGCCAGATAGCGTTCCCGTCGCGAACTGGGCAAAGCGAGCGTGAACTCCTCGCACCCCTCCATCACGTCGTCGCCCCCGTACAGCGGCGCCGCAAGAAAAGCGTAGGCGATGCCGAGCACCAGCAGCCAGCCCGGATTGGCCACAAACGGCAGGCCCCACACCCCCAACAGCCATGCCACGATGAACGAGAGGGTAAAGTGGCTGCGCGAGAACCACTCGCACCAGACCAGCGCCCACCACCGCCGGACTCCCGCCACCCACACCGGGCGAACCTGCATCCGCTCCGCCACCTTCAACCGAAACTCCGGACGCGCACCGACTTCACTGGGAATGTCCTTCGACGGCTGTGGCATATGGGCTCAGATGCGACTCTCCTCTATGTTCCATCGAAAGGGCTGGCTGGCAAGCTCCATCTGAGATGGCCAACTCGGCAGAGCTGAGCAAGATGGCATCTTCCGCTGGTCATCGGCTCCCGAACTTGCCCCTCCCGATGTCTCTTTCAGCGATGCGGTCTGCCTCGCATCCACCACAGAGTCAGTCGTCCAGAAGCCCAACCGACGAGCCCCAAAGTGGTAGCTATCTGGAGTATCGCGAGGCAAACGTCACTGACGGATACGCGCTCCCGAGAGGAGACCAGCGCGAGCGCCATTCCCCGGAGCAGGACTGCAGTGGCAATGCCTACCCCCAAATGAAGCCGGAAGCAACGCGCGTACTCGTCCAAACTCACCAACGCGACCGGAACAGCCATCCAAACGACCGGACACAGCAGCACGGTGCCCGTCAGCCCCATCCCCGCGAAACGTGACCAGGCGTCCAGCGGTTCCCCGGCGGAGACGATGGGACCCGTAACCGCCCAATCCAGTGTGAAGGTCAGCAAGGAGCCCGAGCAAGCGACCGCCCCGGTCGCCAACGCAGCCACTACGAGCGCGCCAGGATAGCGTCCGAGCTTCTGATGGTTCACATCTTCCCCCGCTTACAGCCTATGGCAGAACAAGCCATCCCGCAGCTTGGGCTCGAACCAAGTGCTCTTCGGGGGCATGATGCCGCCTTCATCCGCAATGGCGATCAGGTCCTCCACACGCGTTGGAGCCAGGTAGAACGCGCACGCGTAATCGCCTTGATTCACCAACTTCTCCAGCTCCGCCGCGCCGCGGATGCCGCCGACAAAGTTGATGCGTGGGCTGGTGCGGGGGTTGTCGATTCCCAGCAACGGACCCAGTACGTGCGTCTGGAGCAAAGCCACGTCCAGCTTGTCGGCGGGAGTCGGCCCGCAGATCGCTTCGGGACGGAAGGTCAGACGGTGCCAGCGGCCCTCCAGGTAG
>CAYYMW010000327.1:0-7813 GCA_964472515.1 uncultured Verrucomicrobiota bacterium | reverse complement strand
AGCCCTTGCCAAGTGCAACCCTGTGATGTGACTTCGATGCGTCACCCTGATGGGGTCTGCCATGGGCTTGACGTTGAACAGTTGCAAAGGTTTGCGCGAGCGGGTTGCGCTGCAGGTGAGAGGGTGCCCCCCCAGACGTTGAATGGATGCAAGGAACGACAGGGTGCCACGGCATGGCCATAAGCCGAAGCTCAGACGCTCTTGAACCACAGCCTGGTCAACCGCAGTTTCCGGGTGGCAATCCGCACTTGCCATGTTACCTATAATAGGTAATTTACTGTGCAGTGAAAACATCAATGTGAGTAAACAAAGAACCATCAGCACCGAGGCGCAGCTTCGACAGGCCGCCAAGGAAGCCTTGGAGGCGGATGCCCTGCTGCGCTGGCGCTGGAGGGCGTTCGATTTGAAACGAGAACGCGGGGCGCGTGCTTTGCTGGAATTGAAGGTGGATCGGCAGCGGCTGGTGTTCGAGGTGGAGTTCAAGCTCACACCGTCCGCGCGCGAGGTGGAGCGGTTGGCGGAGCGCGGCGGGACGCGGCCCGGCCTGCTGATTGCGCCGTCGTTGTCCGAGGTGATGGTGGCGCATTGTCGGGACCGGGGCTTAAGCTGTGTGGATTTGAACGGGCGGCAGTGGATTCGTGCGGAGGGTGTGCTGGTGGACCGGAAGCCGTCCGAGGATCGGCGCTACCGTCCAGCGTTGACGCCGCCGGATGCCTTTCAACCCAAGAGTTCACGTCTGGTGCGGGCGCTGTTGAGTCAGCCGGATCGCACGTGGTCACAGGGCGAGTTGGGCGAGCGCACCGGATTGAGTCCGGGTTTGGTTTCACGGCTGGTGCGGCATCTGGTGAACGAAGGGTTTGTAGCGCAGGACCGCCGGACGTTGCGGGTGGCGCGCGCGGGCGCCTTGCTGGACGCCTGGGCGGCGCGCGATGACTGGGCGAAGCGCACCACCGTGAGGCAGTATTCGCTGCTGGAGGCGGAGGTCGAGGCGGTCGCGCGCAAACTGGTGAAGACCTGGCCGACGGGCGAACCGCTGGTGTTCACGCAGTGGTTCGCCGCCAACCTGCGGCATCCTTACACCATCCCTCCGCTGGTGTCCGCCTACGTGACGCGGTTTCCCGGGGAGTCCATCGAACATGAACTCCGGGCGAGGCAAGTCGCCGACGGTGGAAACCTGTGGCTGGTGGCTCCGCAAGACGACGGCGTGTTCCGGGAGACCCAGCGGGCGGGTGAGTTCACGCTGGCCTGTGACGCACAGCTTTATCTCGATCTGCTGGACGCCGGATGGCGCGGCCCTGAACAGGCCAAGGCGCTGCGTGAGTGGGAAGGGTTTGGCCGGGTGAAACCATGAGCAAGTTCTCCAGCTTCGCCGAGTATCCCCCGCGCAACCCCTCCCGACCTCCCCTTCCGTACGAAGGGGAGGAGTTTTCAAAAACGGACGGCACAAACCCAGGGCGTTCGGCCCGCTTTGGTTACGCGAATTGGGATCGCGCGCGGGCCTATGCCCTGGGCTAGCCCATGTCGCGCTTACAGCGCTTTTGGGTACCGCGGCGTGGCGGTCCTGCACGTGGCAATGTCGCGAGGCGAGTTGACGGATCGAGATGGATGCGCGGGTTCAGTCGTCGACGGGCTTGACAGGGAGAGGGGATGAGCGGAGCCTGATGGCATCTGCCATGGGCGTCAAACTACACGGTTGCAGAGGGTTGCGCAGAAGTGTGCGTCGGTCTCACCGCACGGGACGGCGCGCTGCGCCGCCAGTTCAGAACGAGTCCCTACCGTTAAATGTTGAGACGTGACTCCATGGGGTTTCTGGCGCTCTGCATTGGCGCTGGCCTGCTCACCTGCGCGTCGGTTGCTTTGGGGGTGACTGTCCTGGTTGGGCACCTCTATTTGTCTAGTGGGCGCGGCGGTTTTCCAGTTCTTCTACCCCCGGTTGTCTTCGTTTTTTCATCTGTGACGGTTACGGCGGTGAGCTTTCTAGTGCTCTGGTTCTGTATAGCGAAATGCAGCCGCAGGAGCTCGATCCTCAGTGGCACGGGTACCGCCATCGTCGCTTTGGCGTTTGGCCTTTGCTCGCCACTACTTGGCAAGGCACCTTATCAGAACTTCCTCGACGGCTTCGCCGCTCGTGTGTCTGCGGTCATCGTCGAGCGTGATGCCGTTGCTTGGGCAGACGAGGTTTTTGCAGATCGGAGAGTAGCCGAAGCCAGCGACTCAGTGATTCGCCTGCAACAGAGCAGAATTCCGGCGTTTTTCTCGGCCTTGTTTCCCGGCGGGGAGCCATCCGCCGTCGTCTCCTATTCCAAAGCTGGTGATCCTTTATGCGTCCATGTCTTCGTCGGGGGAGGATTCGCGAAATGGGGAATAGCCATTTTCGCCACGAACTCCACTCCCACGAATGATGCAATGGACTATCGCCGGTGTGGTCATCGAATGTTCGCCTTTCACTCGAATCGCTGACGAGAATGCTCTCCAAGCCCACCAGGAGTCAGTTGATCGAGTTTGCGGCGCACGCGTCACGAGCGGTGCTTTTGAAGCTCATCCCCACCCGGCCTCCCCTTCCGTACGAAGGGGAGGTGGTAGCCAAACCAACACGGCAGACCCAGGGCGTTCGGCCCGCTACGGGTGCCGGCCGTGGGCGGGCCACCTGCGGTGAGCAGAATTGCGGGCCTATGCCCTGGGCTATCCCATGTCGCGCCTTCAGCGCGGTTGAGGTGCTGCGCACGGCCATACTGCAGCAGGCGGGATGGACAGAGGACTCCAAAGCGGTGTCGCGCTGCGCTTGCCACCATAGTCCATTGAGCAGCGGCGGGGTGGAGCGGTGGGGCAGGCGCCTTTCTGGCACCGCCCTCGGGGTGCGGGGAATCGACGAGAGAGCCGGCTTTCCGGTGGTCATCGCTGCGCTCGACCGACCGGCTACGGTCTGCCATCCCTGTCGGGATGGTCCGGTTGCTCCCGGACCTTGACCTGGTTGGCGGGGTCCCGGCTCAGGCCAGGTTGGCGGGGTCGACGTCGATGACGAGGGTGATGTCGTCCGGCAACTGGAGTTCCTGGGAGAGGCGGTCGAGCACCTTGCTGAGCCTGGCCATCTGGCCGGTGCGCACCATGACCTGGTAGCGGAAGAAGGTCTCCGCCTTGAGCAGCGGCGCGGGGCCGGGGCCGGCGATGACCAGGTGCGGCCAGCCGGCGAGGCGCTTCTCCAGTTCCTTGCGCAGGTGCAGGGCGGTGAACTGGACTTTGTCCTCGTTGCGCCCTTTGAGGGTCATGAGGGCGACGCGGCTCAATGGGGGGTAGAAGAGCTGGCGGCGGAACTCGAGCTCGGCTTCGTAGAAGCCGACGAAGTCATGCCGGCGGGCGAACTGGATGGCGGCGTGATGGGGGGTGAAGGACTGGACGAAGACTTCGCCTTCGATGTCGCCCCGTCCGGCGCGGCCGGAAACCTGGGTGAGCAACTGGAAGGTGCGTTCGCCGGCGCGGAAGTCGGGGATGTGGAGGGAGATGTCGGCGTAGACGATGCCGACCAGGGTCACGTTGGGGAAGTGAAGGCCCTTGGCGATCATCTGGGTGCCGACGAGGATGTCGATCTTCCCGGTGCGGAAATCGCCGAGGATGCGCCGGTAGTCCTCCTTGCGTTGGAGGGTGTCGGAATCCATGCGCACGACGCGGGCCTGGGGAAAGAGCTTGCCGAGCACCTCCTCGACGCGCTCGGTGCCCACGCCGGCGTAGCGGATGGCGGGGTTGCGGCATTTGGCCTCGGGGCAGATGTCCGGCACGCCCGCCTCGTGGCCGCAGATGTGGCAGCAGAGGCGTTGCTGGCGCCGGTGGTAGGTAAGGGAGATGCTGCAGTTGGGACAGCCCGCCACGTAGCCGCACTTGGGGCACTGGAGGGACGAGGAATAACCGCGCCGGTTCAGGAAGAGGATGGTCTGTTCGCGACGTTCGAGCCGCTTGTGGATGGCCTCCTGGAGGCGGCGGGAGAGGACCGGGGTGCCCTTGTCGCCATGGACCTCGTGGCGCATGTCGATGACCCGCACCAGCGGCATCTTCTGGTTGTCCACACGCTCGGGCAGTTCGAGCAGTTCGTACTTGCCGCGCTTGGCGTTGAAGTAGCTCTCCATCGAGGGGGTGGCGGAACCGAGGACCACCACGGCGTCCTCCCGCTGGCCGCGGAGCACGGCGAGGTCGCGCGCGTGGTAACGGGGAGCCTCCTCCTGCTTGTAGGAGTGCTCGTGCTCCTCGTCCACGATGATGAGGCCGAGCGGTTCCACCGGGGCGAAGATGGCCGAGCGGGCGCCGATGACAATGCGGGCGCGGCCCTGGCGGATCTTGTGCCACTCGTCATGACGCTCGCCCGCGGAGAGGTGGCTGTGCAGGACCGCGACCAGGGTCTTGAGCTCTCCGCTGCAAAAGCGCGCCTTGAACCGCTCGACGGTCTGCGGGGTGAGGGAGATCTCCGGCACGAGGACGATGGCGCCTTTGCCCTGCTCGAGCGCGTGGGCGAGGGCTTGCAGGTAGATCTCGGTCTTGCCGCTGCCCGTGACGCCGTGGAGCAGGAAGTTGCGCTGGACCTGGGCGGGATCGGCGGTGGCGGGGGCGTCGAGGGCCGCTTTGACGCGCGCCAGCGCCCGGGCCTGCTCGGGGTTGAGTTGGAGCGGTTGGGTGGGGAGGATGGCTTCGTGGGCGTAGGGATCGCGTTCGGAAATCTGGGGAGCGATGACGATGAGGCCGCGGTCTTCGAGCCGCTTCACCGTGTCCGCCGTGGTGCCGGTGAGGCGGAGCAATTCCTGGAGGGGGATCTCCCGCCATTCTTCGATGACCTGCCAGATCTCCTCCTGCCGTTTGGTGAGCTTGGGCATCTCACCGGTGCGGGCGTGAACGCGGACGTAGAGCCGCTCCCGCCAGCCCTCGGCCTCGGCCCGCACGGCATCGGGCAGGACGCTCTTGAGGGCGGTCTCGACCGGGCAGCAGTAGTATTGGGCCATCCAGCGGGCCAGTTCGAGCACACGGGGGGTGACCAGACTCTGCTTGCCAATGACCTTCAGCAGGCGGCGCAGGTTGGTTTGGGGCGAGTGGTCCAGGAGGGCGGTGACACAACCCAGCACCTCGCGGTGGCCAAAGGGGACTTTGACCCGGCTGCCGACGTCCACCTGGCCCAGGAGTTCCTCGGGGACCAGGTAGTCGAACTCCTTGCGGAGGGCGATTTCCAATGTGACGCGGGCGATCATCGGTCAGGGCAAGCCTCAGGGGGGCGGGGCGCGGCGTCAAGTCCCGGGCTGGCGGTGCGTTGGCGGGAGAGTGGTTCCTACCGGCCCCAGGATTCCTTGGGCTGGTTACCCAGGGTCAGGTCCAGCGATCCGCCCCGGATGATCGTCTCCCACGGAATCCAGCAGCGGTCGAGCGGGGAGTTGTTGAGTTTTGCGGATTGGATGTAGAGATCGCGCGAGGGGTCGCCGTGGACGCGGGTTTCCCAGATGCCGCCGGCGTGGTACTTGGGCTGGAGTTGGAGGCGCAGCTTGCTGAAGAAGGGAGCGGCCAGTTGGAGGCTCTGCACGTCGCCGGCTCCGCCTTGGACATCGAACAGGCCAAGGCCTGCGAGGACCAACCACGCGCCGAGCTGGCCCTGGTCTTCGTCCTGGCCGTAGCCGTAGCCGTGAATGGGGTCGGTGCCGTAGAAGACGTCGCAGATGCGGCGGACCCAGTGTTGGGTGCGCCAGGGCTGGCCGCCGTAGTTGAACAGCCAGGCGATGTGCAGGCTGGGCTGATTGCCGTGGTTGTAGACGTTTTCCACGCCGGCGAAGGCGTCGATGGTGGTGCCGCCGCCGAAGCCGGTCGTTTCGGCTTGCCGGAAGACCTCTTCCAGGCGTTGGTTGAAGGTGGCCAAGCCCATTTTGGCGATGAGCCCGGACGGGTCATGCGGCACGTAGAACGTATACTGCCAGGCATTGCCTTCCTGATAGCCGACCCAGGCCTTGCGCGGGTCGAACTCGGTGACGAAGCGGCCATCGAGCCCCTTGGGCCGGATGAAGGCGGTCTGGGGGTCGTAGAGTTGTTCCCACCCCTTGGCATTGCGGAGGAGTTGGGCGGCCTCGTTCGTTTTGCCGAGCGCCCGGGCAAACTGGCCGGCGGCGAAGGCGGAGAAGCTGTATTCGAGAGTGTGCGACACGGAGAATTGGGAACCCTCGGCGCTGGAGCCGCTGTAGGCGTCGGTGTTCGTGACCAGCGGCACGTAGCCGCGATCCAGGAAGGCCTTGACGTCCGCTTTGCCGACGCCTTTGGGCCGGTTTTGCCAGCCCATCTCGTTCTTCCACACTGCCGTGAAGGCCATCTCGGGGTCGTAACCGCGAATCCCCCAACGGTAGGCTGTGCTGATGAGCAGCCCCATGTAATCGGTGCCGACGCCGGAGACGAATTTGGCGGCGGCGATGGAGTCTGGGAGCCAGCCGCAGTCGCGGAAGTGATCCAGGTGGCAACGGATGTACTCCTCCAGGTAGTCCGGATACACCAGCGCCCAGAGCTGGTTGAGGTTCCAGAAGGTCCCCCAGACGGAGTCGGAGTTGTAGTGGTTGTAGAGCGGGGCGCCGTCCGGCCCGAGGGGGATCTGGCCAACGCCGCCGTCGTTCCTGGGGTAGGCTCCGTTGGCATCGCTGGCCAGGCCGCGGCCCAGCAGGGCGTGGTAGAGGCCGGTGTAGAACTTCACCCGATCCGAGTCCCGGCCGCCTTCCACCTGGATGCGGCCGAGCAGGGAAGCCCAGCGCTCCTGGTTGCGCTGGCGGGCGGTGTCGAAGTCGAGGTTGGCGGCCTCGTGGTCAAGGTTGTACCGGGCGTTGGCGAGGCTGGTGAAGGACAGGCCGAGCTTGACCACGACGGTGGCGCCGGCCCGCGGTTCGAAGGCGGCGTACAAGCCGGCACCCGGCCCGGCCAGAGAGGTTTCCTGGGGGAGGATTTCGGCGTCGCGGAAGGCGCCCCAGTGGGAGGGGGTTTGGTCGAGTTGAGCGACAAAGTACATCCGCATCAAGGCGCCCGGCTGATACGCCTTCACGTATTCCGGATGGGTGATGACGGAACCCTCGACTTCGCGGTCACTGACGCGGCGAACGTAAGCGTCCATGACCGCGCCGCTCTCGCCCTGACGATGCCCGACGTCAAAGAGGATGTGGGCCTGGTTGGTGGCCGGAAACGTGAAGCGGTGATAGGCGACGCGAGGGGTGGCGGTCAATTCGGCCTGGACGCCGTAGTCTTTCAGCCGCACGGCGTAGTAGCCCGGCTGGGCGGTTTCCTCGGATTTGTCGAAGCGGGAGCGGTAGCCTTCGTCGGGATGCTCCAAGCGGCCGGGAGTGGTTTGCAGCGGCCCGGTGGTGGCCATCAAGGCCACGCCGCCGATCTGGAATTCCCGGAAGCTCACGAAGCTCTCGATGGAAGTGTGGCGTCCGTCATACCCCACCGCCTGCCAGCCGTCCTTGTTGCCGTAATGGGCGTCGGTGCAGGGTCCGGGCCGGGCCATGCCGAACGGAGCGGCGCCCGGGATGAAGAAGAACCAACGCGAATGGGCCGTGCCGATGCGCGGGTCGGCGGAGGCGAGCGGAGTAGCTGGCGCCGTCCGGCCAGTCCAGAGATTGAGGACGGCCGGGAGGAGGAGCAACGCAACGCGGCAGCGGGCGATCATGGAGAGAATTGTGCCGCGCAGCGGCGGGGATGACAAGGGGGTTCAGGGGATGCCGAAGCGAATTGCGCCGCCGGGCGGTGGGGGGTAGAGTCGCCGGGTGCGGACGCGCGGCGGGGGGAAGAATTGAGAGTCATGGTCATGACACTGCTC
>CAYYMW010000326.1:0-7841 GCA_964472515.1 uncultured Verrucomicrobiota bacterium | reverse complement strand
GGTTCATGGGGCGGGACGAAAACCTCGCGGACGCCACGTGCGGCAGGGGTGGGGAGGCGCTTGCCGGTCAGCGGGTGAACGAGGTGGGTCGCGAGATTCGGCGGGGGCGCGTACCAGGAGGTTCCCCGCTGGTCATGGAGGATCACCATGAGGTCGTGCAGCATGGGGGCGGCGCCGGTGATCCCGGAAACCTTCCGCATGGGGGAGCCGTCGAAATTGCCCACCCAAACCCCTACCGTGAACTCCGGAGTATAGCCGAAGGCCCAGTTGTCGCGGTAGTCGGTGCTGGTGCCGGTCTTGCAGGCCACGGGGAAGTCGAAACGCAGGGCGGTGTCGGTGCCGAACGCCAAGGCCCGGGCCTGGTTGTCGGCCAGGATGTCCGCGATCAGCCAGGCGGCGCTGGAATCGGCAAGTCGGACTCCACTGGATGCGCTCGGAGTTGGCCCGGCCAGCAACCGCCAGGGCCGGTGCTCACCCAGGCGCGCGAGCGTGGCGTAGGCGTTGGCCAGGTCCAGCAACCGCACCTCGGCATTCCCCAACGTGAGTCCGAGGCCGTAATGGCTGGCCGGTTGGTCGAGCGTGGCAAGGCCGAGGCGGCGCAAGGCTTGAACCAGGGGAGTGGGGCCGCCGAGCCAGTCGAGCAGGCGCACGGCGGGGATGTTCAAGGAGTTCGCCAGGGCCTGGCGCGCGCGCAGGGGACCGTAGCACTGCCGGTTGTAGTTCACGGGCCGGTAGATGCCGGTGGGGGTGGCAAACTCCACGGGCACGTCCGCCAGCACGGTGGCCGCCGTGGCCCCGCGCTCGAACGCGAGCAGGTAGGTGAACGGCTTAAGGGCGGAACCGGGCGAGCGCGGCGTCCACGCGCCGTTGACCTGGCCCCCGGCGGGGTCGAAGTAGTCGCGCGAGCCGACCATGGCCAGCACTTCTCCCGTGGCATTGTCCAAGATCACGACCGCGCCCTGCGTGACATGGCGGTCAGCCAAGCCGGTCAAGTGTCGGCGGACGACGGCCTCGGCCTGCTCCTGCAAGGGCAGATCAAGGGTCGTCCGCACGCGGCCCTGGGCGTCGTGCGGCGGCAGGTCGCCGTGGAAGCGCTGGACCAAGTCCACGAAATGGGCGGCACGAAACGGACGGGAGGTGCAGGTCAAGCGGAGGGGTTCTGCCCGGGCCGCGTCGCCTGCCGACCCGCTCAGATAACCGGCCCGGACCATCTGGCCGATAACCCAGGCCTGGCGGCGTCGAGCGCGGTCGAGGTGATGGACCGGGTTCAAACGCGTGGGCGCTTGGGGCAGACCGGCGAGCAAGGCGGTCTGGGCCGGGGTGAGGCTGGCCAGCGGCAAGCCAAAGTAGAAGCGCGCGGCTTGGGCCGGGCCGACGCAGAGGTTGCCGTACTGGAGGCGGTCCAAGTAGGCGGCGAGGATGCGTTCCTTGGACCACTCGGTTTCGAGCCGGAGGGCCTGCAGGGCCTCGATGAGCTTGGTCTTGGGCGTGCGTGGGCGGGGATGGGACAGTTTGATGAGCTGCTGGGTGATGGTGGACGCACCGGAAACCACGCGGCGGTGGCGAAGGCCATCCCAAGCCGCACGGGCCGTTGCCAGCCAATCCACGCCATGGTGATCCCAGAAGCGGCGGTCTTCGGCGGCCACCGTTGCCTGGACCAGCACGGCGGGCTGCGCGCTGAAGGGGAGGTTGGCGGCGGGTTGGCCGGGCTCGGTCAACTGCACGCGCAGGGGGCGTCCGGCGTGGTCCACCCACTGGACACTGGCGGCGGAGACCGAGGTCAGGCCTGCGGGGAAGGGAACCAGGCGGATGGCACCCTCAAAGAGGCCCCAGCCCAACAGCAGCGCCGCCAGCAGGCCAGCCAGCCAACGGTCCCGGAGCCTCGTTCGCGCGAGCGCCTGGGGCAGGGAGCCGCTCATGTCGAGGTTCTCCCGGGAGCGCCTTCGCTAGCGCACGAAGGACTTGGTGAAGTCCTCGGTCGTGGCCACCGCCGCCTTCTTCTCGAAGCGTGACTGGGCGATCAGCTCGTTGAGCTTCCGCTCATAGGCCGCGCTATCCAGGGGCAATTCCACTGTCTGGCCGGTCAGCGAGGAATAGAGGGCGGCGTTGGCCAACTCGACCGAGCGCATGCCCTCCTCCGCCGGGGCGATGAGCGGGCTGCTGTCCAGGATGGCGTCGACGAAGTTCTGGGTGATGGTGGCGTGCTGGGCCGGGGCGTTGTCGAAGGGGACTTCGATCTGCCAGGTGTCGGGCCGGGCGAAACCCGCCTTGGAAGTGCGGCTGAACTCGTCCATGGGGATCTCGTTCCGCAGGAAGCTCAGGCGGCCTTGTTCGAGGACCAGCCGGCCGCGCGTGCCTGCGATTTCGAGGCGGTTGGCGCCGGGCGCCTCGCCGGTGGAGGTGATGAACACGCCGGTGGCCCCGTTGGGATACTCGAAGTAGACGGTGACATTGTCCTCCACCTCGATCTGGTGGTACCGGCCAAGCTGGCAGAAGCCGCGCACCCGGGCCGGCATCCCGGCCAGCCATTGGATGAGGTCGAGGTTGTGCGGGCACTGGTTCAGGAGCACGCCGCCGCCCTCGCCCTTCCAGGTGGCGCGCCAGCCGCCGCTGGCGTAGTAGGCCTCCGTGCGGAACCAATCGGTGATGATCCAGTTCACGCGGATGATCTCGCCCAGTTCGCCCGAGGTGATCAGGCGCTTGATCTTGACGTAGCGCGGCTCGGTTCGCAGTTGGAACATGGCGCTGAAGACCAAGTCGGGCCGCCGTGCGTGCGCGGCGATGAGCCGTTCCGCGTCGGCCTTGTGGACGGAAATGGGCTTCTCGACAATGACGTGCAGTCCGGCTTCGAGCGCCGCCATGCCGAGGGTGGTGTGCTGGTAGTGGGGCGTGGCGATGATGACCGCGTCCACGGCCCCTGAGCGGATCAGGTCCCCGCCGTCCTTGAAGGTCTTGAGCGACTGATAGGTTTCGAGCGGCGCAAAGGCGTCCGCCACCGCCACGAGTTCGGCGCGGCTCACCTTCTGGTTGAGGAGGTAGTCGGCGTGGTACTTGCCGATATTGCCCATGCCGATGATGCCCAAGCGCACTTGTTTCATGGGAGCCAGTCTAGAAAAGGCGCGTCGCCTTGCCAACAGGCAACTGGGGGAAGACGAACAGAGTTCCGAAGCCGTTCCGCAGGACGGCCAGGTGCTGCAATCGACGCGCCCCAGCGCTGGCAGGGTGACGGGTGCAGCGCGTACCAGCAACATGAGGCGCTTGCCAAGCGCATTCCTGTGGAGGTACCGTTCCTTGGTCCTGTGAAGGAACTCGGAGAGGGCCGGCAATGGCGCTGGGGTCCTTGGTTTCCTTCGGTTCGTTCGGGTGCAGGATGAGAACGAGTCAGAGCAGCACAGGAAGCCGGCCCAAGTGACCCTAATGATGGGGAGCACCTCACGATGCAACCGCCACCCGCGCATGCGACAAGCCTCAATGAACGCCGACAGGGTGAGGCAGCCCCGCCAAATCCCCTGCAAGAGGCCGTTTCGACCCGTTTGACCGGCTGCGTGCGGCTCTTTCTGGCAATGCTTTTCGTGGCCACTGGCCGACCCGCCACCTCCTCTGAACCCGAAGAGCAACAGTATCCCGCCAGTCCTTTCGTCGTGGACGTTCGACAGGCTCCCTACTACGCGCATGGAGATGGGGTAACGGATGATACCGAAGCCCTGCAACGGGCTATCAACGAAAACACGGGGCGGCACAAGGTCATTTACTTCCCTCAGGGAACGTACCTGGTCACGCGGACGTTGAAATGGCCAAAGCACTGGAATGGAACGGAGAATTGGGGCAACACCATGCTTCGCGGCCAGCAGCGTGACCTTACGGTGATTCGACTCAAGGACGGATGTTTCACCAACGCAGCCAAGCCGGAGGCCATCATGTGGTGCGGAGGGTTTGGCTCGGCGGATTGGTTTCACAATTATGTGGAGAATCTCACCTTCGATGTCGGCGCGGGAAACCCCGGGGCCACGGCGCTGCAATTCTACTCGAACAACTCAGGCGCGGTGCGCGATTGCCGGTTCATCGCGGATGTCGGGAGCGGGGCGGTTGGGTTGGACCTCACTCACCGCGACATGAACGGTCCTCTGCTGGTCAAGAACTGCGAAGTCGTCGGTTTCCGAATTGGGATTGCGACGGGCCACGCTGTCAACAGCCAGACCTTCGAGGACATCTATTTGCGGGGGCAGCGTCAAGCTGGCTTCGATAACACCGGCCAAACCATCACCATTCGGCACCTGACCAGCGACAACGCGGTGCCAGCCCTGTCCACCTACGGGACGCTTTGCCTGCTGGAATCGAGGTTGAATGGGCGGGCGGGCGCTTCCGGCGCTCCAGCGATAGTGAACTACAACGGGGGCCGGGTCTTCTTGCGGGACATCAAGACCACCGGGTATGGGCGTGCGCTCGCAGATATTCAGTCACCGGATTCCGCTGCGGCTTTTCGGGTGAAAGGAACCGACAAACCCGGCAGCGAGGGGCCTGACGTTCAGGAGCATTCATCGCATCCGCCGACAAGCCCGTTCCCGTCCCCACCCTCGTCTTTGCGTTTGCCGATCAAGGAGACTCCGTCGCTGGCATGGCAGAGGCCCTCGCTCTGGGCGAATGCCGACGATTTCGGAGCGGACCCCACCGGCAGCGCCGATTCCTCCGCTGCCATTCAGAAGGCAATCGATTCCGGGGCGAGCACCGTGTTCCTGCCCGGCAGTTATCGTCTCCTTTCGACCGTGACCATTCGCGGCAAGGTCAACCGCCTCGTCGGGTTGGGAGGCGCGGTCAACTACGGAAGGGGTTTGCGGCCAGACTTACGGCTGGCCAGCGGCACTGGCGCGTTCTTCATGGAACATTTCTCCGCCATACACGGGGGACTGGAAGTGGAGGCAACGCGTCCGGTGATTCTGAGGAGCGTCTCGGATTGTCCGCTGCGCTTTTCGACCCATGCCGTTGGCAACGAGGTCTTTCTTGAGGATGTGGTTACAACCGAATTGACCGTGCGCCAACAGCGCCTCTGGGCAAGGCAACTCAACATCGAGAACCAGGGAACCCACCTCTCAAATGAGGCTGGAGACGTGTGGGTCCTTGGCTACAAGACCGAACGGGGTGGCACGTTGATGAGCACGTCTCAGGGCGGGCGGAGTGAGTTGCTGGGCGGGTTCAGCTATACCACGACTGCCGGGAAACTGGCCCCCATGTTTGTGAATGAAGCATCCTCGGTCTTCGCCTACTTTGCCGAGGTTTGTTTCAACGGTGACCCCTTCAAGACTCTCATCCGCGAAGTGCGAGGGGGCGAAGTGCGTACTGTGGAACGCGGGGCGGGCGGCACCACACCCTACTCAGGCTATCCGTTCAAGCGGTAAGCACCTCCATCCGCCATGCGCGGATCGCGAGGTTGCCTCGGTTTGGCGGACACCGAGTCGCGGCGTGAATGCCCGTGCTTGCTCGCCGCTTGGTTGGTTGGCACAGTCATAGCCCTGCCAATTGCTCCACCTTGACCGAGCCCCCCGCCATGCCGGGCTTGTCGAGGGACGAACAAGCAAAGGAGGCGTCGGTTCAATCCGCCGGGTCAGCTCTTGGCGGGGGTCAGGGTGCGGATCATCTTGAGCTGGGTTTCCTGGAGCTGGCGGTAGTTCTGGAGTTGCTCCGGGGTGAGGATGCCTTCCAAGGCTTTGGCCTTTTGCTCGAAGAACTGCTGCATCATTTCGGTGCTGGAGGCGCCGGTGGGTGGGTTTTGAGCGGCGGACTGGCCGGTGAGTTGCTGGCGGAAGACGTCGTAGAGCGCGGTGGAGGCTTTGTCCTGCTGTTCCGTGCTGAGGCCGAGCATGCTCTGCATTTGCATCATCTCGCCGGTGACGGCCATGCGGGCGTTGCTGGCGGCCTCCTCGTTTTTGTATTCGGGGTAGCGGGACAACTGGTCGGGGGTGAGCAGGGCCTTGATCTGCTCCTCGGGATTGCCAGCCTCGCGCTGGAGTTGGGCCATTTCGTCCGGCTTCAGCTTGCCGGATAGCACCTTCCCGACGGTGGCGGCGTTCAGCTCGGCCTGCTTGTTGAGAATGCCGCGGATGGCCTCCTCCTGTTCCGGAGTGAGGTTGAGGGCGGCCTTCATGCGGCCGATCTGGCCGTTGACCTGCTGGCTCATGGCGCTCTTCATCATTTCGGACATGGCGCCGGTGAACTCGTTGGTGGCTTCGCCCTCCTCGGTCTTGCGCTGCAACTCGGCGCGGAGTTGGGCGGTTTCGGCCTCGGCACGGTTGACGCCGCTTGCCTTGCCCCGGAGGCGAGCCAGCTCGCTCCGGGTCTTATCCTCAGCGGCCCTGAGCCGGGTCAGTTCGGCTTGGTCCACTTGAGCCTTCTGGAGGTGCTCGACCCGCTGGCGCAGTTCCGCCATTTGGGTTACCTGGGCCTTGAGCTGGTGGTTCTCGACGGTGACACGTTGAAGCCGGGTTTCCTGCCAGAACAGCAGGGTTGCCGCGGCCAAGATCACCACGCCAAACAGGATGGTTTTGAGCTTCGTCATAGTTGGACATTTCGTACACCGAGAGAGAGCGAGCCGGTTTCCCAACCATAGTACAACCCCCGAGGCCAAATGAAGTAGCAAGAAAACGTCGACGGCCATGAAACGCGTTTTCCCGTTTTTGGGACGGGCAATTCCCGACGGCGTGCGGGACGGTTGGTGGCGGTGGTGGACATGTAATATGTAACAATTTGTGTGCCAGCATGTTACTTATGTTGATGAGCTTGGCACGATGACTGCGTAGATAGGAGGGCACGGGCGGGCTCGAAGCTGGGCACCGGCCAAACAGAACCAACCGATTCGCTATGTGGAACGATTTGAAGCTGGGGGTGCGGATGCTCTTCAAGCGTCCGGTGCTGACGCTGATCGCGGTCTTGTCGGTGGGTTTGGGCGTCGGCGCGAACACCACGGTGTTTTGCTGGATTCAGCGGATGTTGCTGGAGCCGCTGCCCGGGGTGGCGGAACAGAGTCGGTTGGTGGTGATCTGCACGACGTTTCCCTCGTCGCAAGGGGATTGTGTTTCGCGGCCCAACATAACGGACCTCAACACGTTGAAGGACGTTTTCGCCGGGGTCATCGGGTCGCAAGTGACGCCTGCCTGTCTCAGCATCAACGGGAACAAGGAGTGGATCTATGGGCAAATTGCGACGGCGAACTTCTTCGAGGTGCTGGGGGTGAGGGCGCAATTGGGGCGGACCTTTCTGCCGGAGGAGGATGTGAAACCCGGTGGCCACCCGGTGATGGTGATCAGCCACGCGTTTTGGCAGAGGCGCTTTGGCGGTGACCCGGGGGTGCTCAACCGGGTGGTGGAACTCAACCGGCAGTCCTTCACGATCGTTGGGGTGGCTCCGAGGGGATTCCTGGGGACGATGAGCGGGCTTTCGTGCGATTTTTGGGCACCGGTGACGATGCACAGCCAGGTGGCCAACTTCGGCAGTCTGACCGCACGCGGGGATAATTGGCTGCATACCCAGGCGCGACTGCAGCCAGGGGTGAGCCAGGGCAAGGCCCAGGCGGCGGCGAACGCGTTGGCGGCGCAGATCACGACCGGTTACCCGCAGTTCAAAGACCGTGGTTTTCGGATTCTGCCGTTGTACAAGGCCCCCTACGGCGGGCAGGCGGTGTTCCTGCCGGTGTTGAGGATTTTGCTCGCGGTCACGCTGCTGATCCTGGTGATCGTCTCGGCGAATGTGGCGAACCTGCTGCTCTCGCGGGCCATGGCGCGCCAGAAGGAGATGGCGGTCCGTCTGGCGATGGGCGCGGAGCGGTTGCGGTTGGTGAGGCAGTTGATGGT
>CAYYMW010000325.1:0-7848 GCA_964472515.1 uncultured Verrucomicrobiota bacterium | reverse complement strand
ACATAGCCGGAATCGTGCAAGTGCGCGGCCACCAGTTGCCGCACGGTCGCTTGTTGGGCCTCGACCCGCTGGTTGGCGTCGATCAGGGTAAAACGGAACTCGGTGCTCATGGCCAGGTACTGCTCCAGCAGGCGGCCCTGGAACAGCCGGAAACTCTCCTCGGAATCGGTGGACAACTTCATGTCCATGCCCGCCTCGAAGTACTTGAGCTGCGGCCGGCCGTCCAGGATCCGCTGGAGGGAGACTTCGAGGTGGGCCTTGAAGAAGAACGTCAGGTCCGGCAGGGCGGCAAAATGGTAGATGTTGCGGACCCACTCGTCCGGACAACCCCGGACGGTGTCCCGGGCGTAAGCCGTGAAGATGTAACGGTCGCACAGCACGATGTAGCCGGCGCGGACCAATGGCAGCAGGTGGCGCTCGTACCGATCCGCGAAGTCGGTGGCGTGGATGAGGCAGAAGGTGGTCGGGGTCAACAGCGTGCTCTTCTTGGCTTTGCTTGTGGCGCTCTTGACCAACTCGGACGAGTTCCACTCGCTGAAAAACACCTTGAGCCCCTGTTCCTCCAGCCAGCGCTGCAAGAGATGAATCTGGGTGGACTTCCCGGAACCGTCGATTCCCTCCACGGCAATCAAGCGTCCCGGCAAGCCTAACTCGGCGAAGGTCTTCGTCATCGCACCGCCAATGAAAGCCGGTTGGAGGCCGGGCGCAAGGGAATTTGTGTGACAACTCCCGCCCGGGCGCCTGACGCAGCGGGGAAATCCGGGCTTGGCCCGGCTTTTCCCACGTGACCGGCGGCCTTCCGTGTGGCATCTTCCGGCCAATGACTGAGGCCGATGCCATCGCCTTGTTGGAACAGTATCGCGCGGGCCAGGTCGACCGCGACCGGGTGTTGCGCGCCTTTCAAGCCGCCCCGGTGACGGAGCTGGGCTTCGCCCAGGTCGACACCCACCGCGCCCTGCGCAAGGGCTTCCCGGAGGTCATCTTCGGGGCGGGCAAAACCCCCGCCCAGGTGGCGGACATCGCCCGGCACATCTGGCAGCAGGAGCGGCGGGTGCTCGTGACCCGGGTAACCCCCGAACACGCCCGGGCCGTGCGCCGGAAACTGCGCCAGGCGGTCTTTCACGAGACCGCGCGCTGCATCACCGTCGAGCAGCAGCCCCTGCCCCGCCGGCCCGATCCCATCGGCGTCCTGTGCGCGGGGACAAGCGACCTCCCGGTGGCGGAAGAAGCGGCCGTCACCGCCGAGATCATGGGCAACCGCGTCGAGCGCCTCTACGACGTCGGCGTGGCGGGCCTGCACCGGTTGCTGGGCCGGCTCGAGACCATTCAGAAGGCCTCCGTATTGATCGTGGTGGCCGGCATGGAGGGGGCGCTGCCAAGCGTGGTCGCCGGCTTGGTTTCGCGCCCCGTCATTGCCGTCCCCACGAGCGTGGGCTATGGCGCCAGTTTCGGCGGGGTCGCCGCCCTGCTCGGCATGCTCAACAGTTGCGGCAGCGGCGTAACGGTGGTGAACATCGACAACGGCTTCGGCGCGGGCTACGCCGCCAGCCAGATCAACGCCTTGGTCCATCCCCGCGCATGAGCGTGCTTTACCTGGATATCTTCAGCGGCCTGAGTGGCGACATGTTTCTCGGCGCCATGCTCGACCTGGGCGTGGACCAAGCCCGCCTGCAAACCGAACTGGACCGCCTCCGTCTGCCCGGCTGGCATGCGCACACCAGCCGCGCCAGCAAGTGCGGCATCACGGGCACCCGCTTCGAGGTCCACCTCGAGACGGGAAGCGACCCGGGACCGGATCCCGCCGGGAAAACCCACCAACCGCACCATCCGCCTCACCCCCACCCCCATCCGCATGCGCACGCACCGGAGGGCGGCTTCACCTTCCGCGGGTTCGGTCCCATTCCGAAGCTCCCCCAGCCCACCTCCGACCACGACCACGGCCACGGCCGTACCCACCGGATGATCCGCGAGCTGATCGCTCAGAGCGAACTGGCCCCCTGGGTGCGGGCAAAGGCCCTGGCGGTCTTCCAACGCATCGCGCTGGCGGAGGGGAAGATCCACGGCGTGCCGCCCGAGGAAGTGCATTTCCATGAAGTGGGCGCCATCGACTCGATCGTCGATATCGTGGGCGCCTGCGTGGCGCTCGATGCCTTGGGCCGGCCCAGGGTGCGTTGCGCGCCGGTCGTGGATGGCACCGGCTGGATCCAGTGCGCTCATGGCCGGCTGCCGTTGCCCGCGCCCGCCACCCTGGAAATCCTGGGGGCGCGGGGCATCCCGCTGACCCAGTGCGACGAACCACACGAATTGGTCACCCCCACCGGCGCCGGGTTGCTGGCTGAATTTGCGGAAGACTGGGGGCCAATGCACGACCTGGCCGCCACCCGGGTGGGCTATGGCATCGGCATGCGGGATCTGGCCTCGCGTCCCAACGTCGTGCGCGCCATGCTCTGCGCCGAACCCGCCTCGCCGCACGATTGGGAGCGGGACGAGGTGGTCGTCCTGGAGACCAACCTGGACGACCTCAGCCCCGAGATTCTGGGCGCGTTCATGGACCGTGCGCTCAAGGAAGGCGCGTTGGACGTGCTCTACACGCCCGTCCAGATGAAGAAGAACCGGCCGGGGGTAGTGCTCACGCTGCTGTGCGCGGCGTTGGACGCCGAGCGCCTGGCGACGCTGGTGCTGACGGAAACCAGCGCCTTCGGCGTGCGGCGGCACGCGGCCGCGCGGTGGAAACTGCGGCGTGAGTTTGTGGAAATCGAGACCGCCTTCGGCCCCGTTACGGTCAAACTGGGCCGGCTGGACGGCCAAGTGGTCCAGGCCGCGCCCGAATTCGAGTCCTGCCGCGAGGCCGCAGCCCGCTGCGGAACCTCGGTGCGGGCGGTTTTCGATGCCGCCCGCCAAGCTTACCTCAAGGCCCAGCCATGATTGACGCCGCTTTGCTCCGCATGCTCTGTTGCCCGGATACCCGTCAACCCCTCGGGATGGCGCCGGCCGGGCTGGTCGAGGCCCTCAACCGCCACATTGCGGCTGGTGACCTGCGCAACCGCGCCGGCCAGGCCGTGACGGAGAAACTCGACGGCGGTCTGCTGCGGCAGGATGGCAGGGTGGTGTATCCCGTGCGGCAGGGCATCCCGGTCCTGTTGATTGACGAAGGGATTGCGCCGCCCGCCTGAGCCACCTCCCGGGAAGCGAGCCGGGTCAAATCTCGTTCCAACTGGTCACGATGAAGCCGGCGTTGGGGGTGACCCGGCCAATGTTCTCGTCGTAATGGAACTTGAAGTGACCGTTCATCTTCACGCTGGAAGTCACGCTGGCGCCCACGAAATCGTAATCCGTGTTGCCGCCACCACCCAGCGTGAAGGCGGCTTCAGGAGCGTAGATGACTCCCGTGAACGCCGCGTTCCCACTCATCGAGAGGCTGGTATTGTTGGTGGTCCCCCAGTACATGAAGTTCGTCGCGTTGGCGTTGGCATTCATGATGCCATTGCCCGCCAGGCTGGCGCTGGCCCCGTTGACGTAGAGGTTCAGGCTCGCGTTGGTCGCAATGTAAATGTAGGACTGGCCCCCCATGCTGGCGTCCCCCGAGATGTAGAGGATCGCGTTGCCGTTGACGATCATCTTGTTCTGGCCGCTCATGCTTAGCGTCGTCAGGGAATAATTGCCATTGCCCAACACCAAGGTGTAGTTCGTGCCCCCCACGGAGCCGCTGCCGGGGGTGGTCGCGCTGGTAAACGGCGGCGTTACCGCCGGGAAGTCCACGTTCATGTCATCCGTGAAGTAGCCCGGCTGGATGCCCTTGTTGCCTCCGTTGAGCCAGGCTTGCGAACCCACCGCCCCGTTGGGACCTATGATCACGTTGCCTCCGGGACCCGTGGCAACATGGCCGAAGATGTTGGCGTTGCCGACACTGAAGGAATTCGTGATGGTCGAATTGGTGGCGACATCCCCGTTGTCCTTGGCCTTGTCGTCGTCATAGCGGCCGTTGGTGCTGTAAGCGGGGTCCACGCTGTCGAAGCTGTCGGTCATGATATTGTTGCCCATCAGGTCGATGGTGCCGCGGGCCACCATGCCCTTGCGGAACAGACCGTTGCGTGCCACCGTCACGCGCACCGTGCGCGCCGGAATGTAATTCGTCGAGTCCGGCTTCTGCACATAGCCGTGGGCATAGACCACCGGCGGACTCACATTCGAGATTTGCACCGTGTACATCCCGCGTTCCAAGACCCGGCTCTTGACGTAGCAGTTGGTTTGCAGCGTCCAGCCGGTCGAGGACAGATTGGCGGCGCTGTAGTAAAGCTGGGTCAGGGCCTCCTCAATGCCTGCCTCGGACATGGCGATCGCGTAGTTCCACGCCTCCGACCGGATGATGGCCCGGTGCTGGTTATGCACCAGGTTCAGGTAGCACATCAGGGTGATCCCCAGGATGGTGGTGATCAGCAGCGTCAACAACAAGGCGCTGCCGCGCTGGTGGCTGGAACGATAGATGCGCATGCTAGACGTTTGGCAGCAGGGGCAGGCGGCCAGCCCGCGGCTCAGTTCTGCTCTTTGCGGATGACAAACTTGGCGGATTGCACGCTCTCCGTATTCACCTTCGCGCCCAGAATCTGACGGCTGCAAATCCACGATACCTGCACCAACTTGGTGGTGCCCGGCGTCGCCACCGGATACTGGTTGAAGGCCCCCATGACCGGGTTCCGTTGGAAGATCGAGAACTTCAGCTCATCGCAGTCCTTGAGCAGCACCTCGCTCCTGGCCCCCTTCGTGCGGATCAACTGGTGCTTGAAGGTGTCGTAGGTATAGGTCAGATCGGCGCCGTCGAAGTCGACAAAAACCAGACTGGTCTCCGTGCCGGCCTTGAGCCGGTTGGCCTGGCGGATTTCTTTGGACATCAGCTTGAGCGCCCGGTTGCTCCAGAAATCGAGGTCGGCGTAATTGATCATGGCCAGCAAGCTCCGCACGCTGAAGAAGCTGAACTGCGCCAAGGTGCCGAGGACCACCGAACTGATCATGATGGCCATCATCATCTCGACCAGGGTGAAGCCCCGCCGTCGCTTAGTAGATGTAGTTCTGTAAACCATAGCGCGAAACCAGGGTGGACATGCTCCGTTCCCGCTGCTTGTTGTTCGAGGTCCAGGTAACGGTGGCCGAGATCAGCCGCAGGTCGTTGCTGTAGACCTCGGCGACCGGCGCGTTGGTCACCACCAAGATGCCGTAGTACAGCAAACCGGTGGTGTTGGTGGCGATGTTGGTGGCGTAAAACGGTTCCACAAACGTCGTGGGAATGAACCCGTTCGAGTTCACTTGGTCCCAGCGATACAGCCGGATGACCTCCATCTTCTCCTGGAGGATTTGGGTGGCCCGCAGGTTCTCCCGGGAAACCTGGATGATCGCGAAGCCCGAACTGATGGCGCTGTACAGGGAGAAGAAGATCACTCCTACGATCCCCACCGCGATCAGCACCTCAACCAGGGAAAACGCGCGGGCGGACCTCGGCCCTCGCGCTTTGAACGCGCTGGACACCGCCGTCGAAACCTGAACTGAACGATAGAACGTCATGGCCCGCACTCAATGAAGTGCAATGCGATTGCCACTCTTTCGCGCAAACCGTGTTCGCCCCCGCATCCCTGTGGCGCCACCAACATAAAACCCTAACATAGAGTCGGTTAAGTAAGGCGTTTACGGTAGGGGCGGCGTTCGAGTTTTTTGGCCTTATCCAGCCAGTGCCAGACAGCACTAAGTCACCTGCCGGATTACCTGACCCTGTAAGGGAATCCGCCACGCCCCAAGCCCAAACCCGCGTCACGCGAACTAATCTCCTGTCCGTCAACCCGTTGCGCGCGGTGTGCCAACGCCGTTCTCAGCCGGCCAACACGCCGGTGGGGGGCCTTGGTCAGGCGGCGCCCCAAGACTGCCGGGGGAAGAGGAGGGAGGTGGTGCCCAGGAAGTGAGCAGACTCGTCGCAGAAATGAGACACCCGCCAGCCTCGAGGCTGACGATCCGCACCCGGCGCCGGTCAGGACTCCGGCCGAAATTCCCGCCAAAAGGCCTTCATGTAGCCTAACGAAGGGCCGTTGCGGCGGAGGTTCTCGTCATAGTGAATGCGATAGTTGCCGCGCAGGCGAACGCGGTCCGCCACAATGGCGCCGACGAGGTCGTACTCGTTGTTGCCGGCCCCGCCCAGCTCGAGGTCGAAGGTCGGGGCGTAGATGAGGCCGATAAACGGGTAGGCGGCCGAGAGCGAGAACGTGCCGTGAGCGGGCAGCGCGTGGATGATGAGATTGGTGGCGTTGCCCGTCTGGTTCAGGATGCCCATCCCGCCGAGGACCACCCGGCTGCCGCCCGCGTAGACCCGCAGGCTGGCGTTGGTGCGAATCTCGACCACCGCCTCGCCGCCCAGGCTCAGCGTCTCCTGCACCACGAGCATCGCGTGGCCGTTCACCAGGATGCGGTTGGTGCCGCTCACCTCGAGCGAGCGCAGCAGGTATCTCCCGGTGCCCAGGACTTGAACGTAACCCACCCCGTTGACCACCCCCTTCCGGGGGACCGCCCCCTGGGTGTAAGGCGTCTCCAACGGAGGCAACTCCAGGTTGGCATCGTTGCGGAACGCCCCGCGCTGCACCCCTTGATTCCCGCCCTCGACCCAGGCGCGGCTGCCCACGGTGCCGCGCCGGCCCACGTTCATGCTGCCCGAGGGGCCGGCGGTCAGCTTGCCGCGCGCCAGCAGGCCGCCACGGGGCAACGAGTTGGTCAACGTGCCGTTGGTGAGCAAGTCCCCGTGGTCCCGGGACTTGCCCGGATCGAACCGGCCCTCGGTGCTGGCCCGGGGGTCGCCGGAGTCGAAGCTGTCGGTGCGCAGGTTGCAGCCGTAGAGTTCCACCTGCCCGAGCGCGGTAAGCGCCGCCGGAAACATGGGGCGCGGGCGGGTATCCACCCGGATGGTGCGCGGCGGGAGGTAGCCCTCGCTGGTGGGCACGCGGGCGTACCCATGGGAGAAGATCACCGGCGGAGTCACGTTGGAAATGCAGACCACGTAGTGGCCTTCCCCCAAGTCCCGCTGCTTCAAGACGCAGTTGGTGGCCGTCACCCAGCCGTCCGCCTGGCGTTGGCCGGGATTGCGCCGCAAGTGGCTCAGCGCCTCCTCCACCCCTGCGTCGGCGCTCACCAAGGCCTGCTCAAACGCCTGATACCGAAGCGAGCTGCGATTCTGGTTCTCGAGCAGGGTCAGGTAGGTCACCAGCAGCATCCCGGCGATCATCCCAAACACCATCGCGACCAGCAGCGTGTTGCCGGCCTCTCCGCGGCGCAGGGGGCGTTGGGCATGCATGGGTCTCACAGGCTTCGCAACGTAAACCGCGTTACCCGTGTGCTTTCCGTGCTCCAGAAGGCCCCCGGGGGCCCTTGCTGGCACAACCATTCCACTTGGACCACTTTGGCGGTCCCGGGAACGATCACCGGCAGCGGTTCGAGGGTGCCGGTCTCGACGTTGCGCTGAAAGACACTCAGTCTGAACCGCTTGCACCGCTCCAGAATCACCCGGTTATTCTCCCCCATCACGCGCCTGACCACCCCACCCTCCTCGTCCCAGTAGTACTGGATCTGCCGACCCAGGCGGTCCTTGAGCAGCACCATCTTCTCCGTGGCCTGCAACACTTCCTGGGCCTCCCGCACGTCCAGGCTCAGCTCAAGCAAGGCGCGGTTGCTGGCAAAATCGAGGTTGGCGAAGTTCGAAAGCGTGGCCAGACTGCGCCCGCTGAAGAACAACGCCTGCGCCAGCAACGACATCAGCAGCGACGCGATCGCCACCGCCACCAGCAACTCCACCAGCGTCACCCCCGCCTGGCGGAGGCG
>CAYYMW010000324.1:0-7954 GCA_964472515.1 uncultured Verrucomicrobiota bacterium | reverse complement strand
TTATCGATCCATTTTTCTCGATTGCCGCCACCTGACTCCCCTGATGAATGCGCCTTCTCCGACTCTGCCCAAGGCCGTGCCCGAACCCACGCTGCGCCGGCTGCCACTGTACCACCGTTACCTGAAGGAACTGGCGGAGAAGGGACGTGAGTCGATTTCCTGTCCGGATATTGGCGAGCACCTCAAACTGGACCCGACGCAGATTCGGAAGGACTTCGAGGCCGCCGGGATCGTGGGGCGCCCGCGCGTAGGATATGTGCTCGCGGATGTGGTCGATGGCATCGAGCAGTTCCTGGGCTGGAAGAACCTGCACGAGGCGTTTCTGGTGGGGGCGGGCAGCATGGGCGCGGCGTTGCTGGGCTACAAGCGGTTCGAACAATACGGCCTGAACATCGTGGCGGCGTTCGATTCCGACGCGGCCAAGATCGGCACCCAGATTCACGGGAAGCAAGTGCTGCCGATCAACCAGCTCATCGAGCTGTCGCGGCGCATGCATGTCCTGATCGGCATCATCACCGTGCCAGCGCGGAACGCCCAGACGGTGACGGAACTCATGGTGCGGGGCGGCATCCGCGCCATCTGGAACTTCGCGCCGGTGCGGGTGCGGGTGCCCGACTACGTGGTCCTGCACAACGAAGACCTGTATTGCTCGCTGGCCTCCCTTTCCCAGAAGCTGGCGAACAACTTGCGGCAGCATCGCAGCCCCTACGCAGTCGGGGAAGCCGGCGTCCCGGCCCCGGCCGCCCAATCCGTTGCCACCCTTATCCCGCCCGCCACGGCGAGCTTCACCCCATGACGCTGACCTTCAGACCGCCGGCCACCTCGTTCATCGATGAAACCGCCATTACGGCCACGCTGGCCCGCACGCGCCAGCCGGAGGCGGAGAGGATCCGCAGCCACCTGGCCAAAGCCCGCGAACTGGCCGGATTGGACGCCGAGGAGATGGCGGACTTGATGGCGGTCGAAACCCCGGAGCTGCTGGAGGAACTGTTTGCGGCGGCGCGCGGGGTCAAAGAGGAAATCTACGGCAGCCGGGTGGTGCTGTTTGCGCCACTCTATGTTTCGAACCACTGCCACAACGAATGCCTGTATTGCGCCTTTCGCGCGGGCAACGAGTCCTTGCCGCGCCGGACGCTCACCTACGGGGAAATCGCGGCGGAAGTGAAGGCGCTGGTCGAGCAGGGCCACAAGCGGGTGCTGATGGTGGCGGGAGAGTCGTTTTCGCAAGCCGGCTTCGACTATGTGCTCAAGGCCATCGACACCATCTACCACACGAAATCTGGCCGCGGAGAGATCCGCCGGGTGAATGTCAACCTCGCGCCGCTGACGGTCGAGCAGTTCGCCCGGCTCAAGGAGGCGGGCATCGGCACGTACCAGCTTTTCCAGGAAACCTATCACCGGGCCACGTACGCGCGGGTGCATACCGGAGGCAAGAAACGGGATTACCTCTGGCGCCTGTTGGCGATGGACCGCGCCATGGAAGCGGGCATCGACGATGTGGGGATTGGCGCGTTGTTCGGACTCTACGATTGGAGGTTCGAACTGCTGGCGATGCGGCAGCACATCGCACACTTGGAGGAGGCTTTCGGGGTGGGGCCGCATACCATCAGTGTGCCCCGGCTGGAACCGGCGGCGGGATCGGGCCTGGCCGCCCAACCGCTGGCGCCGGTGGCGGACCGGGACTTCAAGAAACTGGTGGCCATCCTCCGGCTGGCGGTGCCCTACACCGGGATCATCATGTCGACGCGCGAGAATGCGGCGCTGCGACGCGAGACGCTGGCCCTCGGGGTTTCGCAGATCTCCGCCGGCAGCCGCACCAATCCCGGCGGCTACGCGGAACCGGACAACGGCACGGAAGACGGCCAGTTTCAACTGGGCGACCATCGTTCCCTCGACGAGGTGGTAAGCGACTGCGCCGCGCAGGGCCTGGTGCCGTCGTTCTGCACCGCGTGCTACCGGCTGGGCCGGACCGGCGCGGACTTCATGCACCTGGCGAAGCCCGGGCTGATCAAAGCACATTGCGCGCCCAACGCGGTATCGAGTCTTGCGGAGTACCTCGCGGACTACGCGACGCCGGCCACCCGCACGGCGGGGGAACGGCTTAACGAAGCGGCGGTTCAGGCCATGGAACGCCGGGCCGCCGAAACCAGCCGGAGATTGCTCGCCCGGCTGCAAGCCGGCGAGCGTGACGTCTACGTCTAGGAGACCTCGGCATGCAACCACCAAGCTCAAGACCCTTTGGCGGGGAGGAACCGGTCCCTCCGACCGACGCCCGGGCCCACCTGCACACCTTGCGCGCGTGGGAGAGTCTGCCGCTCATGGCGGGCCGGCTGCGAGAGAGAATCCAAGCGCCCGCCCACGCGCGAACGGTGCTTTGGCAACTGTTGCAAGAGGAACCAACCGCGGACGAACACCCGCCGGAGGCCCGCCCATGACGGCGTCCGCTCCCAAGAGTCTGCGGTTGCACATCGGCATCTTCGGCCGACGGAATGTGGGCAAGTCGAGCCTGCTCAACGCGATCACCCGCCAGCAGGTGTCGATTGTCTCGCCGGTGGCCGGGACGACCACCGATCCCGTGGAAAAGCCCATGGAGTTGCTGCCCCTGGGACCGGTGCTGTTCATCGACACCGCCGGGTTGGACGACACGGGCGTCGTCGGCGAGCTCCGGGTGCAGAAGACCCGGCAAGTGCTGGACCGAACCGAACTGGCGGTGCTCGTGACCGAGGCCTCGGGTTGGGGCGTGTTCGAGGAGAAAATGCTGGCTGAGTGGCTCCGCCGCAAGACGCCGGTGGTGGTGGTGTTCAACAAGGCCGACCTGGCGGAACCCGCGCCGACGCTCGTCACCGGGTTGACTAACCGTGGCGTCCGCTGGATCGGAGTGTCAGCCACGCGGGGTGAAGGATTGACGGAACTGCGACGAGCGTTGCTGGAGCTGGCTCCATCTGACTTCTTGAACCAAGCCTCGTTGGTCCGCGACCTGGTCGGTCCGGGAGAGATGGCCGTGCTGGTGGTGCCCATCGACAAGGAAGCGCCCAAGGGCCGGTTGATCCTGCCGCAGGTGCAGGCGATTCGGGATCTGCTCGATGGCGACGCCCTGTGCCTGGTGGTCAAGGAACGGGAGCTTAGCAGGGCGCTGGCCTCGTTGAAGGTCCCGCCGCGCCTGGTCGTGACCGATTCGCAGGCCTTTCTTAAAGTCGCGGCCGACACCCCGCCGGAAGTGCCGATGACGAGCTTCTCGATCCTGATGTCACGGTTCAAAGGCGACCTGCCCGCCCAGGTGCAGGGCGCGCTGGCCATCGAGACGCTGCACCCCGGGGACCGGGTGCTGATCGCGGAGGCGTGCACGCACCATCCCATCGGCGAAGATATTGGCCGGGTGAAGATCCCCCAATGGCTCACCCAGTACGTGGGGGGGCGGATCGAATTCGCCCACGTGCAGGGACACGATTTTCCGGAGGACCTCACCCCCTACCGCCTGGTCATCCATTGTGGCGCCTGCATGTGGAACCGGCGGGAAATGTTGAACCGGGTCGGGCGTTGCCAGCAGGCGGGGGTGCCGATCACCAATTACGGGCTGGCGATTGCGTACAGCCTCGGTATTTTCGCGCGGGCGCTCGGGCCGTTCCCGGCAGCGCTCGACGCCTACCTGGATTTCGAGCGAAAGCGGCGGGCTGCATGAAGATGTCGATGACTCCCCAGGAAATCCTGCACTGGCTGCGCGAGGATGATCCGCGAAAGCTGACTTCCCTGTGGCGGCAGGCCGACGAGGCGCGCCGCGCGCACGTGGGCGACGCGGTGCATTTGCGCGGACTGATCGAGATCTCGAATCACTGCGTGCGGCAGTGCGCGTACTGCGGGCTGCGAACCGGCAACCAGTCGCTCAAACGATACCGGCTCTCCCGGGACGAGATTTTCGAGGCCGCGAGCCAGGCGGTGAAGTTCGGTTACGGAACGGTGGTCCTGCAAGCCGGGGAGGATTATGGCATCAAGCGGGGCTGGCTGGGGGAGGTGGTTCGCCAGATCAAAGAAGAAACCCCGCTGGCGGTGACGCTGAGCCTGGGCGAACGCCCGGAAGCCGACCTGGCGGCGTGGCGCGCGGCCGGAGCGGACCGCTACCTGCTCCGTTTTGAAACCTCGGACCGGGCGCTGTATCGGTTTGTCCACCCGGATCGTGCGGGTATTCCCTCGGACCGGATCGCCCTGCTGGGCCGGCTGAAGGAACTGGGCTACGAGGTGGGGAGCGGGATCATGGTGGGGCTGCCCGGGCAGAAGTACGCCAGCCTGGTCGATGACATCCTGCTCTTCAAGGAACTGGAGCTGGACATGATCGGCATCGGTCCGTTCATCCCCCACCCCGGCACACCGCTGCGTCAGGGGGCCTGGAGCCATCTCTTGACCCCGCCCAACCAGGTGCCGAACAGCGAGTTGATGGTCTACAAGGCCATCGCGCTGGCCCGGCTGGCCTGTCCCGACGCGAACATCCCGAGCACCACGGCGCTGGCCACCCTCAACAAGAAGAACGGACGCGAGCTGGGCTTGCAGCGCGGAGCGAACGTGGTCATGCCCAACCTGACGCCGCACCGCTATCGCGCCTTGTACGAAATCTACCCGGCCAAGGCCTGCATTGAGGAGCATCCGGAGGAATGCAACACGTGTCTGGCCGCCCGGCTGCAGAAGCTGGGCCGGCCCATCGGCGCCGGGCCGGGCGGGCGAAAGCACCACGCGTCCAGGTCCCCGCGGAAGGGCGAGCGGTCGGTCGCGTCCACCGATGCGCCGCACGCCCCCTCGATCGAGATCAAGATTTGCATGGGCAGCTCTTGTTTCGCGCGCGGAAACAACCGCAACCTGGAGGTCATTCAAGGCTTCTTGGCGCGCCCGGATACCTTCCCGTCCGTGCAGGTCATGGGTCACCTCTGTGAAGGCCACTGCCAGCAGGGTCCCAACCTGATCATCAACGGCGAGGAGTACCATGAAATGGACCCCGTCAGCATGACGGGCGTGCTCAACCGCGCCCTGGTCAATCCGAACGAATGAACAGCCTCAATCCCATCTACACGGAGAAGCGGGAGTGCCAGGATTGCTACAAGTGCGTCCGTCATTGCCCGGTAAAGGCGATCAAGGTGGAGGGCGGTTACGCCTCGGTGATGCCGGAACTGTGCATCCTTTGCGGCCAATGCGTGCGGGTGTGTCCCAACGGCGCCAAGCGGGTCCGTGACGATCTGCCGGCGGCCCGGGCCCTGCTGGCCAACCGGCCCAGGGTACTGGTTTCGCTCGCCCCGTCCTACGTCAGCGAGTTCACCGAAATCCGCCCGGGGCAGTTGATCCATGCTTTGCGCCAGCTCGGGTTCGCCGGGGTTTCGGAGACGGCCCTGGGCGCCCAGCAGGTTTCCGCCCAGGCCGCCGGTTTGTTGCGCGCCCATCCCGACCGCGTCCTGATCTCGTCGGCCTGTCCGTCGGTCGTGCTGCACTTTCAGCGCCACCGGCCCCAGATGATGCCCCACCTCACCGGGCTGCTGTCCCCGCTGTTGACGCACTGCATGATGCTGCGGCGGGGGGAGGATCCGAACGCGGGCATCGTGTTCGTCGGCCCGTGCATCGCCAAGAAGATCGAGGCGGCGCAGCATCCGGAACTGCTGGACGTGGCGCTCACCTTTGAGGATCTGCGCCGCTGGTTCCATGAGGAGGGCATCGCCTTGGAGAGCCTCAGCGAGACGGCGGACGACCGGTTCACTCCCGAGGCGGCGGCGGAAGGCACGTGGTACCCGGTGGACGGCGGGATGATCGCCGGGATGAAGTCGTCCTGCGCGGTCAACGACAGCGTCTGCATGGCGTTTTCGGGCATCGGCGCGATCGAGAAGGCGGTGGAAGATCTCGAGGGCTTCGTGCCCGAGAACGGGCTGTTCCTGGAGCTGCTCGCGTGTGAAGGGGGATGTGTCAACGGCCCGCGCACCCGCAAGCCATCGGGCACGGTAGCCAAGCGCCAGCGCATCCTCCGCCAGCACACGCGGCAGGATACTCCCCTGCCCCGGACGCCCCAGATTCGCAGCGTCACCAATTTCGCCGTCACGCCGCCGCCCACCCGCACCTACGCGGAGGCGGAGTTGCGCGAGGCGCTGCGGCTGGTCGGCAAGGAATCGCGCGACGACGAGCTGAACTGCGGCGGTTGCGGCTACGAATCGTGCCGTGAGTTCGCGGCCGCGCTGATCAACCTCAAGGCGGAGCGGGCGATGTGCGTGACCTACATGCGCAAGCTGGCCTTGAAGAAGGCGAACGCCCTGATCCAGAAGATTCCCTCGGCGGTGGTCATCGTCGACGATGCGATGCGGATCATCGAGCACAACGCGGCCTTTGCGGAGATGACCGCCAAGGGCGAAGGCCATGCGCCGGCCAATGTCGAGGGAGTGCTGCTGAGCGAGCTGCTGCCGTTTGCGAGCCTGTTTCAGAGCGTGCTGAAGAGCGGCGAGGACATTCCCGACCGGGATCTGCGCTACCAAAACAGCGTCCTGAATGCCGCCATCTTCTCGATCGAGAAACACCGGGTGGTGGGCGGCATCCTGCAGGACATCACGCAACCGGCCGTCCGCAAGGAACAGGTGATCCGCAAAGCCAGCGAGGTGATTCAGAAGAACCTCGAGACGGTGCAGAAGATCGCCTACCTGCTGGGGGAGAACGCGGCCGAGTCGGAGGTCACGCTCAATTCGATCATCGAGTCGTTCACCCCGCCGAAGCCGGCGGAACCCGGCGAGGACCATGACTGGCGAAAGCTTTATCGACGTTGATTTCTGCCAGCAGGCCAAGCACGGCCAGCGGGTGCCCGGCGACGTGTTCCTGTCCCGCAAGATCGTGGAGGAGCACCGGATCGTCTCGGTGCTATCCGACGGATTGGGCAGCGGGGTGAAGGCCAGCGTGCTGGCGAACCTCACCGCGACCATGGCGCTGCGCTACACCAGCGCGTTCGTCGACGTGCGCGAGAGCGCCAAGACGATCATGGATACCCTCCCGGTCTGCGAGCAGCGGAAGATCAGCTACAGCACGTTCACGATCGTGGACGTGGACCAGGACGGCCGCACGCGCGTGATCGAACACGGGAACCCGCCGCTCCTGGTGGTGCGCGGCACCGAGCTGATTCCGCTTCGCGGCACCGAGATCACGCTCGAGGGTTGGAAAGATCGGACCATCCGCCACAGCGAGTTCAACGCCCGGCTGGGCGACCGGATCATCTTCTACTCCGACGGCGTCAGCCAGTCGGGCATGGGCCGCTGCGGCTATCCGTTGGGTTGGGGGAACGAAAACGTGGCACGGTTCATCGCCCAGCAAATCGACGACCAGAGCGATATTTCCGCGCTCGAACTTTCCCGCCGCCTGCTGGCCCGCGCCCTGGAGAACGACGACCGCCAAGCCAAGGACGACATCACCTGCGGGGTCGTCCACTTCCGGCGTCCGCAGCGGCTCCTGGTGGTCACCGGCCCGCCTTTCCGGCAGGAACGGGACGAGGAGTTGGCCTCGGCCATCCGCGATTTCCAAGGCCGCAAGGCGATCTGCGGCGGCACCACGGCCAATATCGTTTCCCGGCTGTTGAACCGCCCCGTCACCATCTCGTTGGCGACTTCTGACGCGGAAACGCCGCCCGCCTCCCAGATGGAAGGCGTGGACCTGGTCACGGAGGGCACCATCACCCTGGCCAAGGCAGTGGAACTGCTGGACCGCCCGGGGCCGCTCGAGGGCAATCCGAACAACCCGGCGCGCGCGTTGGCGGCGCTCATGCTCGAGAGCGACATCGTCGAGTTTCTGGTGGGCACGCGCATCAACGAGGCGCACCAGGATCCCGCGGTGCCGGTGGAACTCGACCTGCGCCGCAACATCGTCCGCCGATTGACCAACCTCCTGGAACTCCGTTACGTGAAGGAGACCCGGGTCCGGTATCTTTGAATTGCCGCCCGCCCGGCCCCCGGCA
>CAYYMW010000323.1:0-7983 GCA_964472515.1 uncultured Verrucomicrobiota bacterium | reverse complement strand
GAGCCCGGGTGAGACGGCGGCCTCCGCCCCACCGCCTGAGTCCGCCGTCTCACCCGGGCTCTGGGCGCTCTTCCTCGGCGCGTCGTTCTTCTTCAGCCTGCGCGATTTGGCCGGTACGGCCATGAGCAGTCTCGGCTCCCTCTTCCTTCAGCACGCCCACGGTATGGACCTGAAGCAGACGGGCTTTCTCCTGAGCAGCATCTTCCTCGCGGCGACCATCAGCAATCCGCTTTTTGGCCACCTGAGCGACAAAGGCCGCAAACGCTGGCTGGCAGTCATCCTGGTGTGTTCGGCGGTGGTCATGGGCCTCTTTCCGCACCTGCCCCGCGCGTGGATGGCTCCGGCATTTCTGTTGTACGGGTTCTTCTTCCTGGCCGGGTACCCCATCTCCGAAGCCGCGCTGGCCATGGCCGCGCCGAACCAGGCGCGGGGCAGGGTTATCGGGTTGTTCCTCATGGTCAGCGGGCTGATTGGCAACCTCGGGCATTGGCTGGCCGGCGTATGGGTGGCCCGCCTCGGGGAAAGGGCGCAGTCCGTCAGCGCTTACTATTCGGCCTATGCGGTGGTGGCTTGCGTGGTGTTGCTGGGCCTGCTGGCCTTGCCTTGCCTGGCCTTGATGAGCCGTCAGAAGAATCTCACGCCCTCCTGACTATGCCCCTGCCTGCGCTCCCTCTGCCAAACTACTTTCTGGCCGATCTCCCCGCCGAGGCCCCGGTCGCCCCCCCGATGCTGAGCGAGGCTGCCCAAACGCTCCGCCGCAACCGCGATCGCTACCTGGCTTCGCGGTCCTTCGATTCGCTGGTGGCGACGCTCGACGAACTGGCCCGCCAATGGCTTGAGCCCTCGTTTCGTTTCCGCCAGCTTGCCCTCGAACTGGGGCCTGCGGCCACGGGCTTCTCCTCGCAGACGATTGCCTGCGGTCTGGACGCCTTGTTCCAGAGTCTCAGCGCCGAGGCCATGCAGGCGCTGGTGCGGCAGGACCTCGGCCATGCGAGCCGCTTGGACCAACTGAGTGCCAGTGAGTCGGAGACCGCCACCGGGCGTGCTGCGCTGGTGACGGGACCGGAGTTGACCTTCCACCTCGCGGCGGGAAGTCTGCCCAATCCAGCGGTCACCTCTGTCGTGCTAGGCCTCCTTACCCGCTCGGCCCAGTTGCTCAAGTGCCCCACCGGCCAATCGCTCCTGCCACGGCTCTTTGCCCATTCGCTGTACGACGCCGACCCGAAGCTGGGTGCGTGCCTCGAAATCGCGGAGTGGCCCGGCGGGGACGAGCCCATTGAGGCGGCGGTGCTGGCGGAGGCCGACTGCGTGACGGCCATGGGTTCGGACGAAACTGTGGCCAGCCTGCGCCGGAAGGTCCCGGCATCGACGCGGTTCCTGGGCTACGGCCACCGGGTCAGCTTTGGGTACGTGGCGAAGGAAGGCCTTACGCCCGTCACGGCGCCGCAGTTGGTCGCGGACGCGGCGGAGGACGTGGTTGCCTGGGATCAACAAGGCTGTCTCTCGCCTCACCTCTTCTACGTGGAAACCGGGAGCCGGCTCACCTCGCTGGAATTCGCCGAGCGGTTGGCTGACGAACTCGCCGGCCTTGAGCGCACCCGCCCGCGCGGTTTGCTTGGGCCGCGCGAGGCCGCTGCCATCGCCACCCGCCGCAACCTGTACCGGATCCGCGCCGCCCACTTTCCAGAAACCAAGCTCTGGGCCAGCCACAACTCGACCGCATGGACGGTGGTCCATGAGAATGATCCCCTGTTCCAGCTCTCCTGCCTCAACCGCTTCATCTATGTGAAATCGGTTCCCGATCTGGAGCAGGCACTGCAAGGGGCCGATGCCGTCCGGCGCAAGGTCTCTACGGTGGCACTGGCGGCGACGCCGGAGAAAGCGCCGCTGCTGGCCCGGCGTCTGGCTCAGTGGGGAGCCACCCGGGTCTGTCCCTTCGGACGAATGCAGCGCCCGCCGCTGGCTTGGCGGCATGACGGACGGCCCGCGCTCGCCGATTTGGTGACTTGGACCGATTGGGAAAAACCCGCCGAACCCTGACCCCCTCTTTGTCCCATGCAGATGGAACTCCGCAAAACTTTCCAATTCGAAGCCGCCCACCTCCTCCCGCTGCTGCCGGAGGACCACAAATGCCGCCGCCTCCACGGCCATAGCTTCCAAGTGGAGATCGTGGTGACCGGGGCCTGCGACCCGAATCTCGGCTGGGTGATGGACTATGCCGACATCTCACGGGCCTTCCGCCCGTTTTGGGAACAACTGGACCACCGTTACCTGAACGACGTTCCCGGGCTCCAGAATCCCACCAGCGAGGCCATCGCCCTGTGGATCTGGACCCGCCTCAAGCCCGTCCTGCCCCTGCTGAGCGAAGTCGTGGTGGCGGAAACCTGCACGGCTCGTTGCGTCCTGCGCGGGTAATAGCCGGGGCCGTCGATCTACCAGAAAGCAACAAGCCACCCCCGGGAACTGCTCCCGAGGGTGGCCTGGGATGGAAAACTCAGCTGAAGCTGCCTATTGCTGGCTACCGCTTCTTGTCCCAGTTGTTGTCCTTGATGATCTTCTCGAGGATCTGCTTCGGCTCGGCGTCATTCGGGATGATGCCGAATTTGGCGAGGTATCGGGCCACATCGCGCAGGTGCTTGATCTCGTCCTTCTTGGCCGCCAGCTTCTCCGGGGTCAGTTGTTGGATGCCTTGGATATACTGCTCGGCCAGGAATCCTGCCCGGTCCAGGACTGCGCTGTCCTGCTCATAGACGAGCGATTCGGCCAGCATGAGCATTTCGGGCAGGGGATTCGAGTCGCTCTTGAGGCCTTCCGCTTCCTTGCGCAGTTTGGCCGCGATCTCCGCCCGCTTGGCCATGGTGGCTTCGGTGGTTAGATAGCCATCCGTGCCGCCTTCCACGGCCCGCTTGGGCAACGGACGATACCAAATATTGCGAAACCGTACCGGATTGCCGTGGTCCTGCAGCTTGAGCGGGCCCACCTCGGGGAACGGTCCGGGTTTGCTGCGGCCCATGTGCCCGGTGCCGCCTTCCAACCGCGTGTGGTCTTGAGTCAATACACCGTTAACGAACACCGTCACATAACCCGGATCGACCTCTTTGCCGTCCTTGTAGACCGGTCGGCGGAAGATGATGTCATAGGTCTGGTATTCGCCCGGCGGCCGTAGCGCATTGGCCATGGGCGGGTTGACCCCGTACACCGAGGAGGCAAACCCATCCGGATAGGTGGGGTTGTTGAAGTTGTCCAGCACCTGGACCTCGACCAGGCCCATCAGGAACACGCCGCTGTTGCCACGTCCCTGGCTGTCGCCTTCGACTTTGGTGGGAGCAGCCCATTCCACGTGGAGTTGGCAATCGCCGAACTTCTCCTTCGTGCGGATGTAGCCCGAGCCCGGCACGCATTCCATGGCGCCGTTCTTGACGATCCATTTCGTCGGCACGCCCTGGCCTTCATCGGCCTCCCATTTCGAGAGGTCGCGGCCATCGAACAGAATGACGGCGTCGGAAGGCGGCTTGCCCGGTTGCTCCTGAGTGCTGAAACTCCCCGGGGTTACCAAGGGCGGCTGCGGACGGTTGCGATCATGGATGGCCCATGGGTGGTGCTCATCCGGCGCGTCTCCGTAAAACGGAGATCCAACATTGTTGGCTGCCTGGCTGGTCGCAGCCAGGGACAGGGCCACGCCCAGCTTAGTTAGGGGGGAACTCAGTTTCATATCGTGTTCTGTTGTGCGGGGAATGTTGTCGGCGTTTCAGCTTGGATTGTCCAGCCTATCCGGCGCGTCCAGATAGAGTTGCAGGCTGGCCGTTGGGTGTGCCGGGTTGCTGGAGTCACCCCAGCAACCCGGTTGACCGGCCAAAGCGTGCCTGCCCTCGCCGCCAGTGGCGCATCCAAGCGTCAACGCCCAGGGGTGGCTAGACCTTCCACGGGCCGCGCACCTCGCGGTCCAGCCATTTGTTGGCTTCCTTGTCGTCCACGAAGCGTTCCTTGGCCGGATCCCACTTGAGCTTCTTGCGGGTCCAATAAGCGATGTTCGCCAAGTGACAGACCGAGACGGACCGGGCGCCGACTTCGACGTCGCAGATCGGGCGCTGCCGGGTGCGAACGCACTGAAGGAAATCCCCCACGTGATTGTTGCTCTTGTAGAGCTTGGTGGAAAGGGTATCGAGCTTGATCTCTCCGATGTTCTCAGGCGTCGCCTTGAAACGGCCGCGATCGACGTTGATCTTGCCGTTCTCGCCGATGATCGTTACGCCGAAACCGTCCTTGCCCTCGTGGAACATCTCCACGCCATTCGCGTACACGAAACGCAGCCCATGGTCGTTCTTGGTATCCTCGGGCGGAATGATCTCCACCGGCCCGCTCTCATCCATGCCCAGCGCCCATTGGGCGATGTCGTAGTGGTGGGCGCCCCAATCGGTCATCATGCCCCCGGAGAACTCCCGGTAGTTGCGCCAGTCGGGGAAGTGCTTATGGATACCACGCGGACTGAGGATGGAGTTGTAGCCGCGCATCGGCGCCTGGCCGAGCCAGCGGTTCCAGTCCAACCCGGGTTCGTCGGCTTCCGTGGGCAGGTCGCACGGCTTGCTGGATGAGCCGATGCCGATATAGATGGTCTTGACCTTGCCGATGCAGCCGTTGCGAACCAGGGTGCATGCCTTGTGGAATTCCGACATCGACCGCTGCATGCTGCCGGTCTGGAACACCCGGTCGTACTTGCGTGCCGCCTTCACCATGGCGCGCGCCTCGTGAATGGTCAGGGAAAGCGGTTTCTCGCAATAGATGTCCTTCTTGGCCTTGGCGGCCTGGACCACAATGTACGCATGCCAGTGGTCCGGGGTGGCGATCACCACGGCGTCGATGTCCTTCCGCTCGAGCACCTTCTCGAACTCGTTATACGCGTCGCAACCTTTGTAGTCCTTCTGGTTGGCGGAGGCATAGAACTCGTTGACCCATTTTTGCCAGTGCGCGCGACGATTCTTGTCCACGTCGCAGACGGCGACTACCTGCGTGTTCGGATGCCGGATGAAGTTCTGTAGCAACCCGTTGCCTTGGGTGCCGACCCCGATGAAACCGAGGGTGATCTTCTGGTTGGGGTTCGAGTTGCCCTGCGCGGCCCAGATGCGGGAGGGCAGGATGAACGGTGCCGCAGCCGAGGCGGCCCCCAAGGTGGTGAGGAACTGTCGACGGGTTCTGATCATATTTGGGTACGTTATGACACAATCAAAGACGCATCTGCCGCCGGGAGAATTCAAGCCCCTTCACGCGATCGCCCACAGGTGCCAGTCGGGAACGGTTGGGCGGAATTGCCTTCGCTCACGGCAATGTGGTACCCTCCGCGCATGACCAACTACTTCCGCCTTCTCACCGTGCAGGCCTTCGCATGCTTCGCTGCCCTGTCAACGGGCGCGGCAGCCGACCTGCGGATCGGCATGATCGGCCTCGATACCTCCCACGTTACCGCCTTCACCGAACTATTGCATAACACCAACTCGCCCAACTACATACCGGGCGGCAAGGTGGTTGCCGCGTTCAAGGGTGGCAGCCCCGATATCGAATCCAGTGCCAGCCGGGTGGGGGAGTACACGCGCACCCTTTCCGAGAAGTACGGCGTAGCCATTGTCGACTCGATCGAGGAACTGTGTCAGAAGGTGGACGTGGTCATGCTGGAAAGCGTCGACGGACGACCGCATTTGGCCCAGGCCAAGCCGGTGATTCAAGCTGGCAAACCCCTGTTTATCGACAAACCCGTGGCAGGCTCTTTGAAGGACGCCAGGACCATCTTCCGGCTCGCCAAGGAGCGCAAGGTTCCCTGCTTCACCTCCTCTGCCTACCGCTACTACACTTCCTTGGTAGAACTCAAGAAGACCGATGTGGGGCAGATTCGCAGTCTTATCTCCTACGGCCCGTGCTACTTGGAACCCCATCACCCTGATTTCTTCTGGTATGGCATTCACCCGGTTGAGGCCTTGTTTGCCATTGCCGGCACCGGTTGCCAATCGGTTTCCCGCACCTCCACCGCTGACACCGACATCGCCACCGGCGTCTGGGCGGACGGCAAGGTGGGTGTCCTCTACGGTTTGCGCCACACGCCCACACCGCACAAGGTGATCGTCTTCGGCACCAAGGCAGTGGCGGAGCAGCGCGAAGGCGGCGACGACTATGCCCCGTTGGTGCGCGAGGTCATGATGTTCTTCCGGACGGGCATCGCGCCCGTGAGCCCGGAGGAGACCATCGAAATGTTCGCTTTCATGGAGGCGGCTGACGAAAGCAAGCGTCGCGGTGGCGTTCCCGTCTCCGTGCAAGAAGTGATGGCCAAGCACGAACCGTAGAAAGCCGAACCGCCTCTTCCCGGGGGCCGAGAAGAGGCGGTACGAAATGGCGGTTGCGGCGCGAGTTTGCCGACTACAGTTTCTTGATCCGCACGTTGCGGAAAGCCACGGGATCGTTGTGGCCCGCGAAACCGAAGAAGCCTGAGGTCCGGTCCTTGCCCGGGTGAGCGGAATTGGCCATGAATTCCTTCACCGTGGCGAGGTCCCCATTCAGGATGACCGTGCCGTTCAGTTCCACCTTTACCTTGGAGCCCTGGATGGTCACTTCCTGGAAGTTCCATTCGTTGTTCGGGTGCTGATAACCGCGCGCGGCGGCGATCATGCCGTAGGCAGAACCGTGGGCCTGCCGGGCGTCGATTTTGTCGCCCACCACCTTCTCGTAGTTGTCGTCCAGCACTTGGCATTCCATCATGCCGTCATACGCGGTGTCGCCCTTGCCGGGATAGCGGATCGCCAAGCCGTTATTCCCGCCCGGCGGCAACTTGAACTCGAGCCGAACGACGAAATCGGTCAGTTCCTCGTTGAAGTAGATCGTGCCGCCTTTGCCCGGCTTGCAGAGAATCGCGCCGTCCTTCACTTCGTAATTGTCAGTGGGCCCGGCCCAGCCGTCGAAGCCCTTGCCATTGAAGACCGGCTTGAAGCCGGTTTCCGGCAGTTTCGAGGTCAGGATGCGATTGGCTTCCTCGCTGCCGATCTCGCGGATGTAGATGTTGCGCCAGCGGATTTCCCCGCCGTGGGTCTGCAACTCGATGGGGCCCTTCGCGGGAACCGGGCTCTTGCGGTCGTAGTAGTTCTCCATCGGGGCATGGTCCACCACCAGCTGGCCGTTCAGCCAGACACTCACGCGGGAGCCGACCATGAGTATGCGGAACTTGTTCCACTCGCCAAACGGCTTGTCCGCCTTGACCAGCGGGTCTTTGCCGGGCGCGCCTGGGGAGTTGTTCCATAGCCCGCCGGAACCCTTGTCGGCGCCGATGGCGAACTTCTCCTTTTCGGTCGAATCCCAGATCTGAACTTGGGGGCAGCCGCGCAGGTAGATTCCGGAATCGGCTTTGGCCACGGTTTTGTAGTCGATTAACAACTCAAAATCGCCGTAATCCTTGATGGTGGTGGCGTACTTGCCGTTGCCGTCGTTGACCAGTTCGTCCCCCTCTGCCCGCCAGTGCTTCTTCATGTCGGCGGTCCACTCCTCGTCTTTGGCGGTCCGCTCGGCGGGGGCCATGGCCAGCCATTGGCGGTGGTCGAACGTGTCGCCCCCGCGCCATCCGGTCAGGTCTTTTCCGTTGTAAAGCGCGGTGAAGCCCGACGGCGGTGCTACTTCGGCCCGCACGGTTCCCAAGCCCGCGGCTGTTACCAGCGCGCCCAGCAGCATCCGCATTCCAACCCTTGCCAGAGGCATTGTCGCATTCATGTTTTCGTGAAGCTTCCGTCTGTCGATTCTACTGTTTGCCTAACCTCAATCACGCTCCGCAAGGCCGGCCCGGACCATACCGGGCGCTTCGTCACTCGTGGGCGTTGCCGCTCGAACCTCCGCAGAGGCTCCGGGCGGATGGCTCATCTCTACGCCCCCTCCCGGCCCGCTTCAAGCCCTATCCGGCTTGTGTCGTGTAGTTTTCAAAACCGGACAACTCGGAGGGTTGTAGTTTTCAAAACC
>CAYYMW010000322.1:1961-8016 GCA_964472515.1 uncultured Verrucomicrobiota bacterium | reverse complement strand
GTTCTGCAAGAGCGATCCGCCCGAATTGGCCGAAGAGGCCAAGGAACAACGCGTGCCCGGGCTGACGGAGAACCATATGCGCAATTGGATCGATTGCGTGCGTAGTCGGCAGAAGCCGGTGGCCGATGTGGAGATCGGGCACCGTTCGGCGACCGTTTGCCATCTGGGCAACATTGCCCGCCGGCTGGGACGGAAGCTCCGCTGGGATCCCGTGCGGGAGGTTTTTCCGGACGACGCAGAGGCGAATGGGCTGTTGGACCGCCCGCGCCGGAAAGGGTACGAGCTGCCGCAGGCAGTGTGAACCATAGCGGGATGAAGTGTTCGCGGCGTCAGTTCTTGGGTATGGGCGCGCAAGCGGCAGGGATCGCGGTGCTGAGCGCCGGCTTGCCGGCGGCTGAGAGCGCGGTGACCATTGCCAAAGTGGAGGCCTTCCCGCTGTTGTACCCCACGGTAGGCCGTTTCAAGTTCTTCGAGGGTCCACCGGGGAGACCCTCGGGCCGGGCGGCTGTGCTGGTGAAGTTGACTGCCAGCGACGGCACGGTGGGCTGGGGGGAGAGCGTGCCCTTGCCCCGGTGGAGTTACGAGACCATCGAGACCGTCTACTCCACGATCACCCGCTACCTGGCGCCCGAGTTGGTGGGGAAGAGCCCCTTTGAGGTGGACGCCCTGCACGCGGCGATGAACCGGGCGATTGCGCCTTCCTTCTCCACTGGTCAGCCGATCTGCAAGGCGGGGGTTGACCTCGCGTTGTTTGACCTGACGGGGCGGTTGCTGGGCAAGAACGCCGCGCAGCGATGGGGGCGGAAAGGACGGGAGCGTCTAACCTTGAGTTGGACGTTGAATCCGAAAACGCTGGACGAGGTCGAGGGTCTGATCGCCCAGGGACGCGCGCGTGGGTATCAGCATTTCAATGTGAAGGTGGCGCCCGATCCAAAGGTGGACGTGGAACTGTGCCGGATGGTCAAACGGTTGGTACCGGAGGGGTTTCTCTGGGCGGATGCCAATGGCGGCTACGACGAAGCGACGGCGCTGGAGGTGGCCCCGAAATTGGCGGAGATCGGGGTGCCGGTGCTGGAGCAGCCCCTCCCACCAAACCGGCTCACCGGCTACCGCCGGCTGAAACAGCAGGGGGCCTTGCCCATCGTGATGGACGAGGGAGTGGTATCCACGGTGGATTTGGAGGAGTACTTGAAGCTGGGGCTGCTGGATGGGGTGGCGATGAAACCAGCGCGTTGCGGCGGGTTGACCGAGGCGCGGCGGCAGATCGAGATGCTGTTGGATCGCGGGCTGATGTTCTTGGGGAGTGGCTTGACCGATCCGGACCTTTCCCTGGCGGCCTCGTTAGTCCTGTATGGGGCGTACGATTTGAAATACCCGGCAGCCTTGAACGGGCTGCAGTTCCTGAGCGGGAGCGTTCTCAAGCGCCCCTTCGAGGTGAAGGACGGGGAACTGGCAGTGCCGATGGGAGTGGGGCTGGGGTGCGACGTGGATGAGGCCAAAATCGCCACGCTTTTGGCCAAGGAGGTGGGATGAAGCCAGACAACAGACGAGAGGTGGTATCTAAGTGGATGCGCTTGACGGTTGCGGTGCTCCTGATCTCGAGCGCCGGGTGTGTCCACGGTCCCGGGGAGCATTCCACCGCGTTGCCGCTCCGCGCGGAGGTCAACGTTGATCGCGTGAGGGTTTATGCCGGGGGCCGTCCGTTTACCGAGTATGTCTTCGAGGCGGATTCCAAGTACCCGCATCTCTATCCGGTCAACGGCCCGCGCTCGGGCCGGACGGTAACCGTGCGGCGCACGGAGCCGTATCCGCATCACAGTTCGATCTTCTTTGGGTGCGACCGTGTCAATGGAGGCAACTACTGGCAGGAGGGGTTGGAGCGTGGGCGAATCGTACGGAAGAACCTGCGATTGGTGCGCGAGACCGGGCGCGAGGTGGTCTGGGAGGAAGAGTGTGTTTGGGAGCGGCCGGGAGCGCCGTCGCCGTTCAAGGACCGTCGGCGGATCGCCGTTTCCGCGCCTTCGGCGGACCGGCGAGTGATCGATTTCGAGGTGACCTTGACGGCGCTGATCGACGTGAAGATCGAGAAGACCAACCACTCCCTGTTTGCCGCGCGGATGGCCCCCGATCTGGCTGTGACCGGCGGAGGGACGTTGATCAATGCAAACGGCGATATGGCGGAGAAGGGGACTTACGGCAAGCCAGCCTTGTGGGCGGACTATCGCGGCCGGCGTACCGAGGCCGTCGAGGGGGTGACGATCTTCTGCCATCCCGGCAACCCGTGGTCACCGCCACCGTGGTTCACCCGTGACTACGGGTTCTTCTCGCCCACACCGATGGAGTGGTTATCCGGCAGCGGTTTCAGTCTTCCCAAGGACGGCCAGCTGCATTTGCGTTACCGAGTGTTGGTGCATGCAGATGATCCTACGCCAAGTGAATTGGAGTCCCTGTTCCACCGCTGGTCGCAGCCCTAGACTCCCACTGTGCCGCTGCTCGACGCCCATCTCCACCTGCATCATGCCCCGCTGAAAGACCGGGCCGATGCGTTGCTCGCGCTGGCCCAGGCGGCGGACGTCCGCCTGCTGGTGGTTTGCGGCAGCCGCGGAGGAGATTGGGCGGACTTGGCCCAACTCGCCACCGTCCATGCCGAGATCCTGCCCTGTTTCGGCCTGCATCCTTGGCGCTTGGGGGAATTGGAGTCAGGCACCTTTGCCCGGCTGGAGACGCTGTTGCGCGAGTTTCCCGCTGGCGTGGGCGAGATGGGCCTTGACCGTGGGGCCGAGGCCTCCAAGGAACTCCAGTTGGACGTCTTTCGACGGCAGTGGCGATTGGCGGTCGAGCTTCGGCGGCCCGCGATACTCCATGTTTACCGGGCATGGGACTGGCTGACAGAGGTGCTGAGCGACCTGCCTCCGGCAAACGCGGGGGTCATGTTTCATGGTTTCGGAGCATCACCGGAGGTTCTCCGAACCTGGCTGTCCGGACCGACGTGGTTTTCCTTCGGCACGTCGTTGCTCGATTCCAAACGGGACCGCTTGCGCGAGGTGGCGAGGCTGGTTCCTGCTGACCGGATCTTGCTGGAAACGGATGCGCCATATGGTTTTGCGCTTGCGTCGGCAGACGGGGCCGAAAAGCGGACCTCGCAACCAGCCGATGTGGTGCGCGTTTACGAGGAGATGGCCCGGTTGCGGGATAGCACAAGCATAGCGCTGGAATGCACCGTATGGGAGAACGCGCGTCGGCTGTTCGCTCCAGTGGGCCACCCAGCCTTCCTGAGGGGATGACTGTGTCGATGATGGAAGACCCATTCATTCGCACGCGGCTCCTGCTGGGGGAGGAGGCTTGCCGGCGACTGCGGGAATCGCTGGTGGTGGTGGTTGGCCTGGGGGCCGTGGGCGGATATGCCGTGGAGGCGCTTGCGCGCGCCGGGGTGGGGCGTTTTCGGCTGGTGGATTTCGATGTAGTACATGCCACCAACCTGAACCGCCAGTTGCTGGCGCTGGCTTCGACCATTGACCGGTCCAAGGCCGAACTGGCCGCCGAACGGGTGCGCTCCATCAATCCCCGGTGTGAGGTGGAGGTCCGCAAGGAGTTCTTTGCGCGCGAGACGGCGGGGGAGTTGCTGGGGGGCGGACCGGATTTGGTCATCGACGCCATCGACTCGCTGGTTCCGAAAGTGGAACTCCTGGCTACGGCGCGCCGCATGGGACTGCGGGTCATTTCGACGATGGGGGCGGCTCGACGCTTGGATCCCACGCGGATTCGCACTGGGCTGTTGCGCGACGTGACCGGGTGCCCGCTGTCGCGATTCGTGCGGAAGCGTCTGCGACGGGTTGATGCGCCGCTGGACATCCCCTGCGTCTACTCGGACGAACCCCTGCCGCGCGGAACCGGGCTGCCCGCCGAAGGCGAAGTGCCGGAGGAGGCGCCAACCCTGGATCGCGGCCGCCGCCGGACACCATTGGGCAGCTTGTCGACGATCACGGGCATTTTCGGCCTGACGCTGGGGCATCTGGCCCTTGGACAGTTGCTGGGCGGCCCGTTGATGGCACGCGAGCAGGGATGAGCGGGAACACGGGACGGGTCGTGTGAAAGTAAGACACGGCGCATGACATCGGACTCTTGCGTTGGGGTTTGGGAGCGCCATAATCACCCGTCCATGCAACTGGATGCTGTCTGATTGCAGCAGTGTCCGGCCTGCTGGCCGGGAACAAGACTATGGGTGCGAAGTCAGTAAAGTCGAAACGCAAGCCGCCCGTGATGGTTTTGGGTGTCGGTGCCTTTGCCTACAGCGTGGCGCAAGTGCTGAAGGAACACGGGGTGTCCGTGGCCACCTACTTGACGCGAACCTACGGGCATTACGCGCCGTCGCTGGCCGGGCCGGTTTTCTCCAAGGACGCCCACCCCAATCCCTGCCCGCTGATCGCGAAGCGCAAGGCCGGCTTGGTGATCCCGATGTCGATCGATTGGGCGCAGGCGCCCTGGGCGGCGGAACTGCGCGCTTCGGGCGTACCAATCTTCGGACCCACGGGCGACGCCATGCTCATCGAGCGCGACCGTGATTTTGCGCGGCACCTTTGCCAGCAGTACCGCATCGCGTTTCCGCGCGCGTTTGTGGCGCGAAACCGGATCGAGGCGGAGCGCATCCTGGCCCAGCATCCCGGCCCTTACGTGCTGAAGAACCCGCTGTGTTCGCCGACGAGCCCGATTCACACCATCATCGGCGAGACGCTGGAGGACACGCGTTCCTGGGTCCGGTGCGTGGACTACGCGGAGGGCGTGTTTCTGCAGGAGTACTTGGGGCGCGCGGAGGCGGGGCATATTGCCCTGATCAGCGGTGGGGAGATCCACTCGTTGGTAACCAACCAGGAATACAAACGGGCGTTCGACGGGAATCTGGGGATCGTGGCGGGTGCTCCTTTGGGCGGTTTGGTGGAGTTGGATCCGGGCGACAAGTACGGATTGGCGCGGGAGTTGATTCATCCACTCCTCCCGTGGTTCAAGGAGGTGAACTACCACGGGCCGCTGCAGGTGACGGCCATCCATCACCAGGGAAAGTGGCACGTGATCGAGTACAATATTCGCATCGGTGTGACCTCCGGGCCGATGATTCTGCGAATGCTCAGGAACCCGTTGGAGACGCTTCTGGCGACGGCCCACAACCGGAAGATCCGTCCCGATTTCGATGCGCGGCTGGCGTTCGGATGCTCGCTCACCCTGGCGGGCTACGGCTATCCGTATGTCGAAGTGCATGGACCGCCGTTGCCGGTGGAGGTGCGGGGGCGCATGGACTGCGATCTTTGGTGGAATGAAGTGGCGCGTGGAGAAGACGGCACCTTGATGGCAACCGGCCACCGCATTGCGGACGTGAACGCCCTGGCGGCAACCCTGCCGGAGGCCATCCAGCGGGCCTACACGAATCTGCGCAAGCTCCGTTCCGTGGGCAGCTACTACCGCACCGATGTGGGGCAGAGCCTGTGGCCTCCGGGCAACGTCTAGGCGCCATGGACACTGCTTTGCCCCTGCGGCCGGCGTGGGTCGAAATTGACCTCGGCCGGTTGGCTCGCAACTTTCAGATCATCCACCGCGACAAGCCCGCGGGCTTGCGCGTGCTCTCCATCGTCAAGGACAACGCCTACGGCCACGGGATGTGCGAGGTGGCGAAGGTGGCCTTGCAGCAAGGCGCGGCATTTCTGGGGGTGATCTCCTTGGAGGAAGCCCTGAAGCTGCGGCAGGCGGGAATTCAGGGGCGAATCCTGATGCTCGGCGAACGACAACCGGAGGAGTTGCCCTGGTGCCTGGAGCACGGGTTGACGGTTTGCGTGAACGAGTTGGGCACGGCTGCGAGGCTCAACGAGCTGGCGCTGAGGGAGCACCGCGTCGCGCCGGCTCACCTCAAGGTCAACACCGGGATGAACCGGTATGGAGTGAGGTGGACCGAGGCGGCCGGCTTGGCCCGCCAACTCGCGCGGATGCCGGGGCTGCGGCTCGAGGGGATGATGAGCCACTTCTGCATGTCGGACGAGTCGGACAAGACGTTCGCGCGGATCCAGAT
>CAYYMW010000322.1:0-1951 GCA_964472515.1 uncultured Verrucomicrobiota bacterium | reverse complement strand
GATCCAGATGGGCCGGTTTGCGGAGGTGGTCAAGGAATTGGAGGCCGACGGCCTGCGGCCTTCCCTGCTGCATCACGGCAACAGTGGCGGTTTTCTGGACTTGCCCGAAGCGCACTGGGACATGGTGCGCCTGGGGATCCTGCCGCTGGGAGTGTATCCTTCCTCGGTTTGCCGGCGAATCCCGGGCTTGGAACCCGTGATGACGGTCAAGGCCCGGTTGGCATCCATCCAGCATTTGCAGCCGGGTGACACGGTGGGCTATGGCTTGAAGTACCAGGCGCCTTCCGCCCGCCGGGTGGCGGTGCTGCCCATCGGCTACGGGGACGGCTTCCCGCGCTTGCGAAATGCCGGGCAGGTCTTGCTGCACGGACGCCGGGCGCCGATCATCGGGGGGGTGGCGATGGACGCGACCATCATCGATATCACCGATATCCCCGAAGCAGCGCTTTGGGATGAGGCGGTCATTCAAGGCCGCCAAGGCGGGGAGGAGATCAGCGTCCATGAGATTGCCCGTTGGAAGGGATCGGTTTCCTACGATCTGCTCACGGGTTGGCGGGCGCGCCTGCCGCGAGTTTACCTGGGCGGTGGAGAGACGGCATGAAACTGCTTTTTTCGGAGTACAAATCGGACTACGGCCACTACCTCTATCCGTATGCCGTGTGGGCGTTCCCGGAGGGGAAGGAGACCCCGGCGGATCTCTTCGCGGCCGGGTTTTTGCCGTCCTCACGGAATCTGGATCGCTTCTATCTTTGCCGGCACGTGCGGGTGGATTTGGCGCGCTTCAAGCCCTCCTCGGAGAACCGCCGCGTGTTGCGAAAGGGGCAGGGGATCGAGTGCGAGTTGGTTCCCCGAAGCCGGTTCGACTACACCCCGGAGCGGAGACGGTTCTACAAGCAATACGCCGACGCGCGGTTCGGGCGGGATGTGATGTCGTTTGAACGACTCGACTCGCTGTTTCAGTCGCCGGTCATTTCACATCTGCTGCAGTTTACGGACACCGCCACCGGCCGGGAGGTGGGCACCGCTACGCTCTACCTCGAAGGCCATCGGATGGCGTACTACTATTACGCGTTCTACGACCTGGAGTACTTCAACCGCAACCTGGGGATGTACATGATGACCTCGGCGGTGCGGTGCTTCGCCGAACGGCAGTGCGCACATCTCTACCTGGGCACCTGCTACACCCCCAACGCGATCTACAAGACGCAGTTCGGAGGGTCTGAGTTCTTCAGCGGCTTTGCCTGGAGCAGCAACCTGAAGGAGCTCAAGTTTCTCATCGAGCGCGAACAAGGAGACGTCCGCCAGCACTTGCTCGAAACCGAAGCCTACCGGGACCTGTTTCACCCGGAGGGTCTTCCCGGCATCGTGCAGGCCCACGCTTTCTCGGCGCGGCTGGCTTCAGCCCGCCCTGCTCACGGGTAGACGAGCACGCGGTAGAAGCGGCTGACGAGGGGGGCTTCGGAGGGATCTTCGACGGTGAGGTGGTCGCCGTCGGCTACGGGCGGAACGGCCAAGTCCTGCCAGGCGCCCAAACCCAGGTCGTCGGTGAACTGGATCCGGTACTTGCGTTCCGGGGCCGCTTTCCAGGCAAGCTTCACCTTGCCCCCGGCGTTGGCCGGCGCCGCCTCAACCTCGAATTGCGAGGCGGGGTTGAGCGGAAGGGTGCCGGCGACGTACTCCTCGTGGTCGGTCCTTCCGTCGAGGTCGCTATCGGTGGAGCCGTCATGGGACAGGTCGCCAAACTGGGCCATCTCCCACGCGTCGGCCATACCGTCCTGGTCGGTGTCCGGGGAGGATATCACAGGGACGGTGAAAGCGAAGATGTCGGCCAGTTGGTTGAGATCGTCAGGAACCAGGTCGGAAGCGGCACTCTGGAAGACCACGGTGGAACCATCCGCGCTCATCTGAGGCGAGCCCAAGGCCCGCTCGTTGCCGGAGCTGCCGTCGGGGC
>CAYYMW010000321.1:7797-8039 GCA_964472515.1 uncultured Verrucomicrobiota bacterium | reverse complement strand
ATAGAGCACATGGGCATCCTCACGCACGACCAGGTGGGTGAGCAACTTCACCGTCTGCCCCGGAGCCGGCAGGCGTCCGTGCGACGACACCGGAATGAGGACTTCATAACCGACGCCGTGGACATCCACCACCGCCTGGGTGGGCAGGGCTTCCACGAGGGTGCCGTGAAGAAAGGTGATCATGCGTTCAGACGCGCTTGGGCTGGCTGAAGCCGTAGCGATTCTGCTCTTGGGCGAAGGTG
>CAYYMW010000321.1:0-7787 GCA_964472515.1 uncultured Verrucomicrobiota bacterium | reverse complement strand
AGTTCCGCGAGCTGCAATTGGCGTTGAACCATCTTGGCGACCGCCAGTTTCTGAGCGGCGCCGTAGCCAACGACCGCCTGTTTCACTTTGCGGGGCGCAATCTCGAACACAGGCAGCCCCGCCTCGGCGGCGGCGACGAGGCTGGCGCCGCGCGCTTCACCCATCACCAGCGCCGTTTGCAGGTTCTGGGCGAAGAACAACCCCTCCACCACACAGACCGTCGGGGTGTTCGCCTGGATGACCAGTCGGATCTGTTGGGCGATATGGGCCAGACAGCGGGAGTGTTCCCAGCCCGCCGGGCATTGAACGACGCCGTGGACCAAGGCGCGCGCCCCCGGCTTGCCAACCTCGATCACCCCGTAGCCCGTGCCCCGCAGGGAGGGGTCGATGCCCAGGATGCGCCGGTGCGCCATGCTGCCGCCGCCCGTCGGCGACAGGGCGGGCTCGGCCGCCCGTCGGCGGCCGCTCAGGCGCTCCTTCATCTGTTCGAACTGGTGTGGCGCAATGCCCACCGCACGACCCTGCCAGAAACCGGGCCGGTTTGTCGAGTTGGCAGCATACGGAGAAGCTTCCGCGGGACCGGGCCTGGCCGGCGCAGCCCGCCGGAAGGCGAAGACGTGAGCGATGCAAAGAGTTTTGTCTAAACTGAGGTCGGAACCCGACTAAACCAACAGATGAGTATGGATGCGCAGGTCAAGATGTGGATGGAGCTGGCCCAAGCCGGCGACACCGAGGCCGCCACCCGGCTGATTGAAGCGTTCTACGAGCGGCTCTACGCGTTTCTTCGCCGCTTGGCCGGCAACGATGCCGAGGCCGCCGACCTGACCCAACGCACCTTTGCGCGGATCTGGGCGTCGCTGTCCAGCTTCGCCGGGCGGTCGTCGGTTTCCTCGTGGATGCATAGCATCGCCTACCGGACTTACGTGGACTGGCTCCGGCGCAACCATCGCACGGAGGAACGCTCCGAGGCGTGGTGGGAAGCCTGCGCCGACCCGGGAACTGCCCCGGACGAAGCTGCCATGGCCAACGACTTGGCGGTCCGTCTCTACGCGGCCGTCGAGGAACTGGAACCCGACCTGCGCGCCACCGTCCACCTTCGCCACTACCAAGGCCTGTCGCTCGAAGAGACCGCCGAAGCCTTGGGCGTGGCGGAAAGCACCGTGAAGTACCGGCTCCGCCAAGCCCTCGCGCAACTCCAGCGCCGCTTGGCTGGCGAACCATCCCGAATCACCCAACCACTGAACCGCACTCGACCATGAACCCGACCGACCAGGAACTCGAAACCATTCTCTCGCAGGCACCCCGGCCACGCCCCCCCGGCGACCTCAAGGCTGGCTTGTTGGATCAGTTGCAGCGCAACGGTTTGCCTGCGGACCAGAAACCCCGAAGCCGGCCGGGCCAGTCAGCCCCGACCCTGTCTTGGCAGCGTTGGCTGAACGCTTGGTGGCCGATGGTGGCCACCGCTTCGTTGACGCTGGCCTGCCTCGGGTTGATGGCGGTCCAGCGGGCCGAGATCCGGGACTTGACCGAATCCCTCGCCGCCCTCAAACAGCAGCGCGCCGCCGCCGTGGCCCGCGAGCAACCTCCCGCTCCCACTTCAGCCAAGCCAGCGCAGTTAGATGAACGCCAAGATCTTAAGCGTTTGCAACAGACGGTGCGGGAGCTTCGGGGCCAAGTGGCTGAACTGGAAGGCCTCAAGGCCGCCAACCAGCAACTCCGCCAACAGTTGGCCGCCGCCAAGACGACCGCTGGCGAGCCCCCCGAGCCCGACCAGACCATGCAAGAGCGCGCGTGGACGATTCGTTGTGTCAACAACCTCAAGCAGTTGGGTTTGGCGGCACGTATCTGGGCCGTCGACCACGAAGACCGGCTTCCGCCCAACTTGGTCTGCATGAGCAACGAGATTGCCTCCACCAAGGTGCTCATCTGCCCTGCCGATACGGGACGCCAACCCGCGGTCGATTGGACCTCGTTCACCCTGGCCAATTCCTCCTACGAGTTCCTGGCCGCCAACGCTGGGGACAACGATCCCGAGCGCGTGCTGTGCCGTTGCCCGATCCACGGCAGCATCACTCTTTGCGACGGCAGTGTGCAGTCCGAAGTGGCGAAGAAGCGCCCCGAAAGCTTGGTGATGCGCGAGGGCAAGCTGTATATGTCCATGACCCGGGCGATCCCGGCGGAAATGGCTGCCCGGTACGGGCTGACCCCGGAACCTCCCACTACTAATGCGCAGCCCGCCCCCGTGCCAGCGGCCATGGACGCCGAGATGATGCGGCGCTACGGGCTCCAACCCGCTGCCGAACCGCCAACCAACACTCCGCCGGAGCAAACTCAACCATGACAACACGTTTGGTGGCGCAAGCCTGCTTGGGCTTGCTATGCCTCGCGGCGCTGATCGGGACCATCCTTCAGCGCCGCGAGGTCGTTTCGTTGCGGGCTGAACACCGCGCCCTGACAGAACAGCAGCGCGCCCAGCCACTCTCGCCCAAACCGGCACTTGCCCCGGCTGTAACGCTGGCATCGACACTGACCGAGAACGAGAAGCTCGAACGGTTGCGGTTGCGGGCGGAGGTCACCCAACTCCGTCAACGACAGCAGGATCTGGAGAGTCTGAAGAAGGAACATGATCAACTCTTGGCGCAGCTCAAGGCGGTGAAGCGCGGCGGCACGAATGCAGCCCCCCAATCGCCTGGCGACTTTCTGAAGCGCGACGAACTGAAGTGGCAGGGACTGCAAACCCCCGCGGCGGCCTTCGAGTCCTTCGTGTGGGCTTTTGTACGCTGGGATACCAATCTCATGTTCCAAGCCGTTGACCCGGAAGTCTGGGCTCATGTCTCAGGCGAGCAAGGCCGACCCGAGGAGGCGGACAAAATCGCAGGCTTCCGCATCCTCGCCCAGACTCCCAAGCCCAGCGGGCGAGTGGAACTGGAGGTGGAGATTGCTCCAAACGGGAGCACAGAGAAGATCGCCATGGAGCAAGTCAATGGCCAGTGGCGGATGGCGAAGTAGGGGAACGCGTACGCGGCGCACAGAGCGCGGGGCACCAACCACAGATTGACACTCCACGGGCCAACAGCGACGTTCTGTGGCGGTGTTGGATATGATCAACCAAGCCAAGAAGAAGTTGCTGATCGAGTGCATCAAGGATCGAGAAGCGCGTCGTGAAGGTGAAATCCTCCTCTCGCCGGAGGCCTACTTCGACGGCTACGACGCTCCTCAATGCGCCATCTGCGCTAACAACCGTACCCCCATTCCAACCTCTGTGTTCGCTGGTCGCTTGCGAGAACTCCAGCAACGGCCCGAGGTGGCGGGGATCTTCATCCGCTTCTACGAGTATACCGATGCCATGGAGTTCGATGATGCGTGGATTGGGAGCGATACCGTTTATCTTCTAACCAGCGCCGCTCCGGGAACCGTGCGCCAGTGGTTTGCCGACTTCGAGGTCTCAGACGTGTGGGTGGAGGAGGATCTCACCTGCTTCCCTGATGTACCCGAAGTTCCGGATGGGTTTCACTTAGTGGCTGCTTGGTGGGATTAGTGTTAACTCGCTGCGATTGAACAATCTGCACGGCCTCGTTCTTCGGGAGTTGGCGATCTGCTACTGAGCGCGTCCCCGACGCTGCGTTCCGCTTGACAGCACACTCGCCCCCCGTTTCGATGATTCCCACGTCCCAGTAGTAACCTCCCCTTTCCGAAACGATTGCGCAGGCAAGGCGGGCTGAAATCGCTCGATAGCCGCGCAACTTTTCCATCGTACTATTGTTCAATCCACTGTTACGCTTTAACGCGCATGGCAATTGCTACGGTCACAACGCTGATGGCCCAAGCCGGGTTGGGCACCGCCGCCGAGCTGGCGGGGTGGCTCGCCGAGTACCGGGCCATGGTCAGCGCACCTCGCATCGAGGAGGAAGGGGGCGGTTCCACCCCGTTGCCGAAGTGGCTGCAGTTCGTGAGTCAGAAAGTGATGGTGGAAGAGAAGGGCCTGCTCAAGAAGATCGCCACCACTCTGGGCTGGAACTACTTGGACCGTGTCCGATTGCCGGAAAGTGACCGCGAAACGCTGGCGCATTTGCTCTCCAGCCGGGTGGCGTTCCAGTACACGGTTATCCCCCTCAAACTCACGCACGAACATCTCGAAGTAGCCACCTGCGATCCCTTCGATGTCCAAGCCCAAGCCGCCGTCCGGTTCGACGTGCGCCGGTGCTTGGAACAGGCTCCCCAGCGGGTGCGCGAAGTCCTTCAGGAAGAGGATGCCAACGGAGTCCCGGGATCGCTCGACCGGCCGGTCGTGTTCGTTCTGGCCCCTCGGGAGGAGATCTCCGACGCCCTGAAGGAGTGCTACGGCGTAGGCGCGGAGACTCTGGACGAGATCGCCAAGGACGAGACCGACGAACCTGCGGATGGGCAAGGCGTTGGGGCTGAGGACGAAGAAGCGAGCGTCATCCGGTTCGTCAACCAAGTCATCTGGGAGGCTTTCAATACCCGCGCGACGGACATCCATTTCGAACCGATGGAGGAGAAGCTCCGCATTCGGTACCGCGTGGATGGCATGCTCCAGGAAGCGCCGATGCCGCCGCAACTCAAACAGCATCAGGCCGCCATCATCTCGCGCATCAAGGTCATGTCCGGGATGAACATCGCGGAAAAGCGCCTGCCGCAGGACGGTCGCATCAACATTCGCAAGGGCAAGCACGAGTTGGACATCCGCGTTTCCACGGTCCCCACCGTGTACGGCGAAAGCGTGTCGCTGCGTCTGTTGACGCGCGGCAACGTGCTCCTCGAGAACAAGGCGAAGGAAGGCCCCAAGCCCGATCCGTTCATCGCCTTGGGCTTCTCGGAGGACCAGAAGGCGGCGATCAACGGCATCATCCTCAAGCCGCACGGCATCTTTCTGGTCACCGGCCCCACCGGCTCGGGCAAGAGCACGTCGCTTTACGCCTTTCTGGGCAAGATCAACTCCCCGAACAAGCGCATCATCACCGTCGAGGAACCGGTCGAGTACGAGATGGCGGGGATCAACCAGATCGCCGTGCGGCCGGACATTGGCCTGACGTTTGCGATGGGGTTGCGGCACATCCTCCGCCAAGACCCGAATGTCATCATGGTGGGGGAAATCCGCGATTTGGAGACGGCGGAGATCGCCATCCGCGCGGCGCTGACGGGCCACTTGGTGTTCAGCACGTTGCACACAAACGACGCCCCGAGCGCGTTTACCCGGCTGATCGACATGGGCATCGAACCGTTCTTGGTGGCCTCCTCGGTGGAGGCGGTCATGGCCCAACGGCTGGTGCGGACCATCTGCACTTCGTGCCGGCAGGAGCAGACGGTCGATCCAGCCTACCTCAAGCGCATCGGTTTCCCGGAGGAGCAGACTGCGAGCGCCAAATTCTACAAGGGCCTCGGCTGCGACGATTGCCGGCAGTTCGGTTACCAAGGCCGCACCGGCATCTACGAGTTGCTGGTCCTGAATGACGAGGTCCGTCCCCTGATTCTGTCTCGCGCAGCGGCCTCGGCCATCGCCGAGCGCGCCATCAATGGCCGCGCCAAGATGCGCACCCTGCGCATGGACGGCTGGCTCAAGGCTGTCAATGGCACCACCACGCTCGAGGAAGTGCTGCGGGTGACCCAGACCGAGGAACAACGCACCGCCGCCGCCGGCGCCTCCGACTAAGCTCCTCACATGGCCAACGAAACCTCCACCTCCCCTTCCCGTCCCAGTGCGGCGCGCTGGCAGATCGGCAACGTCGTTGGCCGCTCCGGGGAGGGCTATCGCCTCTGGCACTTCCAGCGGGCCGGCGCGACGGTGGAGAAGACCGGCGAACGGGCAGTCGAGGCCGGGCAGAAGCTCTCCACCCCGCTGGTGCAGAAGGGCTGGCGTCACTTGGGCCGGCCCCGGCTGAACGTGGCCTGGCTGCCGGCGGAGGATGTTTTTCTGCGCGTGCTGCGCGCCCGGAGCGAGGCGCTGGGCGGGGCCATCGACCAGGAATTGGAGCGGGCGCCAATCCCTTCCGGCCAGTTGGTGTGGGGGCTGCAACCCCTGAGCGACCCGGCGGCTCCCGAGCAGGTCTGCCTGTTGGTCATGGTGGCACGCCGGGCAGTCGAGCAGTTTCTGGACGGGCTCGAGGACCTGGGGTACCTGACCGATCATCTGGAAGTCCCCTGCCTGCTGGACCTGACCACCGCGCCGCCGCCGGCCGACGGGGCGTGTGTGAGTGTTCGCGCGGAGCGGGACCATTGGGTTTGCCTGGTTTCCTGGTGGCAGAAGGGGCAGCTTCGCTCGGCCTCGCTTGAACGTCTGCCGGCCAGCGAGGCGGCGGGCGGCCGGCTGGCCGCCGTAGTAACCCAGGCGGCGTGGGCTGGGGAAATCGAGGGTTGGCTGCCGGAGGACCCCGCCGTCACCCTGCGCGCGGACCCGGCGGTGGCTGCGCTGCTGGAACCGGCCCTCAAGGAGTGTGCGAGCCACGTCCACCTCGAACCGCCGCCCAGCGGCGACGCCGATCTGGCCGAGTTATCCGCGATGGCGCCCAGCCAGGCGAACCTCCTGCCCGAGGAAGCCGTGGCGCGTTACCGGCAACTCTACATCGACCGGCTTTGGATGCGGGGCCTGGCGGCGATGGCACTGCTGTACCTGCTGTTCGTCCTGGGCTTCATGGGGTGTCTCCGCTATTTCGAGTACAAGAAGGCGGGGGTGGACAAAGCGGTGGCCGTGCTGACACCCAGCTACACGAACGCCGTGCATCTGAAGGCCCGCATCCAGGTGCTGCAAGACCAGTTGAACCTCCGCTTTGCGGCGTTGGACTGCTGGAAAGCGGCCTCCGAAGCGCTGCCGGAGGAGATGACCCTGACCTCACTGGCCTTTCAGCGCGGCACCAAGCTGGTGTTGTTCGGCACGGTGCCGTTTGACCAGCAGCAGAAGGTGTCCGAGTTCAACGAGACCCTGAGCCGCGCCCGCCCCGTGGGCGAAGGCCGCACGGAGGGGCTCTTCAGCCAGGTCAACACCCGTTCGATTTCGGGGCAGGCGGGCCGCCCGGCCACGTGGAGCATCGAATGCGACCTGCGGAAAGGGGAGGGGCAATGAAAAGCGCGCTCTTCGGCATGGAGTTTACGCCGCTGGAACGGCGCATCCTGGTGGCGGTGGTGGCAGTGATCGCGGTCCTGCTTAACGCGGTGTTTGTGTGGCCGCATTTCAAGGATTGGGACCGGCTCAAAGGGGAGATCTTCAGCGCCGAGAAAACCCTGAAGACTTACCAGGAAGCGGCCGCCCTGCTGCCGCAGTACGAGGCCCGCAAGCGCGAGCTCGAACAGCAGGGCTCCGAGGTGCTGACGGCCGAGCAATCCCTGCATCTGGCCCGCACGGTGCAGGACCAGGGCACCCGGAGCAATGTGGCCATCACCAACACCCGCCTGGCCGAGAGCGGCGGGTCCAACACCAACACCTTCTTTGACGAAAAAGCCGTGGTCATCAGCGTCAACGCCGGGGACAAGGAATTGATCGAGTTCCTCCTCGCGCTCGGCTCGGGCACCAACATGATCCGGGTGCGCGACATGGATCTGCGCGCCGATGGGACCTTCCAACGGCTCAACGGCAGCATGACGCTCGTGGCCAGCTACCATAAGAAAGCCAAGTCCGCCGCAGCCGCTGCGGCGCCGGCGGGCCCGGCCCGGCCGGCTTCAGCCAATCCTTCTCCGAGGAGAAAAACGTGAAAATCAAGCCACTTCTCCCCCTGGCGACCGCGCTCGTGGCGCTGCCTCTCGCCGCGCTCCTGGCGCAAGCGCCCCCTCCCGCC
>CAYYMW010000320.1:0-8079 GCA_964472515.1 uncultured Verrucomicrobiota bacterium | reverse complement strand
TCCCCGTACCACCGCACCACGCGGATCCCCGCCGCGTCGGCGATTTCCACCCGCCAGTCGCCACGCAAGGGATCCGTGCCCAACCGATACTCCGTCAGATTCGCCAGTCCGTCCGCGTCAGGATCCGCGGTCTCGGGGCTTTTCTCGCTGGCCAGCGTGCCAAAGAAGTTCGTGCGCCACTGGTCGGGCACCTCGGCCGCAGGCTGCAGGGCTTCGCCCACCCACACCGAGCCTGGGACAGTCTCGGCGTCAATCTGCCGGGCATCGGCAGTGGCCCCGTCCGCGTTGGCGAAGCGCACCCAATACCGCTCGCCCTGCACCGCGGAGGACGGCACGGAGAAGCGGAGATATCCCAACAGATTGCTCGCTTGGAGCGGCGGTTGAATCTGGCCCTCATCCCAACTGAACGCGCGGCCGTAGACCCCAACCCCGGGCAGGCTGTTGACCGCCGGGGCGGGAACCCCGCCGTTCGCCACAAACTCGACCGGCGTTTCGGAGATGAGACCCGCCTGATCGCGCGAGACCACCGGCCAGAATTGGCCACCCACCCAATTCCAACCCGGATCCAGCCGCAGGTAGACGGGGACCAGCACCAATCCGCCGGGATGGGCGTAAGCCACCTCGCCGGCCCAGAGGCGCACCGGCCGGGGCTGCCAACCGGCGCCGGTCGAAGCGGCCAGCTCGGTCGAGGGCGATTGGGGACGAACCGGAGCGGCTTTGGGCGCGTTCAAGTCCACCGCCACCAGCGCGCCGCCGTTGGTCCGATACCGCACCCAGGCCTCCGTACCGAAGCCGAGCGAACGCCGGAGCACGCGTTGCCAGTCCAAGTAGCGAATCTGGCCGTCGCCGCCGGGCGACACGGCCGTGTCCTCGGGAAACGCGTCCATGGCGTTGTAGACGTCGGTGAATGGGAAGGGGGTGCCCAGACCGAGCGAGGCATAGAAGATGAGGTTAACGTCGGCGTTCGCGAGGACCCCGTCACCGAAGTCGCCGGTGTTATAGCCGAGGCCCGCCGCCACGTCGCCCACCCGGTAGGCCAGGTTGGTGACCGTGATGGTGCGGGGGGCCATGGCCATGATGGGAATCGAGTGCTGCAAGCCGTCCATGGTGCCGCTGAGATTGGTGAAGGCGAGTTCGTAGCGGGCTCCAAAGGAAGCGGAGGCGGGCACTTGGAACTCGATCAGCGTCACTGGCGCGGATACCTGCAACAACGGCATCGAGTTGCTGCCCAGATAGGCGACCCCCAATTGCCAAGCCGTGCCATCAAAGCGGCGTTCTGTCCGCGGCAGGCCGCTGGCGGAAGGCGCGCTGACGAAATCCCGCGCGCTGCCAACCACCGTGCCCAAGCCCAGGTCGGCGAGTTGACCGCCGGCCAGGCTCCGCACCAGCAACCGGTACTGCAAGGACTGGAGTTGGGCGTCCTGCGGCAGACTGGCCTCGACCGGTACGATGATCGTGGCGCCAGGCGCGGCCAGGTAATCCTTGGTCAAACCGAGTTGGACCACCTCGTCCGAGCTGGGAGCGCTGAAGATCCGCGTCACCTCCCGGCTGGGGGCGTAATGCCCCTTGGCAGCCTTGGTCCGGAAAGTCACCGTCTCCTTGGGCCGTTCCGGCGTGAGTTCCAAGTTGATGGTGGTGCCCGGCACGTACAATTTCCACTCGGGCGGGTCGCCGATGGCTTCGGTGCCGTTGGTGCGGGCCAGGGAATAGTAGACTTTGGCGTCCACGGTCGCGCATTCGACGCGCACGGCCCAAGCGCTGCCCAGGATGACGGGGTTGGCCACCTGGAAGCTGGCCACCGCAGTCGTCACGGTGCTGGGTTGGCGTCCCTGCTGGCGGCTGTAGGCCTTGATGATGATGTTCGAGCGGAAGCTGGTGATGAGGTTGTCCGGCAACGGATACTGGCCATCGATGTACACGGGCGGCGTGGGATCGTCCGCGTTGGGATCGCGCACGCTCTCCACCCGGTTGGAGATGTCGGTCAGGTAGTGGGTCGAAACGCCAGCCTCCGGGAGGATGCCCAACGTCATGTCGTTGAAGAAGATGGCCTCCTTGAAGGGCACCAGGTAGCTCTTGATGCCTTCCGTCGTGTTGGTGACCACGATGTAACCGATCTGGGGCGGGGTGATCTGGGGCAGGCTGCTCGAGTTCTTGAGCACAAACAGCGTGTTTTGCCCACGGTCCACCACCAGCAGGTTGCGTTCCCGGGTAAGGGCCATGCCGACGGGCTCTTGGAACACCCCGGACACCGAGGGAAGGAAGGTGGCGACGTCGGTAACCCGCTTCCCGCTCACGTCCCATCCGATTCCCCGCAGCACCCGGTTGCCCGCGTCCGCCACGAGCACCTCCGACTCCGTGAGCGCCAGCAAACCGCGAGGGGCGTAAAAGCGGGCGGATCGGGAGTCGATGCCATCGACGTAGCCGAAGTCACGCCGATCATCCGCCCCCGCAATCAACGCTGCCTCCTGAACGGTCTCAGCCAGGGGATTGGCGATCAGCTTGACGCCGTGGTTGACGGCGTCCGCCACGAACAACCGCCCGTCCACTAACACCAGCGCCTCGGGCCGCGCGAAGTTGGTGGCCACGGTATAAACCAAGCCGTCCGTGCCCACGCGCCGAATGGCGTGGGTCTGAAAGTCAGCTACGTAGATGTTGCCAGTGGCATCGACGGCGAGGCCACGGGGATCGTTGAAACGCGCTTGCGCACGGGGAACCGGGCCGGGGTTGAAACCGGGCTGGTCCGCGCCTCCGCCCACGCGGTCGAAGGCCGTCCCCACCGTGGCGTCGGACCGAACATATCGCAATTGGTTGTTGTGCGAGTCCGCCACCACGAACACGTTGGTCCCGGGCAGGAAAGCGATGCCCAGCGGAGCCGAAAACGAGGCGACCACGCCCGGCCCGTCGGACGCCCCCGCCCGCATGGACCCGGCGTAGTTGGTCAGCAACAGGCCGGTATCCGAGATGTACTTGACGATCCGATTGTTGGCGCTGTCGGTCAGGTAGTAATTGTTGGCATCATCCACCGCCACGCCGTAGGGCTCGAACAGGTTGGAACTGATCAGGCTGGTGAAGACCTGCCCCTGAACGCAGGCCGCCGTCCAAGACATGGCCGCCGCCGCCAGTCCAGCCCGCCACATGCCGCTAAGTTTTGCTTGCCTCATGGCATCCTCCTGACCCGGAAAAACCGGCTGCTCTCGGTGGCGTTCTGAATCACGTGCTGCTGGGGCCGTCCGCGGCCGGGCAGATCGCTCGCCTCTTCTTTCCAGGCGGCGTCGTTCAGCGCCCCGGCGGACTCGACCATGTACCGCTCGCCAGCGGTCGTCGGCCACGTCAGCAGGAAGCTCGCCGCAGACGTCTGCGGCGCGGGTGCTTGCACGGCCACCCAGCCTGGCTCGACCTTGAAGGTGTACGCGGTCTCAAGGTCAAGTGCGCCACCGACCTGTTCGAGCAGCACTTGGTAAAGCGAACCGGCCGGCGCGCTGTTAGGCACCTGCACTACTACCTGGCCCAGCACTACCCTCCCAGTCAAGGGGGGCGAGAAGGCATTGAGGGTCATATCCCAATAGACCGCCGCTTCGTTAGATGGCAACCCCGCAGAAACCCCCAGCAAGGAAGGCGGGGGCAAACTAGCGTCGGCCAGGAACCCCAACGGTTGTGTCAGCGCCGGGGCGGCCCCTTGGGACGCAACGCGAACGCGGAATTGCAGGCCCGCCAGTCGAGCGCCGTCGCTCATCTCCAGCACGATCGGCACGAGCACGCGCCCCTGGCCGGCGTTGGCCACCGACCCCGCTTCGAGCCGGGCGGGACTGAGCAACTCGGCGAGCCCCAAGCGCTCCTCCGCCGGCGCGGAGCGCTCGATCGAGGGCGCCTGGCCGGAGCCTTCCACGCAGAACTTGGGCACCACCCCGGAACTCTCGAGCACCCGCTCCACGCAATTGGTGTCGAAGCCCAGTGAGCGTCGCAACAGGATCTGCCAGTCGAGGTACCCGAGTTTGCCGTCGCCGCCGGCAATCCCCGGCTCGTCCGCGGGATCCACATCCATGGCGTCGAAGGCGTCACTAAAGGTCGGCGGGGTTTTGATGCCGAAGGAAGCCAGCAGCACGGCATTGACGTCGTCGTTGTTGATGGCGTAGGTCTCGCTCGCCGCGTCCCCGAACATGCCCGCGTTATACCAGCGGCTTCGAGAGCGGCTGGGGTCCGAAACGTCCCCCACCCGATAGCCCAGATTCGCCGTAACCACCAACGTGATGGTCGGACCGGCAGTAAGGCTGATCCGCCCCTTGTCGTCCGTGCCCGACGGGGAACGAATACTTAGTTCGTACTTGTCGCCCGCAGCCGCCCCGGATGGAATCGGGACCCCCAGCAGCGCCAAGGCCTGGTAGTTCTGCGCCCCCAGCGTGTTGGTGCCCACAATCGCGACGGCCGTCTTCATGACGCCGGCGGTGACCTCGGTGAAGCTTTGCCCCTTGCCTTCACGCGGCCCCAGTTGAAGCGGTGCGAAGTCGTTGGTGGTCAGGGTCACGAGCCGCGGCTTGGCCGAAGCCGCGAAGGTCTTGGCGCCTCCCACCGGCGCAACCTGGACCACAAACTGGACGGTCTGCAGCACCTGGTTGGATACCAGATTCACCACCACCGGCAGCAACGGCGTGGACCGGAAGCCCACTTTGACTTCCCCGCCCGCGAGGCCAATGCCCACCGTGTTGTTGGTCACCGCGGTTCCCGCCACCAACTCCGTCCACTGATCCTCCTGCAGGATTCGGACACGCAGCCGGCTGAGATCGGCATCCTGCCCACTGACGTGAATCACGCTGGCACTAGTCGTGGCGGCCAACTCACGTGTCCCGGAGGCGCCGGGCGTGGGAGTGCTGCCGTCCAGCGTATAGTAGATGACGGCGGTGCCCGTTGGATCTTGGTGCGACTTGGTCACCTTGACGTCGACGCCCATCGGGTAGTAGCCGGAAAGCGGGCTGACCACCGGAGCCGCCAGAGTGGCGTTCGTGTCGCCGCCGCCCCCGCCCGCACCGGGGAAGGTCACGCCGGTAACCTTGCGGACCACGTGGTAATAGGCCTCGGTGGTGTAGACTATGCCATCCGACGCAATGGTGACCCCGACCGGTTCGCGCGCCTCGGCCTTCGAGGCTTCGCCGTTCAGGCCGTCATAGAGGCCCGGCAGGAGCGGCGGGTTGCACTCGAGACACGGGCCTTCCCACCGCGAAGGGTCGATACCGTAAAGGGTGGTCACCACGCCATCGCGGCGCACCAAACGCACCCGATGGTTCATGCGGTCGGCCACCACCAATGTGCCATTGGTCCAGGCCGCAACCTGCCAAGGCTGATTGAACATGGCGACCCCAGCCAAACCATCCCGAAAGCCCGGGGTCCCGGTGCCCACCTCCAGTGCTGGCGCGCCATCCGAACGCTTAAGAAAACGCACCCGGTGGTCGCCCGCATCGCTGACCGCGACCAAGTCCTTGTTGACGATCGCCACCCCTCGCGGCTGCTTTAACGGCTTGGCCAAGCCGCTCGAGAGGGTCTTGGTAAGCTGGTTGCTCCGGCCAAGTTGGTACCACTGCAATTCGCCCCCCAAAGTGACCACAAACAAATTGGTGTCCGCGTCCATCGCCATGGCGGTGGGAGCAGACAGGCCGGTCAGAATCTTCTCGGGGAACTGATAGAGGCCGTCGTAACGATCATAGCGCAGCAACTCGCCAGCTCCTTGATCCAGGACGTAGAGCGACCCGCTGGCGTCGTAGGTGAGCGCCACCGGCGTGACGAGGCCCGAGATGGCCGTGCTGGTGTACTCCACGTCGAAGTCCAGGTAACGAACCGCTCCGTTGGCGCTATCGGCCAGCAGCAGATTTCCCAGCGCGTCCACAGCGCCGCCCAGGGGCAGATTGAACATGGAATAGCGAACCGTGGGCCCGTCGACGTAACCGCTATCGGGGCCGTCGAGGGTGATCCGACCACCCGCGATGGTCTGGATGGTCTGGCCGTGGGCGGGCTCGCACAGGAGGGCGGCCGTCAGGACTGCCAAGCCCCCTCGCGCGAGCCATGACCGGCCCCCTCCAAGGGTGCAGCCTGGCCAGTGAAACCGTATTTCCGAACCAGTTCTCATAGGACGAAGCGCCTACTTGTTTGCCGGCTCCAAGCCCGCCTTCCAGTCATAGGGCCGTCCGGAATCCCAAGCCGAAGTCTTGTCCTCGACATCGCTCGCGCGGCTCTTGCGCATGAACTCGGCATCCCGCGTCTCCGGCTGGTAGTCGCTGTCCCGGATGATGGTGGGAGTGACGAATAGGAGCAGGTTGCGCTTGTTGCGCGACTTGGCATCTTTGCGGAAGGCCAGCCCGATGACCGGAATATCTCCCAGAATGGGCACCTTGGTGTAGGTTACCGTCTTCTCGCTGTTGTTGAGGCCCCCGAGGACCAGCGTGGTGCCGTCCGGAACCACCGCCTGGGTGTTCACCCGCCGGCGGGCAAAGATCGGCGCGGTGTTCTCCCGCCCGCCCAGGGTCGCCTTGGCCATCTCAGCCTCGACGCTCGAAATCTCCGGCTTCAGGTCGAGCAGCACGTTGGTGTCGCCCACCACATGCGGGGTAACGATCAGCCGGATGCCCACCGCGTTGAGAATGTCCTGTCCCACCTTCAGATCGTAATTGGGCTTGACCGTGTTCGGCTGCACCACGCCCTGGTTCTGGGAGCCCTGCTGCTCCTCGAACACCGGGATGTTGCGCACCACGGAAAGGTCCGCGGGCTGGCCGTCCAGCGTCACCGCGCGCGGCGTGGCGATGCTCTCGGTGTCGGAATCCGTATTCAGGAACGACAGGGTGGCGCGGACGCCGTCCGCGCTCAAGAACGCCGTGGCCGGCGAGAAACCGCTGAGGGTATTGGCCGAAATGCCCGGAACCGACGTGGGCAACGAGGGCAGCGGCGAAACGCTGCTGACGGAGGTTTCCTCCGACGAAGTGGTCTTCGAACCGGAGCTGCTCTCCACCTGGCGCCCGCTCGGCAGCGTCACGGTGCCGCCCTGGCCCGGCCGGGTGGTGGCGCTGTTGACCGTCGTCAGGCCGTTGCCGAATTGAAAGTTCTGGGCCTCGAGCGTCTTGGTCCAGTCGATGCCCTTGACGGAGGTCGGGTTCTTCGCCGTCTCCCAGAACTGGGCGGCGATCAGGATCTGGCGCAACGAACTGTCGAGCCGGAGCAGCAGATTGCTGACCGTCGTCTGGTCCCGCTCCAGGGCGGTGACCAGAAGCTGGCTCGTCCGCTGGTCGGCGAACACCTTGGCGGTAGGGATCGTGTTGGAGATCACCGCCACCAAATTCGTGGCGACCGCATGCTTGAGGGTGTAAGCGCGGGTCACCGGCGGCTCCGGGGGCACCGGGAGCTTGTAGGTGACCCGATAGACGCCGGTGTTCGTCTGTTCGAGCAGAACCATGTTGTAGTTGGCCAGGAACGCTTCCAACGCCGCGCGCGGGCGGACATTGTCCCAGCGCACCGAGATCGCGTTGGTCAGGATGGCCGAGGGCTTATTCTCGGAATCGAAACCCTGAATGATGCGCGGATCGAGTTGGTAGTTGATGCGGGCGTTGCGGGCGAGCGAGCCGATGGCCTCCACGACCGTTTGTTCTTCCACTCTCACCGGGGTCGTCTGCTCAGGGTCAAAGGGAGTCGTGGCCGCCGGTTCGGCGGCGGGCGGCGGCGTCATGGCGGGCGCGGCGGCCGCTTCAACCGCCGGCTTTTCCTCCGCCGGCTTCTCGGCGGCCGGCTTCTCGGCGGCCGCAGGGGCTGCCGCCACCTTGGCGCCGGAGCCGTGGACGACCCGGTACGAGTCCGCCCCGTCGCCCTTGGCGATCGTCAGTTGATGCCGGCCCAGAAAGTCGAGGAGGGCCTGCTCGGCGGTGACGTTGGTCCAGCGCAGGGTTTTGGGTTCGTTCCATCCAGGCATGGGATTGCCCGCCGCATCCAGGCCTTTCTCCACTTGCGGGTCGAGTTGCAGGCGCACCTGCGCGTACTCGCCCAGGAACTTGATCACCTCGACCGCGGAGCCGTTCACCGAGATCTCGATGTCCTCGCCGGCGGGGT
>CAYYMW010000319.1:0-8105 GCA_964472515.1 uncultured Verrucomicrobiota bacterium | reverse complement strand
GTCATGGGGCGGAGGGTGCTGCGGGATCGGGGAACTGGTTCCACGCGAGCCAGTAGAAGCCGAACGCCTCCATCAGGCTCGTGAACTTCGCGAAATCCACCGGCTTGACGAGGTAGCTGCCGGCCCCTTGGGCGTAGGCGCCCACCATGTCCAACTCGGCGCGCGACGTGGTCAGGACGACCACCGGGATGCGCCGCAGATCGGGATCGGCCTTGACCCGCTGCAGCACTTCCAGGCCGTCCACCTTGGGCAGGCGCAGGTCCAGCAGGACCAGGTCCGGCCGGGGCGAGCTGGCGGGGTCGGCGTAGCCGTTAGCGCGGTGGAGGTAGTCCAGGGCGGCCTGGCCATCCTCAACGTGCACAATACGGTTGGCGACGCGGAAGTCGCCCAGGTTGCGGCGGACAATTTCGGCGTGGGCGGGGTCGTCTTCGACGAGGAGGATGTGGATGGGCGAGCCTTTCATACGGTCGGAGCAGGGTGCGGCGCGAGGGTGGTTTTGGCGAGCGTAAAGCGGAAGGTGGCGCCCTGGCCGGGACCCGCGGATTCCACGGAAATGCGCCCGCCATGGACCTCGACGATGCGTTTCACCAAGGCCAGGCCGATGCCGGTGCCCTCGGTTCCCGGGTGGAGCTTCTCGAAGAGGCCGAAGAGCTTGTGCCGGTGGCGGGGATCGATGCCCAGGCCGTTGTCGCGCACGAACAGCGTGATCTCGCCGCCCGCCGGGGCGGCGCCGATCTCGATGCAGGGGGCGGCCTGATCGCCCATGAACTTGGCCGCGTTGTCGATCAGGTTCTGATAGAGCTCGACCAGGCGGGCCAGGTCGCCGTGCAGCCGCACCGGCAGCTCGGTCACCTGGACCCGGATATTCCGCTGGGCGATCCGGCCGGCCACCAATTCCAGCGCCTCGCCGACGATCTTCTGCAACGACGCGGTCTCCGGGGGATTGGCCTTGCGGCCGATGCGGGAGAGCTCGAGCAGTTCGTCCAGCAGGCGGGCCATCTTGCCCCCGGCGGCCCGGATATGGCCGAGGTCGGTGTCGATGCGGGAGGGGTCGCCGGCCTGGATGTCCTTTTCGAGAAAGCCCAGGAACGTCTGAATGGTGACGAGGGGGCTCTTGAGATCGTGCGAGACGGTATAGGTGAAGCGGACCAGCTCCTCGTTGCGGGCCTGGAGCGCGGCTTCGGTCTGCTTGCGCTGGGTGATATCGAAGAAGACGGTGGCGAACTGGCCGGGCGCGGGGGAGAAGGCCGAGATGTCGAAATGCCGCTCCAACTGCGGCACGTATTGCTCGAAGCGGATGGGCTCTCCGCTGAGGGCGACCTTGCCGTAGGTCTCGATGAACGGGGCTTCAGTGATGCCCGGGATGACCTCGGTGATGGGACGGCCGACGATGTTCTGGCTGGCCAGGCCGGACTGGGCCTCGAACGTGCGGTTGACCTGCAGGAAGACGTAATCGACGGGCTTGCCGGCGTCATCCGTGACGATCTCGTGCAGGGCCACGCCGGCGAGGGAGTGCTCGAAGAGGCCGCGGAACCGGCGCTCGCTTTCGCGCAGGGCGTTTGCGGCGCGGCGGCGCTCGGCGAGGCCGGCGGCCAGCAGCAGACCCACGCCAGCGGTGAAGACCAGAAAGGCCTGGGCGATGAGCAGTTCCACCGCCGGGGGGAGGTGCCCCGGCTCCGGTTGGCGGAGATCGGCGGAGAGGATCGGCACGAACACCAGCGCCACCACGAGGGCGCAGGCAGACACCCCTCGGACCTCGAAGCGGAAGGCCGCCCAGCCAAACAAGGGAAAGACCAGGTATTTCAGGCCAATGTCCCACTTGAGTTCCCCTTGGATGGCGAGCCAGGATACCACCGCCACGGCAATCAGCAGGCCCAGACCTTCGATTGCCCGCGTCACGGAGAGCCGCGGCCGGAGGCGCGGGATCTTGCTGGCCCAGCCCAACACCAGCGGCGCCATGAGCGTGATGCCGGTGATACCCCCCACCCACCAAGCCAGCCAAGTCCCGCCGAAGGAGGGGGCGCCGGCGAGTTGGGTGAGGGCGGTGGCGCCGATGGTCGCGCCAAGCGTGGTGCTCAAGAGCGCCGAGTAGAGGAGCAGGCCGAGCACCTCGGGCGCGGCCGTGAGACTGGGGCGCTCGCCGACGAACCGGCGGACCAACCAAGCCCCCGCGAGCGCTTCCAACGAGTTGGCCGTGCAAAAACAAAGACTCAAGAGGGCGCGCTGGCCGTTCAGCAGGTCGAAAGTGAGATTGGCGATCACCGCCGCGCCCACGAACCACGGCCATGCCCGGCGTGGTTGGAGGAGCAGCGTGGCGACATAGAGCCCGCTGGGCAGCCAGAAAGCGACGAACTGGTGGGGATTCAGCGAGAGAAAACGTCCCACGCCCGCGCAGACCAGATAGCCCAAGCCAAAGAGCAGAAGCCTGGCCCAGAGTGGGAAACGGGTCTTTGCCTGGCTGCAGACGGTCATGAACGGCGCAATCGAGGTCGTGTTGGGACGGATACGGCCGCCAAATCTCCCGGTCTCGGCGGTTGATTGGCGAGCAAGGGATTACCTGCAAATCGGCTGGAATGCAAGGCATTAGCGGGCGTCGTTCCCGGCTAGATCCATTTGACCGGGTGGCCACGCTCCATTTCCTGACAGCGCCGGACACGAGGGCATCCCGCCCTGGCCAGAGTGGGGTGGGCATTGCTCGGAGCGGGGACGGCCTGTCCCCTTGTCGGTGGAACGCTTCGCCTCCGGTGGCGGGCCGTCGCCGCCCCAAGTCTGGCCTTTGCCAACCGGCGGGCTGCGGGGGGTGGCGCGAAGGGCGGCATTGCCAGCTGCGCGCGGCAGGGTTAGGGTTTCGTCCATGAGATTCGACTATCACGACCACTTCGAACGGCGTGGTGAGATCTGTGGCGGGGAGGTGGTCATCAAGGGTACCCGTGTAACCGTGCGGACCTTGCTGGCCAGCCTGGCGGAAGGGGCTTCGGAACCGGAGATCCTCGCGGACTTCCCCACTGTGTCTCCTTCGGCGCTCCGCGCCGTGATCGCCTTCGCCGCCGCCTCTGCCGGCGAGGACCTCCCCGCCCCGGTCGCTCCGGCAGGTGTATGAGGCTCAAGCTCGACGAAAATCTCCCCGAGAGTCTGGTTGAGGGCTTAATTGCGTTGGGGCACGATGTGGACAGCGCGCGTCTGGAGGGCCTGTCCGGGCAACCAGACACCACGATCTGGCGTGCAGCCCAAGAGGCGGGCAGGTTTCTGATCACGCAGGACTTGGACTTCTCCGACGCACGGCAGTATGCGCCGGGCAGCCATTGCGGCCTCATGTTGGTGAGACTCCAGGCTCCGGGGCGCGTGGCATTGTCCGTGCGCATCGTTGAAGCTTTCCGGCAGGGGGATGCTTCATCCTGGGCGCGTTGCCTGGTGCTCCTGACCGATCACAAACTGCGAGTTCGTCGTCCGCCGCCCCCGTCTCCCGCGGAAACGGGATAGAGGACACGTTCGCGGCCTGATTCCCATCACGCGGAGCGAGGCCTTCCGTTCCCTCGCGGAAAGAGACTCTCCCCCTTCCCTGGATTGCCCGTCAAGGATACGCCGCCGTCTTGAAGCTCCTGGGCTCCTCGAGGGTGGCGCGCAGGGCCAGGGCCAAGGCGATGGCGCGGTCGCAATGCGCGCGTTTGACCTCGGGGATTTCGATCCGCACTTCGCCGTGGCGCGAGGGAAGTTGCCGCAAGGCGTGGAGTTCCTCGCGCAGAATGGCGCAGCGGGGAAGGCGCACCAAGTGGTCGCGGAACATCTGGTGCAGCCGGACGAAGAGCTGGCTCCGCACCACGGAGGTGAACACGCAGCATTCCACCTGGCCCGGCCGCGCGTGATGCCGGAGCGTCTCGGCCAGGTTGTCCCCCGTCCCGGTGCTGTCCACACACAGGCGTTGGACCTGCGGCCGGCTTCGCCGCAGCAGGGCCTGGAACCACGCCTGCTGCTCCTCCCAGCTCAGGCCCTGATGCACCGCGATGCCGCGGGTGGTCCAGAGCCCGCCCTCGCGCCCCAAGGCGTAGACTACCGTGGGATGCGTCGTCCGGCCCAGGTCCGCGCCCACCCAGATGGGCTCGGCGGGGCCGGCCCCGGCAGCGGCCTCGGTCCAGGGCCAATCGGTGGGCAGGCCGGGCGTCTCGGCGGCGGTCAGGAGCTCCAGTGGCAGGAGGACGCTGGCGGTATCGAGGAACTCGCCTTCGTATTCCTGGGCCCAGCCGATGGGGTCGTCGAGCTGGCGGCGCAAGCCTTCGACGTCCACCTCGAAGCCCTCCGCCTGCGCGTCATGGATGGTGGTGCGGTGGGCGCTCCACGGGAGGCGGCCGGGTTCGGCGGGCGCGGAGGCCGCCAGCCAGAGGCGGTGAAACGCGTTGTCGCGCCCATGCGGGGTCGAGAGGACGCGCAGCTTGAGCGGGCCGCGCAGCCGGCTGGTGACCGTGGGGAGCAGCGCGCGCCAGATGGCCTCGCTGTCCTGGTGGAAGGCGAACTCGTCCAGGACCAGATTGGCGGAGTAGCCGCGCACGGTGTTGGGGTTGGCCGGCAGGGCGAGGATGCGGCTGCCGTTGGCGAGGGTGATTTCCTTCTTGCGGAGCGTGGGGGCGGGCGGGTCGTCGTCGGTGCGGGCATCGCTCCAAGCACGGAAGTGGTCCTGGACGCGAAGCATGAACTCCAGGGCCTGACGTTCGCAGCCGGAGAGGATCAGCCACTGGGCCGAGGGATGCTCGAGCGCGTGGTTGACCACCTCGAAGGCGGCGGCGTGGGTCTTGCCGATCTGGCGGCTGGCGAGCCAGATCTTGAACTGGCTGGGGTCTTCCACCCAGCGGAGCTGATAGGGGAAGAGGCCCTGCGGGGAGAGGGTGCGCATGGTGTCCGGCGGGCATGCGCGCGAGAGGGCATGCGCCGCGCGGACTACGCTCCCACCACGCGCGGCCGGCCGGCCAGCCACCCATGGACCCGATGGCCTCCCTTGGGGAGGCCGTGCGGGCGGGGACGGCCAGCCTCAGCCAACGCGGAAGGAGATGCGCTTCACCAAATCCGGGCCGAAGGCGGTGTGCAGGCGCAGGAGAATCTCCTTCCGGCGGTAGCGGACGATTTCATCGAGCCAGACGCTGCTGTCCACCACCACGAACAGCGTGCCGTTGCGCAGGCCGGTGGGTTGGGCGTGGGCGGCCACGGTCGGGTCCAGCAGTTGGGTCCAGGTGCGCAGCACCTCGGCTTCGGACTGCCGGCGATCCAGCCCCAGTTGTTTGACCACCCGGCCCACCACGTCGGCGGCGGGGCGGCCCGCATCCGTCCACGCGACCTCGAGCGGGGCGAGATCGACCCCGCGCCATTGGGCCAGCACCTGGCGTCGGCCCGAGAGGGGCGGCGCGGCATTCCACCGGTTGAACCCCGGCGCGGGGCGGTCTGGCAAGGCCATGGGGCAGGCTCAGGCCTCTTCGGGCGGCGCGCTTTTCGCAGGGCGTTCGTCCAGGACCAGGACACCGTGGGGCGGGAGGTCGTAGTTGCCGGTGAACGTGCTGCCCGTGAGGAAGTCGTGCATCGGCTTGTAGAACGTGATCCGCACGGGGGTGCTCTGGTGGTTCAGGAGGAAGTAAATCTTGGTGTCGTCCTTCTGCCGCATGCTGACCTCGACGGTGTCGGGCACCTTGAGCAGCGGGAAGAGGTTGCACATCTGGCGCAGCCAGGCGACGAGGTCGTAGTAAAACGGCTGCTGGCTGACGAACCCGACATAGATGGCGCGCCCCAGTCCGTAGTTGTTGATGGTCAAGGCCGGCCGGCCGGCGTAGAAGTCCTTGGTGAAGGCGGCGAGCACCTGGCATTCCTTGGGCTCGATCACATCGCACCAGAGCCGGGCGCTGTGCAGGTGCGTGGCGGGGAAGGCGCCCTTGAAGGACAGCCCGTTTTCCTCGCCGGGCGGGATCGGGTCCATTTCCTGGACTTCCAGGCCGAAGAGGTCGGTGAGGTCGCCGGGGAAACCGCTGTCCGGGGCGATATCGTGTTCGTTGACCAGGCCGGTGTTGCAGGTGGCGACCAGGGTGCCGCCGTTCTGCACGTAGAGCTTCAGGAGATCGGCCTCGCCGCCGGCGAGCAGGTGCAGGGAAGGGGCGAAGATGACCTTGTACTTGGAGAGATCCTCGGTCGGACGGGCGAAATCGACGGGGATGTTGCGGTCGTGCAGCGCGTTGTAGAACAACATCACGTGCTCATGCTGGCTGAAAAACTTGTTGTGCTGCATGGGCAGCTTGAGCTTCCACTCGTTGGCGTGGCTGAAGAGGATGGCGGTTTCGGCAGTGACCTTGGTCCCCTTGAGAACGGGCGCCAGCAGCTTGACTTCCTCGCCGATCTGGCTGATTTCGCGATAGACCCGGTTGTCCCCCCGGCCATCGTGCGAGAGCACGCCGCCGTAGAATTTCTCCGAGCCGATCCGCGGCGAGCGCCAGAAGAAGTAGAGCACGCCGGTGGCGCCGCGCGAAATGAGTTGGTAGGTGAACAACCGCACCACGCCCGGGCGCAGGAGGGAGTTGACGTCCTGCCAGTTGACGTTGCCGGCCTTTTGCTCGATGACCCAGAAGCCGTCATCGCCACCCGGGGTCTTGACGTCCTGCTTCTTGATGGAGCGCATGATGTCGATTTCGGCGGCGTTGTCGCCCGGACGCGACTTGATGGTCGCGTAGCTGTCGAGCGAGACGAAATCGAGGTTGTCCGCCATGTCGAAGTGGTCGTAGTGGCGGGAAAGGGCGCGCAGGTTGGTGGTGACCGGGAGGTTGGGGGTGAGTTCGTGAAGGAGGTCGGCCTGCATCTTGACAAACGCGATGCAGGTGTCGCTGGCAAAACGCATCCAGTCCAGCACGAGGGCGGGGTTGTGGACGGTGGGCGCCATCATGGGCATGGGAATCTGCTCCCAATCGCTGACCACCTGACCCCAGAACCGGTTGCCCATGAGGTCGTTGAGGTTGTCGATGGTTTCGTACTTGGCCTTGAGCCACCCTTGCCAGTCGTGGCGGGCTTCCTCGTTGAAGGAGAATTCGGTGCGGTGACCGCCGATGCCATTATCGATTTGCCACCCAACCAATTGGGGGTGCTGGCCCAGGTTCTGGGCCACGGCGGTGACGATCTTGCGGGCATACTGCCAGTAGACGTCACTGTTCATGCAGTAGGCGTGGCGCGTCCCCTCGTGCATGACCAAGCCTTGTTCGGTCAAGGGCAGGATTTCGGGATGCTTCTGCGCCAGCCACAGCGGCGGGGCGGCGGTGGGAGTGCCCAAGACGACCTTGATGCCGGCCATCTTCATGACGTCCATGGCCCGCCACATCCACTCGAAGTCGTACCGGTCTTCTTCCCGTTCGTACAACCCCCAACAGAACTCGCCCATGCGAACCACGTTGACCCCGGCAGCCACCATGAGCTGGGCGTCGCGCTCCCACCGCGACTCCGGCTTTTCAGCGGTACCGGCGTAAGGATAGACCCAATGTTCAGGATGGTAATCGACGCCGAAGTACATAACACGCTCTTTGTTTGGCCTTGATGCAATGTTAAGCCAAACCACCTCAGGCGCAACCCGAAACTGGTTCAGAACACCACTTTTGCGCGGAAACGACCGGTCCCACCCCCTCCCTTTCGGTCTAGGGCTCCAAACCGACCTGGGCGTTGGTGGCCAGCGGCCGGCGCGACACGGGGGCGGAGGCTGAGGGCAGCGGCGGCAGGGCGGTAGGCAGCGGGGGAAGCTCGGCGACGACCTCCCGCCAGGCCCGCCGTTCCGCCGGGGCCATGGCTTCCCAGCGGGCCGCACTGTTCAGGAAGGCCCGCCGTTCGTCCGCACTGAGGTTGCTGAAACGCTCGAAGGCCTCGAGCCACTGGGCGCGGTGCTCCGGGGGGAGCTTCTCGAAGGCGGCGAGGCTGCGTTCGACCTGGTCGCGCTCGGTGGGCGGCAGGCGCTTGAGCAGTTGGGCGCGTTCCCGCTCGTCGAGCGTGGAGAGCTGCTGGAATTGGGCGAATACCCGCTGACGCTGTGTGGGGGGCGAGGAACGCCACCTCGCGAGGCTGGACTCGAGCTGCTCCCGCTGGCTGGGGGAGGGGGCGGA
>CAYYMW010000318.1:6536-8150 GCA_964472515.1 uncultured Verrucomicrobiota bacterium | reverse complement strand
CCGGGGGGCGGGCCGGAAGGCGCCCTTGCGCGCGCCAGGCCGGCGCGGCGGGCGGTTGGAGCCGTCCCACGACGCCGCACAGCAGGGCGGCATTCAGCCCCACGGACAGAAGCAAGATCACCCACTTCTTCATCGGCAAGGGACTCCACGCACAACGCGTGCCCCGCATTGGACCGGGCCAGGCCCGGTCCGTTCAGCGGAGCAGTTTGGGCAGAAACGTGCTCAGGAAGGGAACGTACGTGATGGTTCCCACCACCAATATGCGCCACCCGAGCAAGGGCAGAATCGCGCGCGACACCTCGCTCATCGGCCGGTCGAACCGGTACGAGGCCAGGAACAGGTTCATACCCACGGGTGGCGTCAGGTAACCCACCTCCAGGTTAGCCAGAAAGATGATGCCCAAATGAATAGGATCGATGTTGAAGACTACGCCGAGCGGCACCATCAGCGGCACCACCACCACGATGGCGGAGTAGATGTCCATCAGGCAGCCCACTACCAGCAGGAACAGATTGAGCATCAGCAGGAAGGTGAGGGGCGAATGCAGATGCGCGGTGGCCCAGTCAACCGCCTTGGCGGCGACCTGGGCGTCGATCAGCCAGTTGGTGAAGCCCAACGCCACACCGAGGATCAGCAGAATGCCGCCCACCAGGGTGCCGCACTCGGTGATGACGCGCACCGCGTCGCGCCGCCAGTGGAGTCCCCGGTGGAAGCAGACCTCGACGACGTAAGCGTACAGGGCGGTGAGCGCGGCGGCCTCGACCGGCGTGGCCAGGCCGCTCAGCAGCCCGCCCAACGCCACCCCCGGCAGGAGCAGTTCCCACTTGGCCTCCCACAGCGCCCGCCTGGCTTCGGCGCCGTCAAAGGGCTTGCGCACCACGTCGCTCTTCGGGGCTTGCAGGATGCCCCACCAAGCCGTGCTGGCAACCAGCAGCAGGCCGGGCAGCAGACCGCCGAGAAAGATGTCCTTCATGTCCACCTTGGCGATGATGGCATAGAGGATCAGCGGCAGGCAGGGGGGAAAAGCAGGCCCAGGGCGCCAGAGCTGGTCAGCAGCCCCAAGGCCGCGCGCTCCGGATAGCGCGCCGAGATCAGGATGGGCATCAGCAAGCCGCCGAGCGCCAGGATGGTCACGCCCGAGCCGCCGGTGAACGAGGTGAAGAAGGCGCACACCAGCGTGGCCACCAACGCCGGGCCGCCCCGCACCGAACCCAGAAAGGCATCGAATACCCGAATCAAGCGCTTGGAAGCCCCGCCCTCCGCCAGGAAATAGCCGGCCAGGGTGAAGAGCGGGATGGTGGGCAGGGCGGGGTTGGTCACCAGCCGGTAATGATCCAGCGAGAGCGAGACGATGGTCTGGTCTTGCGCCCAAAAGAGAATGACGGCGGCGCCGCCCAGAGTAACGAACACCGGCGCTCCCGCCAGCGTGGCCACGAAGAGCACGCCCAACGCCGGCCACAGCAGCTTGCTGGCGCTGATCGGCGTCCAGTGCGCGAAGGCGGCCAGGCCCGCCGCGAGCAAGAGCACGGCGATGCGGCCCACCCAACGGGGTGCGGAGTGCCAGGCCAGCCGAACGCCGACCAGCAGGAAACCGAGCGGCAGGAACGCCTGGAC
>CAYYMW010000318.1:0-6526 GCA_964472515.1 uncultured Verrucomicrobiota bacterium | reverse complement strand
GTCCAGATCGGAATGCCGTTGGTCAGCATCCCGCCTGCCTCGCGCTCGGACCACACGAATCTCCCCGCCGCCACCGCCAGGAAGAAGGTGATGACAATCGCCACGACCCCGGCCACCATCCCGGCGCCGAGCTTTACGTTGCCCTTGAAGTAGTTGGTCAGCGCCGAGAGTGAGAGCAGCCGGTCGTCGCGCGCGGCGATGGCGCCCCCCAGCGCCCCCGTGACCAAGGTCAGGTGCTGCACATACAGGGAACTCCCCGCGATGGCGGGCAGCCCGAGTTTGCGCAGCAGAACGTCGATCAACGGCAACAGGGCCATGAGGGCTACCACCAGCGAAAGCAGGACATTCTCGGTGCGGTTCCACCATGGGACCGAAACCGGATCGACGGTATGACCCAAATGCGTAATATCTTCTGTCATGACGCCAGCCTGGGTGGTTCAACGGACTAGTGCTTGCCGGCGCGGTATTCGTCGAGCAGGCGGTGGACCTCGTCGAAGATGTCCGCCGGCACCATGCGGCCGCGGATCTTGGGCTGGATCGACTCGCCCACTTTGATCCATGCCGCCTCCGCCTCGGGCGTCAGTTTGTGGACCGTCAGACCGCGCTTCACCATGGCCTCGACGGCAGCGTCGCTCTCGGCGCGGCCCTTGATCTGGATCTCGGTCCCGGCTTCAAGCGCCGCCTTTGAGAGGGCTTCGCGCGTCTCGGCGGGAAGTGCATCCCACGCCTTGGTGGTCACGACCGTTCCCCCCACCAGCGGCACCCAGTTCATCTCCAGCATGTGGCTGGCCGAGGTGTGGAATTGCCCAGCCAGCGCGTACAGCGGGGTGCTGCCCACGGATTCGATCAGCCCGGTGCGCAGGCTCGTCAGCGTGTCGGTGTACTCGAGCGGCACCGGCCGGTAGCCTTCCGCCTGCAGCATTTCGATGTGATCCTTGTCCCCTGACCACACGAACATCTTGAGCTTCTTGAAATCGTCCGGCGTCACCGCCGCAGTCTTCGAGAAGAGCCGCACCCAGCCGCTGTCGGCCCAGTTGAGCAGGTGGAAACCTTTGGCGGTGAGTCGCTTCTCCAGCAACGGGCGGATCTTCTCGCGCACGTACTCCGCCTCGTCGAGGCTGCGGTAGAGCACCGGCATTTTCTGGAGCGCGGCCGTGCCGGGATCGATCTCCGCCAACCCGCCGACCGTGAGCATGGCGGCTTGGAGCTGACCGACCCGCATCCGCCGCACCATGTCGGATTCCCCGCCCATGGTGCCGTCGGTGTAGACGACCAACTCGACCCCGCCTCCCGGGGCCTTGGCCCACTTCTCCGCCATGGTCTTCAACGCCTGATGGTAGGAGGTATCCTTGGGTGCCAGCGTCGCCAACCGAATCTTGGCGGCGCCCGCCGCTTGGAGCAGGGCAGGGGAGAGGGCGGAAGCCAAACCGGCCAAGCCGGCGGTTTTGAGGAAATTTCGGCGATTGAACATGCTCGCGGAGAAGGGCTTGGTGAATGGGGAAACGTTACGAATGTTCATACGAAAAGGGGTTCAGGCACCCTATTTGGCGGGCGGGTCCTCCGCCGGGAGAGGTGGGAGGATCAGATCATCCGCACGGGCGGCCAGCCAGCGGGCGCGGCGTTGCATGACCAAGTTGGAGAGACGCCATTCGGGCTTGGCGTCGACATTGATAGCCAAGGCTTTCTGAAGCAGGCTATCGAACAAGGCCCGATCCTGTTCCTTGACGGCCACCGCTTCCGCCAAAGAGAGGTAAGGAGCCGCCGACTGGCCCCCCGTGAGGGCTACCGCCCGCTCGAAATGCGCGCGGGAGCGGGCAGCGGGATTGCCCGAAGCCCCTTGGCGGCTCATCTCGAAGGTGATCAGGAATCCATGAATGGCACCGTTGCTGTAATCGGGTTCGAGTTCAGCCGCCCGGTCGATCAGCGCCTCCACCAGAGGCACATCGGCGATGAGTTCCGGGTTGTTCTTCGAGACCGAAATGGCGGCACCCCAAGCGGCGGCTGTCCAATAGGCCAGCGGTACATCGGCTTTGCGAAGGCTCCGCGCCGCCTTTTTGGCGTCTGCCCGCAGGGCTTGCTCGAACCGCGGATGCTTGGCCTCGAGACCACGCAAGCCATGGTTCCGGGCCCGGAGGTAGAGTCTCTGGGCGCGTTGGCGTAAGGCCGCGCCCGCTGCGACATCCTTCGCTTCGAGTTCGTCCGCATCCTGCTGCACAAAGGCGTAACCATACTGCGTGAAGCCGCTGGCCGTGGCATATCGCAGGCCTCGGTGGTTGGGACTCTCGGCCAGCAGACTCTCCATCAGTTTGAGGCTGAAGGGAATGGCAGCGCGGATCAACTCGGGATCGTCGTCGCTCGCAAAGGTGGTTCCCCCGGCCGAAAGCGCATCCCCCAGCTTATTGACCGCCATCCGGCGCACCGAGCAGCCCGGTGCCGCCGCGACGATGACCAGGAGGAGCAGCAGCAAGGGGCCGAGCGGAAACGCGGCCACCCGGCCGGGCCCTGTGGAGAGGGACCCAACCGGGCGCCAAAGGCTCGGGCGGATGGGGCGGGCGGCGGAACTCATGTTCATCGGGGCTACTTCTTTTCGGAAGTCGTTGGGGCCGTAGGCTGCTTCATCAATCGGGAGGGTTCACCCCACGCTTTGTTTTCCTCCAAGTGCGCCACAAGGAACTTCTGCAATTCCTCCGTGGGGGCGGTGATGATCAAGCGCTTGTCCTTATCGCCGGTGATGGCGTGAGCCAAGGCCGTGGGGTTCTTCTCCAGGTAATCGCCCAGCCATTCAAGCGACATGGGCACAAACTCGAACTTGGTTTCGTCGATCTTGTCGATGCGGAACCAGGTATGCACCGGCTGGAAGAGGAAACGATGCACCCCGGCCGTACCCTTCGGGGGTTCGCCGTCCGGCACGATGTCCAGCATCGTGACGTCCTTGAGCCGGAAGCAATAGGCCTTAAGCTGACCTTCCCCGTCGCTGTCCTTGATCGTCAGGTCATAGACCTTGGCGTCGGCGGTGGCGCGGAAGGTCCAGAACTCGTTGGTGTTAGGACTGCCGGATTCGTTCGGATACCAAGTCCCGGCCAGCCGCGGTTGGGCGACCAAGTCCTTCTCCGTGAACGGTGGGAAGACGCTCGTGGGCAGGCAACCAGCGAGCAAAAGGACAACGCCAGCCAGCGCCGCAAAGCACAGGGAACGAGGTTTCATTGCGTTTTGGACCCCGGCGGTAGTCGCCGGCGACTCAGTTTCGACGTTCGTGTTCATGCCATCATTCGTTCCGCACAACCTAGCCCCAAGCGCTGGCGGAGCGTTAATTGATAAACCTGCGCCGAGCATCGCCTCGGTCGATAAGCCCGCCAGCCTAATCGAAAACCGTGGGGTGACAAGGCTGGACCCTGCCCAAATGTACTTTGCGTCGGTGCGGCCACAAGCTTCGGCCTCGAAGGCCGGCTGGAATAGCCCCCGAGACGGTTCGCCGGTGGCAACTTTTGGCCGCGCCGTGGCTCCCGCCGGTTGGGTGCTTCGGCTCGGCAAAATTGTCCACAAAGCATTGGACAAGCCCTGGGAATGGGGGGAAATTGCTGCCGACCAAAACGCGGCATAATTTGCCATAGATGAGGTTGATTGTTTGTGTAACTCATTGGAAAACAGTGGATTAGTAGGGTGGCACAACGTCTGCTTTGGAACCTGCTGCCTGCAGACAGACACGGTTTCAAGAGCGCGTTATGGCCGAGACACTCACACTGAACCAAGAGCAACTCTGGGATCAGATCACGAACGACTTCCGGGAAGCCTGCTTGCTGCGCCGGGAGGGCAAACCCCAGGAAGCCGACTACATCCTCAACTACGACCTGCCGCACCAGATCGCCGATTGGGCCAAGGTCAATCCCGAGAAGCCCGAGGAGAAGAAGGCGGAACTCTCGGCCATGTTCCAAGAGGAACAGAAGCGGGTCGACACGGCGGTCGTGGTCCAACGCATCGTTTCCGGACGGCTGAGCCAGGAACTGGTGCCCAGCCTCTGCGCCACTGTGACCAAGGAGATGCGCGGCGCCCTGGGCGAGGAAGTGCAGCGACTGCGGAGCGCCATCGCCGAAGCCGCCCTGCTGGCGAGCGTCCAACGGATGATGACCGCCCCCCGGCGCGAACGGGTCAAGATCGACGACATTCCGGCCGTGCTGGATTCGATCATTGCGGACCAGCAATTGGATTACGGGCCCAAGCCCGTGGCAGATTTCACCGTATAAGCCAGGAGACTAACGCAACCAAAACCGCCTGCGCGGCCCCTGGCACCGCGATGGCACTCATGACGGAGCAACCAGAAAACTCATAATATCCCATGCGAACCTCACCCATGCTCTCGCCTGCCGACATGGAAGGAAAAGCCTCTACCGCCCGCAAAACCGATGTGACCGGCAAGAGCCAGGTCATGCTCGTGGGCTTTGACTGGGGCACCAACAAGAGCTGTGTCCAAGCCGTGATGGCCGGAGCCGCTGGCGCGGCCACCAGTGTCATCGTCCCCACGGTCGTGGGCTATGCGAACGACGGCATTGTCGACAACCTGTTGCCCGGCAACGTCCGGGTTCTCTACGGTGAAGAAGCGCTCAAGCGCCGCCTGCACCTGCGCCTGGTCCAACCGATGCGCGATGGCGTGATCGAAGACCTGGCCGCCTCGAAGGACTTCGCCCGGCATCTCGTCGGCCAGCTCAATGCGCCCGAAGGCGCGGAACTGCGCGCGGTCATCGGCCTGCCGGCCAACGCCGAGCGTGCCGCCCGCGAAAACCTCCGCCAGGCCGTCGCCGGGGTGTTCGACAAGGTCATCCTGGTGCCGGAGCCGTTCCTCGCGGCCCTCGGCTACCGGGACGAAGCCAAGCTCAGCGACCCGGACTATGTGGACCCGGTCAGCAACTCGCTCTTCGTGGACATCGGCGCCGGCACCACCGACGTGTGCATGATCCAAGGCTACTATCCGACCGGCGAAGATCAGATCAGCCTGCCTTTCGCCGGGGACAAGGTGGACCAGATGCTCAACGAAGCCATCAAGAAGAACTACCCGGATGTCGCCCTCTCCATGATCAAGGTGCGCGAGATCAAGGAAGAGCACTCCTACGTGGGCAAGCTCGAAGACCCGATTGTCGTCAGCGTGGTGGTGGGTGGCAAGATGCGGAAGCTCGACCTCGGCCCGCAGATCGGCGAGTGCTGCACCGAACTGCTCGTGCGCATCTTCGAAGCGATCAAGATCCTCATCGGCCGCGCGTCTTCCGACAGCGTGACCGAACTGCTCCGCAACATCGTCCTGACCGGCGGCGGCAACTGCATCCGCAACCTCGAGAGCGAGCTGCAACGCATGCTGACCGAGGAAGGCTTCGAGAGTCCGCGCGTCACCAGCGTGGGCCAGAACTACAAGGAATTTGTGGCGCGCGGGGCCCTCAAGGCCGCCCGGCAAGCCAAGGAAACGCAATGGCAGCAGTTGATCGCCTGAGCCGCCACTAAGCTTTGGTTGCGTTTGTTTGGTTGCGAGCCACCACCGCCAGGATCGGCGGTGGTGGCTTTTTTCGTGGACGCACCCGGGAGGCTCCAGTCTCGCGCACGCCCGAACGAGCACGGTGCCTATCCGGACGGGGGGAGCAGCGCCCGGCAAACTGCTGGTCCGGCAGGCGGCAACCAACGATCAGCCCACCGCGGACTGACACAGATACCCGGCACCGCCTTGGGCCGGCAGCGAGCGCAGAACGACATTCGGGCTGTACCCTACCACCGTATGGAGGGCTGACCTCGGGTGCAAGCCGAGTGGGGCGGAGGCGCTGCTGCCGGTGACCCCGGCGGAGGAACGGCCCAGTTCGTGCCCGCCGTGGTCGGCGTCAGGCCTTGGAGGCGATGAGGACAGCCAAGCCGGCCAGGTAGAAGAAGAACATGGCGGCCAGCAGCTTGTTGGTGCCCGGCGGGGCGTCCTTGAACTCCTTCCAGATGAACACCCCCCAGAAGGCGCCGATCATCGTCGCGCCCTGGCCCAGCCCATAGGAAAGCGCGGCGCCGACCTTAGTGTTGGCAAGGATATTGAAAGACATGCCAAGATTCCAAATCATGCCACCGAGGATGCCCACGAGGTGCAGCCGCAGGTTGCCCTTGGAGAAGTAGTCGCCGAAGGGCACCGGTTCCCCGGTGAAGGGCTTGATCATGACGATGCTGTTCCAGAGGAAGTTCGAGAGCAGCACCCCCGCGCTGAACAGCACGACGGCGGTGTAGGGACTGAGCTTGTGCGGCTCCAATTGCGCCATGTTGCCGACGACTTGTACCTCGCCGATAGCCTGAACCACGTACTTGTAGAAGAAGCCCATCAGCAGTCCCGCCGCCACGGAGATGACGATGCCCTTCACGGGCGTCTTCTTGCCGCCGCCGGCCAGACGCTTGTAGGCCAAGGCGTCCAGAATGATCGCCACCATGATGCCGGCGACCCCCAAACCGAGCATGAACACGTTACCCTCGGGCTTGGTGATGTAGGTGGTGACCACCCCCAGGACGAGGGCCAGCC
>CAYYMW010000317.1:0-8187 GCA_964472515.1 uncultured Verrucomicrobiota bacterium | reverse complement strand
CCATGAGGTGATAATAGGACACCTGCGTTCCGGCGTGGGTAACGAAAGACGATCGATGGCTAGAGCGAAGAGCGCGGGCGGCGGACGAGCCGCCCAGACGAACAAGTACGACGCCCACCACTCCGTGCTGCAGAACACGTACGGGGCGCTGGCGGATTTGCGCCGCGAACTGGCTGACACCAAGGCCACGGTGGCCGAGCGCACGGACCTCTTGCGCCTGTTTGCCGATTGCACCGATTCCCAGCGCGCCTGGCTGCTGTTCGAGGATTACTTGGAGAAGCTTTCGCTGGCCCGCCGGGATTTCCCCGGCACCGAGTGGTGGCCGCGGCTACTGGCCGCCCAGGGGCGGGGGCGACTCGAAGAAACCGCACTCCTGTTCCTGCGGGCGGGGCGCCCCATGCCCACGGAACTTGCCTCGTACGCGAACTACGAGCGATTGGCGGAGATCCAGGCCGCCGAAGAGGAGCAACAACGGCTGCAGGAGCTGGAATCCTGGTTGATTCCGGTCACCCACGCGCATCTGGACGCGCCGCGCGCCCACCTGCGCGTCATGGTGCAGGCCGTTCCTCCCGCCGAACCGCCCGGGCTGCACCAACTGCGGGTCGAATTCGCCTTGTTCCGTCCCCGCACTGGCGAGAAGCCCCGGACCCTCGCCGAGGTGGTGGAACTCACCACCCGCGCGGTGCACGAACAGGAGCTCTTCCCACCGGACGAATGGTCGTTGATTCAATGGTTGGGCGAGCGCTACGCCGGGCGCGAGGACGCCGAACCGCTGCGGTTGGATGGCTTGGACCTGCTCCAATGGCTGGCGTGCTGGGGCAATCCGCCCCGGCTCGAGTGGGCCGGCCAAGCGGACAACGTGGTCTTCCTGGGACAGTTGGCCGAGTTCACCCCGCATCTCGAGAACACCAAGAGCGATCTCAACTTCACCCAGCGGCTCTTGCTCCCGGGCGGCGCGGTGGTGCCGTTGGACAAGGTGCGTTTCTACGCCGGTCAGCCCACCCTGGTCTCCGCCGGCCACGTCTTTTACCTGTTGAAGAACGCACCGAGCCCGGCCCTGCTCGTTTCGTTGCTGCAAACGCCCGCCGTTTCGGTCCGCAAGCTCAGCCACCGGCTGCTGACCCACCTGCGCAAGCGCGGAGCAGGGCAGGGGGGTGATTGGGAGAAGCTCTGCATCGTCCATGAGGCCCAACCCCAGTTTGTCTTCGAACTGCAGGACGAGACTGTCCGCCTGCGCCTCTGGGCCACCAGCGACCGGGACCGGAGCCGCTGGCAGTGGAACGGGCACGAGTGGCAGCGCACCGAGCCTGTCCGCCCCGCCGGGGACAAGCCGGAGATTCTCGACGACGAGCGTATCGAGGCCGCGGCGCTTTGGCTGCGCCGACTCGATTGGTTCACGCCCGAGCCCGGCCTGTGGGTCGGGGATGCCAACGAGAGCTTCCTTGGCCAACTGGCGCAGGCCTGGCCGGATCGTCCCGCCGGGGCGGAGTACCTGGGGAACCAGGGCTTTCAGCGTTTGTTCATGGCGCCCCGCCAGCTCAAACCCAAGATCATGGTGCAGGGCAGCGGCATCGATTGGTTCTCGGTCTCGGCGTCCTGGGAGCAGGAAGGTCTCAAACTCACTTCGGCCGATCTCGAACGCCTCGCCAAGGCCACCAGCCGCTTTGTCAAACTCCCCGACTCCGGCTGGGTGGAGCTTGATCTGGGGGCCGTCCAGTCCGCCCATGAGATGATGGCCGACCTCGGCGTGGACGGCCTGACTTCGCTGCCGCAGAAAGTCGACATGGTGCAGGCGCAGCACTTGGACGAGGAGGAGTTGAAGCGGTTCGGCGACCAACCCGAGGCCAAGGCGCTCCGCCAGAAACTCAGCAACTTCCAGGGCGTGGCCAAGGTGCGTCTGCCGTCCAGCCTGCACGCCGAGATGCGTCCCTACCAGAAGGACGGTTTCGATTTCCTCTGCCACTTGGGCGAGCTCAAGCTGGGTGGTGTGCTCGCCGACGACATGGGGTTGGGCAAGACGCTCCAGACCCTGGCCTGGCTGGCCTGGCTCCGGCAGCGCGATCCCAAGCGGCCCAAGCCCGCCCTCGTGATTTGCCCGGCCTCTGTGCTCCATAACTGGCGCCGCGAAGCCGAGCGTTTCGTGCCCGATCTCAAGGTGCTCGTGCTCGAAAGCGGCCCCGCCCGCCACAACCTGCGCAAGCAGATTCCCCAGCACGACCTCATCGTCACCAACTATGCCCTGCTGCGCCGCGATCTCGAGGCGTTCAAGAAACTCGAGTTCCGGGCGGTGATTCTTGACGAGGCGCAGTTCATCAAGAACCCGGCGGCCCAGGTCAGCCAGTCGGTCAAGCAGCTTCAAGCCGAGCATCGGCTGGCGTTGACCGGCACGCCGCTCGAGAACCGCCTGTTGGATCTCTGGAGCATCATCGATTTCGTCCAGCCGAACTATCTGGGCAATCAAGCCCAGTTCCACGAGACCTACGAGCCTTCCGGCGAAGACGCCGAATGGGCGCAGCGCATCGCCCGGCGCAAGCTCTCCGCCAAGCTCCGCCCCATCATGCTCCGCCGCCTCAAGAAGCAGGTCGCGAAGGACTTGCCCGACCGCATCGAGGAACGACGCGACTGCGAACTGGGCGATTCCCAGCGCAAGCTGTATCTCGCCGAACTGCGGCGCAGCCGCGAGCAGGTCATGCAGACCGTGCGGGAGAAGGGCTTGGCCCGGAGCCGCATCCACGTGCTCGCGGCGCTTACCCGCCTGCGGCAGATCTGCTGCCATCCCACCCTGGTGGGCAGCGATTCGCCTTCGGGCAAGACGGAGACCCTCTTCGAACTCATGGAGCCGTTGCTGGCGGAAGGCCAGAAGGTGCTGGTCTTCAGCCAGTTTGTTCAGATGCTGCAACTGCTTCAGACCGAGTGCGGCAAGCTGGGCATGCCCACGCACATGCTGACCGGCGAGACGAAGAACCGCCAGGATGTGGTGCAGGCCTTCCAGGACGATCCGAACCCCAGCATCTTCCTGCTGAGCTTGCGCGCCGCCGGGACCGGCCTCAACCTGACGACCGCCAGCTACGTGGTCCTCTACGACCCGTGGTGGAACCCCGCGGTCGAGGCCCAGGCCATCGATCGCTCTCATCGCATCGGCCAGACCCGCACGGTCAACGCCTACCGCTTGATCACCCCGGGCACAGTCGAGGAGAAAATCTGGGATCTCCAGCAACGCAAGGCCCAGACCATCGCCGACGTCCTCGGCGAGGAAGGCTTTGCCCGCAGCCTCACGCAATCTGACCTTGAATACCTGTTCTCGGATTAGCCATTGCCCTGCTCCTGCACGTTAACCTGACACACTGAATACCGCGCCAGTTATGAGTGAAACGGTCCAACCCTTGGTCGGCATCATCATGGGCAGCAAGTCCGATTGGGACGTCATGCGCGCCGCCCACGAGACTCTTGAGCAATTCGGCGTTCCGCACGAATGCCGGGTGCTTTCCGCCCATCGCACCCCCGCCGCCACCGCCGAGTATGTCACCACGGCCGAAGGCCGCGGGATCAAAGTAATGATCGCGGCGGCCGGCGGGGCGGCCCACCTCGCCGGGGTGACCGCGGCGCACACCCTGCTGCCGGTGCTGGGCGTGCCGATGGAAAGCGCCTCGCTGAAGGGCATGGATTCCCTGCTCTCTACGGTGCAGATGCCGGGAGGCATTCCCGTGGGCACCCTTGCGATCGGCAAGGCTGGTGCGGTTAACGCCGCCCTGCTGGCCATCGCGATCCTCGCCCTCCAGCAACCGGCCCTGCGCGACCGCCTCCGCGATTACCGCGCCAAGCAGGCTGAGAAGATTCTCCAAGAGAAGTTGGTCTAGGCCGTGGTCGATCGGACATGAGGACGTCTCCGTGTGCGCGCGGCTTCGCGTCGGGCGCTCAGGTTGGTGCCAAACCGGCCCGGAACAGTCTCAACCGGTAGTTCCCGTTCACTACCGAACCGTCTCGAACGGGATGGCCGGGAGCGTCGCCAATGGGACGCGGCGGCGGTTGGCCTGCGGTTTGGCCTTGGCCGCATTCGTGCCGGCGGCGGCGGGGTAGACCTGGACGATGAGATTGCCTTGCAGGCCCGGCTTGGCCTTCGTTGCATCGCATCGGATGGCGAGGTCCACCACGCCCTTGCCGGGTGTGACCGTTCCCAGCGAGATGCCTTCGGGCGGGTCGCTGAGTTCGAAGTCGAACCGGTTGGCCAGCGCGCCCCGGCCGGCGCCAAAGCGCACCGTCGCCTCGCCTCCCGCGGGAATCCGCACCGGCGCGGAACTCAACAGACGAATGCCCGGCCCGGCTGGCCCCTGCGTGGTCAGCCAGGCTTTCCATTCCTTGGCCCGCACCAAGTGATGGTACGCGAAGGCCTGCATCATGTCGTCGGCGGGGACAGCCGTATGCCGGAGCTCCCGCCCCCCGGCTACCGCGCGTCCCGAGAGCGCCAGTGTGGCGGGGTTGCGGGTGGAGGTGGCGGGCGCGGTAAGCGTGAGCCGCACCTGATCCTGACCCGCCGGGATGCGCGCCCCGCTCAACGTGTACCCGGCCGGCGCGTCCGACCACGCCAGCTCGATGGCGTTGGTGAATCCATCCTTCCGCAAGGCATAGACCGTCAAAGGTACCGTCGCCCCCGGCCGCACGTTCAACGTGGAGGGAACGACCCGCAGATCGAAGTCCGGCCTCGCTGGTCCGACGCGCAACCGGTAGGCGTAGTCCCGGCCCCCGGCACGCTGCGCATCGGCCAAGGCGATCCGGTAGATGCCGTTGGTGGGGAGCGCCACCCGGAGATAGGAGTCGGCATGGTGCGTATTCAAACCGGAGCCCTTGTCCTCGTGGTCGTCGTTGCGGGCCAGGGTCTGGCCGGCGGGGTCGAGGAGGGTCAGCACCGAGTCGAGCGGCGAGTTGAGTCGGCGGGCGTACACCTCGGCCACGATGACCTCGCCCGCCCGGCCATCAAAGGCGAATACGTCGCGATCACCCGGCTGCCCGATCCGTCCGTTGACAATCGCGGGCAGGACGACCTGCTGCGCCTTGGTTGGCTCGTCGTCGGGTTCCTGTTCGAGCGTTTCCGGGAGCGAGTCGATGGCGAAAGGCACTTCGTTCGAGAGTTGGTCGCCGACTTTGACCGAGACCGGGTACACGCCCCGGTCCTTGTATGCGTAATCGACGTTAACGTTGGTCTGAAGGAGGTTCCAGCCGGACAGTTCGACCTGGGGCCGGGTGCCGGCCGTGCCGCCCAGCGGGAAGACCGAGGTCACGAAAGGCAATTGCCCCACCGTAAGCCGGTAGATGAAGTCTTCGCGCCCGCGATAGATCGAATCGCGGATTTCGAGCAGATAATCCCCGTCTGCAGGCACCTCGGCGCTCAGCACCGGATCGGGATTGAACCGGTAGTCGTCGGCGTAGGCCACTTCCTTGCCGTGGGCGTCGTACAGGGCCAGCGTGGCTTGGAACCAGCCCGGGACGGCATCCGACAGGTAGGGGATGAGTGCGCGGGCGCGGGCGACCACGACCAATCGCTCCCCTTTGCGCGCGGGGAACCGAAAGCGGTCGACTCCTCCCGGCATGATCTGGCCATTCAGGGTGGCGGGCAGCGTTACCTCCATGGCTTCCTTCGCGGCGGCGGGACCCGCCGGACGATTCGCCTTGGGTCTGGCGGCCTGCCCTTCCGGGGTACGTTCCGAGGCCGGGACGAAGGCGAACTCCGGCAGTTGACCCACCCAGAAGATCATCGGGTTCGAGAGTCCCGCGGGTGTCCCCAGCCGCAGCTCGCGCTCGCCCGGTTCGGCATCGGGCAGCAGGGTCACCCGCAGGGTGGCCGTTTCGGCGATGGCCGGGTTACCCTGCCGGTTGGGCGGGTTCCGCCGGATTTGCTCCCGGATCGAGGCCATCTCCTTCCGGGTTTCCGCGTCCTTCTCGGTGCGCTTCTGGAGTTCCTGGAGCTTCTCCCGCAGGTTCTGGAATTCCTTCTGGGTCATCGGCCGTCGATACCCGATCACCTCCGCCTTGACCCCGGTCCCGGAAACCCAGGCGTTGGTGACGCCGGTCAACGCCTGGCCGCCCACGGCAATCTCGCACGTCGAACCCTGCCGTCCGCCCGCCGGGTACACGTAGCCGATGTGCGGCCCAGGCGCCTGGGCACTCGCCCCCGGCGCGCAGGCCAGCCACGCCGCTGCGATCCACCATCCGAAGCCAGACCACGCTTTCTTGCGCACGCCGTCGGAATTCACATGATCTCCTTGAGTGGGCCGCCGCTGGTGACGCCTTCGGCCGCAGTGGGCAGCACTGTGGCCGTCTGCCCCAGTGGGTGCGGCAGTCGGCCCGCCAGATCGATTCCCATCAACTCGTAAATGCCGCCCAGCAGATCGACGGGATAAACGGGGCGTTCGGCGACTGCTTCCCCGCGGGCGTCCGAAGCCCCGACGACGTGACCGCCCTTGAAGCCGCCCCCGGCGACCATTGCGGAGAACACCGCCCCGTAATGCCCGCGTCCGCCATTCCACGGCGCCTCCCATTGGACCTTCGGCGTGCGTCCAAACTCGCCGCAGCACCACACGATGGTGCTCTCCAGCAGGCCGCGTGCGGCCAGGTCCTGCAGCAGCGTGGCCAGGCCCTTGTCCAGTTCCGGGAGCTTCTGGCGCATGGCCTGAAAGTGCTGTTTGTGGGTGTCCCATCCCTTGAAGTTGATGGTCACATACGGCACGCCACGCTCCACCAACCGACGAGCCACCAGGCACGCCTGCCCGAACGTGCGCCGACCGTAGCTCTCGCGCAGTTCCTCCTTTTCCTGGGAAAGGTCGAACACCTTGCCCGCGTCGCCCAGGATCAACTCATACGCCTGCGCCTCCGCCTCGGTCAGGCTGCGGACCTGGGAATCGTCCTTGAGCGCGCCGCCGAGGGTGTCGAGTTGGTGCAGGAGGTCGCGCCGTCGCTTCTGCCGCTCGTCGGACACCCCTTGGGCCACCACGCCCTCGACCATGAAGCGCGGCTGCGCGGGATCGCCGCCGGTGGCAAAGGGTTTGTAGCGCAATCCCAGAAAACCCGCCTCCGAGAACCGGCCCTGAGGTTCGGTGAGGACAACATAGGGCGGCAACAGCCCCTTGTAGCCCGCCGCATAGCCCTTGAAGAGGGAGACCACCGCGCCCAAGCCCGGGTATACGTCGCGTCCCCCGGGCGGACGCGCGGTCTGCGTGATGTAGGCCGCGGTTTCGTGCGCGTTGATGCCGTGCGTCAGGCTGCGGATCAAGGAGTACTTGTCAGCCTGCTTCGCCAGCAGCGGCAGCAACTCGGAGATCCGGATGCCCGCCACGTTGGTTTCAAGGGGCGACTTGAGCGGACCGCAGTAGTCGTTCCCCGCCTCCGGCTTGGGGTCGAAGGTGTCGAGGTGGCAGGCGCCGCCCCACAGCCAGATCTGAATCACGGCCTTGGCTTTGGCGGGGCGGGCGGCGGCCGGGAGGCCGGCGCCGAGGCCCAGGCCGAAGGAGAGCCCGGCCGAGCCCATCAGAGTACGCCATAGCGCCTCGCGCCGGCTGATGCGTGGCTGCGTGTTGGCCTCGGGGCTCATCGAGAGACTGGGCGTGTTCATAGGCTAATGTCGGGAGAGGAATTCGGTGCTGTTCACCAAGGCCCAAACCAAATCCACCACGGCTTCAGGACCACGCCCGGCCCTTTTGCCCAGTTGCTCCTCCACCACCTTGGCCTCCGCCTCGGTGGGCCACCGGGAGAGGATTTCCAGGTAGAGCCGCCGGGCGGTTTCCCGGGGTGTTTGACGAGCTTGTGCCAGGCTTTTGACTCTGCCGCTTTGCTCGATCTTCTTCTGGATGTGACTCGAGTTCAGCAGGTGCAGCCGTTGCGGCGCCGTGGCCCGGGTGGCGCGCTCCGCTTCGAGGCCGGTGTCCCGGGCGGGACGGCCGAACAACTCGAGGAAGGGGCTGCTGATGCTGGCGTCCGCCAGCGCGATGGCCCGCTGGTTTTCCGGCACAAACGTGAATGGCTCCGGGATGGCGCTTGAGTACTTTTCGGTCGTGCCAGTGATCTGGTTCAACGCGTCGATCAGCACCTCCGCCTCGAGCCTTCGCACCGGGTAACACGCGAAGAGCCCGTCCTGTCCCGCCGCACCTGCCGCCGGGAGGGCGGACTGCTGGTAGGTCCGCGAGTTGAGGATCAGCC
>CAYYMW010000316.1:0-8215 GCA_964472515.1 uncultured Verrucomicrobiota bacterium | reverse complement strand
CAGTTGCCGCAGCGGGAATTGCAGGCCGGCCAGCGCGTGCAAGGCCACGGCGGTGGAGAGCAGGTCGGGAATCGGCGCGGTGGGAGCGGCGGTGAAGCCGCCGTTGGGTTGCCGCCGCTGGCTGAGCCAGGCGGAGCTGGCGCGGGTCATCCGCGCCACCAATGGCCGCCGGACGACCTCGGGCAGAAAGTCTGGGGAGGGGCTGAGGTGCCTCAGCACCGCGAGCGCCGCCGCCGTCGCCAAGGTCGAACCGGCTGAGGTTGGGCCGGCTTGGTCCGCCGCTTTGGAGACGGGCAGGTTGGCCCACGAACCGTCGCCTACCTCCAGCGTCCGCAGGCAGTCGGTCATCCGCTTCGGTCGGGGTTGGGGCAGGTCCAACTCCTGATAGAGGCCCAGGGCGAGGAAACAGCCATAGGCGCTCCCTGTGAGTTGCCCCGCAGTCACGTGGTAACCGCCATCCGGCGTGCGGAACTGTTCCGCGCGCGCCGCCAGGGCTTGGCGCGTCTCCAACGGCAGTGCGTGGCCACTCAGAGCCCAGCCTCGCGCCAGACAGGCCAGATGCACCAAGTCCAGTTTGGCGCCGTCGCCAAAAGTCTGGAGATACCCCAGCAAGGCTTCGTGGCGCCACGGGGCTTGGAGGGCGGTGAGCGCGGCGAGGCCAAAGACGGTGTAGTAGAGATCGGTCTGGCCGTCGCGGTCGAGAAAGCCCCCGTCGGGGGCTTGCCGGGAAGCGAGGAAGGTGCGCACCGCTGCGGTGGCGTCCCCCAGGACCTGCGGCGCCCGGGCGGCGGCTTGGAGCATCTCGCGCTGGAGGCTCATCCCGAAAGAGGCGCGCAGGGAGCCGGGGATCGTGCCCAACCGGCGCGGGGCTCAGATGATCTCGCGATAGACGTCGGGGTGCGGTCGGGAAATCACCACGGCGTTGACGAGCACCCCGGCTTCCGCGATCAGGCGGCGGCCGGCGGCCACCGCGGATTGCACCGAGCCCACATCCCCGGTCATGGTAACGAAAGCCTTGCCGCCGAGGGCCATGGCGAGGCGGATTTCCAGCAGCGTGACGGCGGCGGCCTTGGCGGCGGCGTCAGCGGCGCGGATCAGGGTGGCGACGTTGAACGACTCGAGGATGCCGAGCGCGCCGTTGGGCTCGGCCGGCGTGGTGCGTCCAAGGGCGGAGAACACCTCCTGGTGGACGTTGGGGGCAACGAACTTGTCAATCAGGCAGCCGTTGGCCGCCTCGGCTCCGGCCTCGACCGCGCTTTGGACCGCCGCGGCCTCGCCGCCGATCATGACCATGTACTTGCCGGAGCAAATCGAGCGCGAGAGCAACAACCGCACGTTGCCCGCCTTGAGCATGGTGTCCGCCACCAGGAAGCCCGAAGCCACACTCGACAGTTCGATGAGACCGATGGATCGCTCACTCATACAGTTCTTTCCAGGACAATGGTGTTGCTGACGGAGGTCACCCGGCCGGCCACCGGGGCGTGGAGGAGGGCTCCCATGGTGCCGGCGGGAACCTCACCGATAACCTGTCCGGCTTTCACGCGGTCACCCACCTTGACGGCCGGTTGGCAGGGGGCGCCGGCATGCTGCTTCAGCGGCAAGACCAGCCGGGCCGGAGAGAAATCCAAACGCGTGGCGGGAGCCGGGTGGTCGTACTCCTCCACGTGGAGCTTGCGCATGAGGCTCTTGATGGGCACGCGGCGGCCATCCCTCATGGGATGAGGTTTGATGTCCATCTTGCCGGCCCATTTCTTCCCGGCCTTGCGCATCTCTCCCTTGGCGGTGTCGCAGGCCTCCTTCGGAAAAAGCTCTTCCGGACAGGCATACAGCGTGCAGAGCCCGCAGGAGCAGCACAGGGCGGCCCACTCGTTCCACAACTCCGCCCCGCTGGCGGTAAAGGCCAGACTGCGCATGACCTGGTGGGGCTCGACGGCATACCCGAGCAGGAATCGCGGGCAATACTCGGTGCAGTACCGGCATTGGTCGCAAGCGGACTTGCCGATCTGCGCCTGCGCCTTCGCGGGCTTGAGCTTGCGCTGGATGATGTGATGATCCCTCGGGAGCACCACCACCCCCGTCGAGGTCTTGGTGATCGGCGCGTCCAGGTTCTCGGTCGTCTCGCCCATCATCAACCCACCCAGGCAGAGCACGGGATCGGGGGTCGCGAAGCCGCCGGAGGCTTCGATGACCTCACGGAAAGTGGTGCCGATGGGCACCGTCAGCGTCATGGGATGGTTGAGGGCGCCCGCCAGTGTCACGGTCTTCTCGGTCACCGGTTTGCCCTGGGCGGCCCGGGCGATGTTGACGAACGTCTCGACGTTATTGACCACCGCTCCGACGTTCAGCGGAATGCCCCCCGGGGGGATGAGCCGGCCGGTCACGCTGTAGACCAGGTCGTATTCGTCGCCCGCCGGGTAGTAGTCCCCCAGGAGTTGAACCCGAACCTGGCTGCCCTGGCAGGCCTGTTCCACGGCCGCGATGGCGTGTTTCTTCTTGGCCTTGATGCCCACGATCCCCTGGCTGGCGCCAACGGCGCGCATCGCCAGTTCGAGGCCGGTCACCAACTCCGCCGCCCACTGCTCCATGACCACGGCGTCCTTGTGGAGCAACGGCTCGCACTCGGCGCCGTTGGCGATGACGGTGTCCGCTTTTCCCGACAGTTTTACATGCGTGGGAAAGCCGCCGCCACCCGCCCCAACCACGCCCGCCTGCCGAACCTGATCCACGAGACTCATGACGCGGCAATCTAGCGGCATCGCCCCGGTTCGTCCAAGCCAAATGAAGGGCCGTAAGGACATTGTCCACACGTCTGCGCGGGATTCTGCATTTGGTTTGTTAGCCACTACCCCTTCGGCTAAGGTTCGCGCGTCGTGAGCAACTTCGGGTCGGCGTTGGCGGCCGGAGCCGCCGCACTGTTATGGATCGCAATAGCGGAAACCACCGCAAGCAGCGAACCGGCGCATCCCGCCGGAGAGTATCGCTTCAAGCAACCGGAGCCGGCCACCTACCGGGTTGAATCTACCTTCCTCACGAAAAGCCAGTCGACCTCGAGTCCTGGCGACTGGCTGGACGTCCGCCGCACCGACGGCCACGGCGGCCAGGTGCGGCTGGGGGCCCGCGTAGTCCTGCAAATCAAGGCCGGCAGCGATCCTGCCAAGCTCCTGGCCGCCCACCCTTCCATCAGGGTGGACCGCCAGTTGGACGATGGCCTCTTCATCCTGCAGGCCCCCGATGCCCGCACCGCCGCGGAACTCGCCACCGCCCTGAGCGCGTCCAGCGCGGTCGAGATCGCCCACCCCGTCCGGCGGAGGCCCGTGACGCTACACGGTGGCATCACGCCGCCGCCGAACGATCCGCTTTTCGCCGCCCAATGGCACTTGGACCACCGCATCCCCGACACCGGCGACCGAATCGGGCCGGATCTGAACGCCCGGGCGGCCTGGCGCTTCACTCAAGGCGAAGGGGTGGTCGTCGCCTTGGGGGATGATGGCTTGGATACGGGGCACCGCGATTTCAAGTTCAACCTCAGTACGAACGACCACTACAACTTCGCGAACGACCTTGCCAGTGGGGAACACATGTCCTCCTTTCAGAAGCACGGTACGGCGGTGGCGGGGTTGATCGGCGCCCGCGGTGGAAATTGGCGAGGGGTGTCGGGGGTGGCTCCCAAGGTCAAACTGGCGAGTTGGGTGATTTTCGACAGTTTTGACTCCTTGGTGGACGAAGAGCACGTGATGGACATGTTCCAATACCGGTCGAACGTGGTAAGCGTCCAGAACCATAGCTGGGGCAACTCCGATGTGCCGCAACTACCCATGGGCGTGCTTGAGTTGCGTGGGCTGTCCAACGCCGTGGCAAAGGGGCGCGGGGGGCTCGGAGTCATCATGGTGCGCTCGGGTGGCAACTATCGAACGGACCTTTCCGACGGAAACGACGACGGCTATGCGCAGGATCCCCGGGTCATCGCGGTCGGAGCGGTGCGAAACACCGGGCGTGCCGCCAGCTACAGCAATCCCGGAGCCAATTTGCTGGTCGGAGCCTTCGCCGGAGACGAAGACGTCGACGTGCCGGGCGGGGGCAAGACCAACTACCCGGGGGTCGTCACCACAGACCGCAGCGGAGCGCAGGGCTACAACCGGGACCCGAGTGAGGCAGGGGACTACGCCACGGGCGGCAGCGCGTTCACGGGCACCTCCGCCGCCGCCCCGCAGATTTCCGGCCTGGCGGCGCTCATGCTCAGTGCCAATCCCCAACTGACCTACCGGGACGTGCAGCAGATCCTCGTGCTTTCGGCCCGGCAGACCGACCCCGCGGACCCCGACATTCAGACCAACGGCGCCGGGTTGAAAGTCTCCCACAACGTGGGCTTTGGGGTGCCGGACGCCGGTCTCGCCGTGCAGTGGGCCCGCCAATGGTCACCCCGGCCACCCATGCTTCAGAGCATTACCACGCGTCCGGTAGGCGAATTCCTCCCCGATGCCGGCCTGCGGCTGCGGATCACCGGCGACGATCTGCCTGCCACCCTCGCATCCATCATCGCCACCCCGACCGACGGACTGCATCCGGATAACCCCACCGCCACGGTGCCGCTGGTGGACGTGGGGCAGGCCTTGGCTCCCATCCAGCAGGACCTGACGGGCAAGGCGGCCCTAATCCGCCGGGGGGGCGGTTACTTCGTTCAGAAGCTCCAATACGCGGCGGAAGCCGGCGCGACGTTTGCCGTCATGTACAACAACTCCGGCGGGACTGAGCCTTTCTTCATCAACGGGGCGGATGTCCAATTCAGCCGGCTGCCAGCGGTCGCCGTCACCCAAAACGATGGAGAGGCCCTGGCCGCCTTCCTGGCAGAACATCCGGAAACGAAAGCGCAACTGTTCCTCGACAAGCTGACCGTCCCCCTGTGGGTCAGCGATACCCTGCAATGCGAACACGTTGCCCTAAAAGCCCGCTTCAACCACCCGCGCCGGGCGGATGTCCGGCTGACGCTGGTATCGCCTTCCGGCACGCGCAGCGTCCTGCATCACTACAACAAAGACACCACCTCGACGCTCACGACCTGGACGTTCTATAGCACGCACCACTTCTTCGAGACGAGCGCGGGGCTATGGACCGTGGAAGCCAGCGATGAGCGGCCCGGCTCGGTCGGACAACTCGACTCGCTGGAACTGGCTATCAATGGCGTACCCATCACAGATAGCGACATGGACGGGCTGGATGACGCCTGGGAGATGGCCCACTTCGGCACCCTTTTGTACGGCCCGCAAAGCGACCCCGACGGGGACGGCTGGGGCAATCTCCACGAATCGCTGATCGGCACCGATCCGATGATGGTGGAGGCCACTCCGGTGGCAACCGCCTCGGTTTTTAGCGAGCGTCTGTTGCGGTTGAGTTGGCCGTCGCCCCCACAGCGTTCTTACCAGGTTTGGTCGGCCGAGAGCGCCGCCGGTCCGTACCAGTTGCTGCACTCGGCTTCCGGCTCCTTTCCCGAGACGGAGGTGCTGCTGCCCTCCAGCGAGTCGAGCGCGGGGTTCTTCTTGCTCAAGCCCAGCGAGTAGGCGACTTGCTCACCAAGGTGCGCTGAAATCGTAGGTACCGGAAACCACCTCGAATATCGCCGCACCCGAGTCGTTGCCGATCAACCGTACCCCGCCGGCTTGGCTTGCTGGGCGTTTGCCCTCCTTCACTTGAGCGGGCTGGCGGGTGGGTATGCGCACCGTAGCCGAGGTGTTCGACGGGATGGTCAGGCGCAACAAGAACCGGCCGGCCTCGAGGCGCCAATCCACGCGGATTTCCCCGCGCAACGAGTGGTAACTGGCGCGAGCCCACGTCACCCCGCCTCCGGGCCGGGGAGCCACCGTGAAGTGCTTCCATCCGGGCTGGGTGTCGTCCGGGTTCAAGCCAGCAACGTTTCTCCATACCCATTCCCCAACCGAGCCCAAGGCCCAATGGTTGAACGAGTTCATGCCCGCATCCTGAAAACCCCTCCCCTTTACGTAACCATCCCAGCGCTCCCAGATGGTGGTGGCGCCGTTGTCGATCATGTAGAACCACGACGGGAAGGTGCGGTTGGTCAACAGCTGCCAAGCCACGTCATTCTCGCCGTTGCGGGACAGCTCCAGCATGGCCCGATGAGTGGTTTGAATGCCGGTGGAAAGGTGGTTCTGGTAACGGTGGATGCCCTCCACCAGAAGCGCGGTAGCCCGTGCACGGTGGTACGCAGGCAGAAGGTCGAAGTTCAAGGCCAGGGCATAGCCACCCTGCGTGTCTCCCTTGAGCCGACCGTCCGATTCCAGAAACTCCTTCCGGAATGCGGCCTTGATGCGAGCGGCAAGGTCCGCCAATCGCGCCGCATCCGCTTGGCGTCCCAGCACCTCCGCCATCTTGGCCGTCAACTCGGTCGAATGGGCAAAGAAGGCTGTGGCGAGGAGTTCGTTGGGCACCGAACCGCCCTTGGCGGGCCAGCCCTGTTGCTTGATCCAGTCGCCATTCAGCCAGTCGTTGTAGTCGTTCTGCCGGCCCTGACGCCAGATCAGGTCCGGGTTCAACGTGTGGATATAGGCGATCCACCGTTGCGCGGCGTCGAAATGCTCCGCCAGTAGGCGAACATCGGCATAGTTCTGGTAGTGCCGCCAAGGATAGACCACGCCCGCATCGGCCCAGGCTGGCGCGCCTGAGAAGGTGCGGTTGGGGTCACCGGGATGCGGTGCGAAATCGGGGAACCGCCCATCCGCCGCCTGGTCGTCCCGGATGTCCTGCACCCACTTGGAGCCAAAGGCCGCCATGTCCAGGTTGAACATCGCGGTCTGGCCAAAGGATTGGATATCGCCCATCCAGCCGAAGCGCTCGTCCCGTTGCGGGCAGTCGTTGGGTGAACTCATCAGGTTGGCCCGCTGGGTCCAAAGGATGTTCCGCATGAGCTGGTTCACGCTGGCATCCGAGCACTCGAAGTGACCGGCCTCAGGCGACCGGGAGTGGATCACGAAAGCGCGAAGCGCCCCCTTCTCCGGCGGTTCGGCCAAACCCGAGACCTCGACGTAGCGGAAACCGTGGTAAGTGAAGCGCGGTTCGAATACGAAGGCCCCGTCCACCGAGGGAATGAAGCGGTCCACCTGCGGCGCGCCGCGGAGGTTGGCCGTGTACGGCGTGCCGTCCTCGTTCAGCATCTCGGCATGACGAAGGACCACGGATTGGCCGGCGCGTCCCTTGGCCCGGAGGCGGCACCAGCCCACTAGGTTCTGGCCCAAATCGAAGACATAAACCTCGGGCTTCGGTTCGGCGGGTTTCCCTGGTTCGAACTCGGAGGTTACGCCGATGGGCTCGTTCCGCTGCCAGACGAGTTTCCTGCCATCCAGCGGGAAAGCGGCCGCCACAGGCCACGCCGCGTCGGCGTAACCCGGCAAGTCCCAACCCGCCTTGGCCTTGCGGTCATCCCAGGTTTCACCATCGTAGATGCCCGAGGCTGTGATGGGACCGTCGGTCGTGGTCCGCCAAGACGCATCGGTGACCACTGCCTCGCGAGAGCCATCATCGTATTCAACTTCCAATTGCGCCAACAGCCGGGGATGGGTGCCGTAGGCGAACCGGCCCACCAGCATCAACCGGCCGGCGTACCAGCCCTCCCCCATCATCGCTGCCACCACGTTTTGTCCCCGGCGGAGCAGGCGGGTAACGTCGCGGGTCTGGTATTGGACACGGTTGCGATAGCTGGTCCACTCGGGGGCCAGCAAGTCGGTTATGCGCTGGCCGTTCAACCGGAGTTCGTAGACCCCGAGAGCAGCCGAGTAAACGGTAGCCCGGCGCACCGGCTTCTCGATCCGGAACGAGCGCCGAGCCATGGTGGCCGGCAGAGCGCCCGGCTCGCCGCCGGGCGGGATGGTTCGCAGCACTCCATCGGTCAGATGCGGTTTGGCCCAGGCCCCGCCGTCAATGGCTTGCTCACTGCTCACTTGAGCGCCTTGGGACACAACCTGATCCCCTTGGAGGGCCTGCAGCTCCGCCAGCGCGAAGGCGCAGTTGCCCGGGTCGCGTTCGCGCAAGCGGGTCACGGTCAGCCGCAGCCAGCGGGTTGGTTGGGCGGTGAAGCGGCAAACGACGGCGTTGGTGCCGGGGTTCGGCTCGTCGGCCTGGGTGTGGTCCGCCACCAACACGGCTCCGGTGAAGTCGGGCTGGGTGGCGGTCTCGACCTTGAAGCGGAGGGGGAAGAGGAATCCGGGGG
>CAYYMW010000315.1:0-8326 GCA_964472515.1 uncultured Verrucomicrobiota bacterium | reverse complement strand
CGTCTTGGCCGTGCGCGGCCAGCCGTTGACCTGCGGTTCCCGCATCCTCGAGAACTTCATCGCCCCCTACGATGCCACCGTCACCGAGCGCCTTCGCGCCGCCGGCGCCATCCTGTTCGGCCGGCTGAACATGGACGAGTTTGCCATGGGCAGTTCCACCGAGAACTCCGCTTTCGGTTTCACCCGCAACCCTTGGGACACCACCCGCATTCCCGGCGGTTCCTCCGGTGGTTCTGCTGCCGCCGTCGCCGCCGATACCTGCATCGCCACGCTCGGCTCCGACACCGGCGGCTCCATCCGCCAACCCGCCGCCCTCTGCAACGTCGTGGGGGTAAAGCCCACCTACGGCCGCGTCTCCCGCTACGGCCTGGTCGCCTTCGCCTCCTCGCTCGACCAGATCGGCCCCTTCGCCAAGTGCGTCCAGGACGCCGCCCGGGTCCTCGAAGTCATCAGCGGCCATGACCGCCGCGACTCCACCAGCGTGCCGGAGCCCGTTCCCGCCTACACTCAACTGGACTCCGGCGCTCTGAAGGGGCTGCGCCTTGGCCTGCCCAAGGAATACTTCATCAGCGGCCTCGATCCCGAGGTGGAAACCGCCGTCCGCCGCGCCCTCGACCAACTCATCCAACTCGGGGCCGAACCGGTGGAAATCTCCCTGCCCCACACCGAGTACGCCGTCGCCACCTATTACATCGTGGCCACTGCCGAGGCCAGTGCCAACTTGGCCCGCTTCGACGGTGTCCGCTACGGCCTGCGCGCGGAAGGCGCCGACCCCATCGAGATGTACTGCCGCACCCGCGGCCAGGGCTTTGGCGCGGAAGTCAAGCGTCGCATCATTCTCGGCACTTACGTCCTCAGCAGCGGCTACTACGACGCCTATTACCTGCGCGCTCAGAAGGTGCGCACCCTGATCCGCAACGATTTCCTCGCCGCCTACGAGAAGGTGGACGCCATCGTCACCCCCACGACCCCCACCCCGGCCTTCCGCGCGGGTGAGAAGACGGACGACCCGCTTCAAATGTACCTCTCGGACATCTTCACCATTTCCTGCAACCTCGCCGGGATCCCGGGCTTGAGCCTCCCCTGCGGCTTCACCGCCAAGACCGCGGATCGCCCCGAACTCCCCATCGGCCTCCAGCTCCTCGGCCGTCCTTTCGGCGAATCCGCCCTGCTCAGGGTCGCTCACGCTTACGAGCAGGCCACCGACTGGCATCGCCGGAAGAGCCCCTTGGCCTTGGCCCAATAGCAGCACCGCGACGGCGGCCTCGGATGGGGTTGGATTCTGCGAATCAAGCTCCTGCCCTCAGTCTCCTCGCGCCTCCGCCCCAAGGTCGAGGCCCCTGCCGTCCTGTTTTCGACCCCGGTCGACTCCCCCCAACGCAACGCGCCGGGCAGTGCCCGGCGCGTGCGTGCGTGCGTATGTGCGTGCCGTGCTTTGGATGGCTCGCAGAAATCGATGACCCGCCAACCCTACGGTGACGCGGTCGGGGTGGTCGTCTCGGTCCCCTCAGCGGGGGCGTCGGCAACCGGGGTGCTGGCGGCCAGCAGGGACAGCGTCGCGGCGGTCCGGGTCAGCGTAACCGTCTTCGACGTTTCCTTCGAAGGCAGGCTCTCGACGCCCTTGCTGTTGACCGCCGTAACCATGAAGTAGTAGGTCTGACCAACGATCAGACTCTTCACCATGGTGGCGTTGGTCACGCCAACCGAGACGCAATTGGTATATTTGCCACTTTGGGCGCCGTAATAGACCCGGTAGCCGACGACGTCAGCTTCCGAGTTCGTGTTCCATCGAAGAGCGGCCTTCGACAGGACATACCCGGCACCTTCCAGAGCGTTAAATGAACCGCCAATAAACAAGGCGGCGACAGCGAGCGAGCGGAACATACTAGTTTTCATAGACCGACGATTCTGCAATACGCATCCCGCTTGCCAATCTTCAGAACTGCGACCACTCGAACCCACCCCTGTCCTGTGCCTGCCCGGCTATGTTGTTTGTCAACAATACCTTTGCCCCCGGACAATGGCTCCGCATTTTTCCACGCTCGGCACCCCCTCGAAAATCCCGTCCCGCAAACGCTTCCTTGACAAACTCGAGGAGACCGGCTCTCCCCGCCGGCCCATCCTGCCTTGCAGGCCAATCACTTGGCGATAGCTGCAACTCCGAGCTGCGGCGCGATCCACCCGCAAATGGCCGTTCCCGGCCTTTGTCAAGGATTAGGACACGCCCACGTCCGATTGCCTGGAGGAATAGACACTCACCCCCAACGCACCCGTGTCTCCGCGCGGAGTCGCGCCGTGAGCGACCGAACCGGCTCACCCCCGTCTGCAGGCGTCAGCCATGGACGATGCTTGGTCGTGCCCAGAGGAGCATCACTGTGTCGGCCCCCCTCACTTGCCCACGGCCGGAGCCCCGCCGATCTTCCCGCCCTGGCTCAGTTTATCCACCTTGGGCCGGATGATCGCCGCGCAGTAAGGTTGGTTGGGGTGGAGCCGGAAGTAGTCCTGATGGTAGGCCTCGGCCGGATAGAAGACCTTGAGCGGCACAATCTCGGTGACAATCGGTTGGGCGAACTCCGCGGCGGCCAGGTTCTTCGAGTTCTCGGCGGCCAGCTTCTGCGCCAAGTCGCGATAGAGGATGATGGACCGGTACTGCGTGCCGGAGTCCGGTCCTTGCCGGTTCAACGTAGTGGGGTCGTGAGCGTGCCAGAACAACCCTGCCAACTGGTCAAAAGTGACCTGCTTGGGATCGAATTCGATCTTCACCACCTCGGCATGCCCGGTCTCACCGCTGCAGACCTGCTTGTAGGTCGGGTTCGGGGTTTGCCCCCCGGCGTAACCGCTTACCACGGCCTTGACCCCTTTGACTCGCTCAAAGACCGCCTCAACGCACCAGAAACACCCTCCGCCAAAGACGGCGAAGTCCGTATGCCCCGTTTGATCCGCAGGCTCATTCGCATTCATGGTCTTGTTCTCACTCCCGCCGAGCGCGGTTAGCAGCAGCCCTGCGAGCACACCCACCGTCATCGACTGCCACAGCCGTTTCATCATGAGCCAATATGCCTCCGCCGGAGTCAGGCGCAAGGCCGGGGCTGCTTTTTGATGCCGATCAAAAAAACACCGCTTGACGGCAACTATTACCATGGTAGTATTACCCAAGTAATAGATGAGCCACACATCCATGTCCACTTCGAGTCATCGATCGGATCCGGCCAGATCGCCGGCTCAACTCCGCTTGGGAGATCTCCAGTTGCGCATCCTCAAGGTCCTCTGGCGCGACGGCGAAACCTCTGTGGCCGGTGTCCTGGCGGGACTCGGTTCCGACGCCGGCCTCGCCTACACCACCGTGGCCACCATGCTGCGGAAGATGGAAGCGCGAGGCTTGGTCGCGCACGAAGCCAAGGGAAGGCAGTTCCTCTACCGCGCCTTGGTCGCCCACGACCAGATCACGCAATCGCTGGCGGGACAGTTGCTGGACCGCCTGTTCGCGGGGAGCCTCTCGAACATGGTCAGCCACCTGCTGACCCATCGCGAGGTGAGCCGCGACGAGTTGGCGCGGCTGGAAGCGTTAATCTCCGAACGCAAGGGCAAACCATGAACTCCTCCTCACCCGACCTGGCTTGGTGGCTCGACTGCCTCGGCCTGCTTTTCCTGAGCGCGACCGCAGTCTTGGTCGTCGCAGGGTTGATGAACCTGCGGATGACTTCCGCCACCCGGCGTCAATGCCTGTGGCGGGCTGCGTTCCTGGCTTGTGCCCTGGCCTTCGCCGGCACCGTGGCGGGGGGGAAATGGTGGAAGCCGGAACCGCCGGCTGCCCTGCCTGCAGCCGGTAGGGAATGGCAAGTGCGTTACGGAGCCCTCCCCTCGACCGTGGTCGAGCCGGCCGCCGTGTCCACCAGTTCCGCGCAGGAACGGGCTGCATCGCCACGGACTCATGAGGGGCAATACGGGTGGTGGCCCGGGATGGTCTGGGCTAGTGGGACAGCCTTGGTTTTGATTTGGTTGCTGGGGGGGCGAATCCTCTGGTGGTTCCTTTGGCGGCGTACGGCCCGGCCCGCCTCGCCGGAGATCGCAGCCCGGGTTCACGCGTTGGCGGCCAGGATGAGCTTGCGCGTGCGGCCGCGAGTGCAGGTTTCCGGCTATCTCCAAGGTCCGGTTGCCTGCGGCTGGCGGCATCCCACCGTCGGGCTGCCCGCCGACTTCGGCGAGCGGTTCTCCCGTCCCCAGCAGGAAGCCATGCTGGCTCACGAGCTGGCCCATTTGGCCGCCGGCGATCCCGGCTGGCACTTGATGGCCGATGTGCTGCTCGCGCCGCTCTGGTGGCACCCGGGTTTGTGGTGGGGCCGGGGGCAGTTGCGCGCCGCCAGCGAACTCGCGGCCGATGAGGCCAGTCTGGCCGTGGATAACGGTCCAACCGTACTGGCAGAGTGTCTTCTGGATCTGGCCCGGAGGCTGAATCCCCGCCCGCCGGCAGCCTGGCTGGGCGCTCATGGCGATGGCTTCCGCTCCGGGCTGGCCCGGCGGGTCAAGCGGCTGTCAGGACTCGAGTCCGCCGTCTGGCCGGGCCCTGCCGGTCTGGCGGCGCACGGAGTGGCCATGCTCGGCGCGCTCGGGGTGGGCTGGCTTGCGCTGGGAGTCGGCGCGTGGCTGTTGCCGCGGGCCGCCGCCTCGCCCCCGGCGCTCGACCTGGTCATGGACCTCGCGCATTCGACCCCGACCGCGCTCCCGCCTGGCCCGCAGCCCAGCCACAACCGGACGGAACCAAGGCGCACCCCGCCCCAGCCAACGCCCGTGCTGGCGGCGCCCCCCGGACCCGCTGTGCCGGCGGTCGAGGCTGCCACGGCCGAATCCGCCGGTACCGCGGATCAGTCCGCTCCGGCAACGGAAGCGAAGCCAGTTGAGCCTGCGCCCACCTCTTCCAGCGATGCCAAAGTCGAGCCGGCGGCATCGGTGCCCGAAGCGGCAACCGCGGCGCCTCCGGTTCAGCCTGCCCCTCTGGAACTGGTGACTCGCACGTATCGGCTTGGCGCGGCGACCGCGCAAAGCGCGCTGGATGAGATGGACCCGGCCGGAAAACAGGAGGCCATGGGGGAACGGTTGCGGCGCTTCCTGGCGGTGGCCGGCGTGCCGTTGACCAACAGCGGCCGGCTCTCTCCGGCGAGCCGGGAAGGCGGGCTGTTTCAGGGGCCTGATGGCCGCTCGCTGATCTTCAACGAGCACGCGCTGACACTGCTGCTCCGCGCCACCTCCCAAGAGCAGACGCTGGCCGAGCTGGCGTTGACGCAGTTGAACCAGGCGCCGCCGCAGGTGGTGATCGAGGCCCGGTTCGTCGAGATGGACGAGCGCAACGCCTCCGGCGTGGGCATGAACTTCTTCATGGGACAGACCGTGGTGGGCCCCGGGACGAACAGTCAGCCGGGCGGGCTGTTCCTGGAATCCTGGCCCGACCGCGCCCGATTCTCCGATTCCACCAATCACTCGGCGCTCGCCCAAACCATCGGGGACTACACCAACCGGCAACCCCTGCCCGTGTTCCAGGTTTCGACCGCCACCGGCTTGGCGCAGCCCACGTTATCGGGTCTGCTGTCCGATCCTCAGTACCGGGTGGTGCTTCGCGCGCTGGAATCCCGCTCCGGGGTCAATGTGCTCTCCACACCCAGGGTGACCACACTGAGCGGACGGCAGGCGCAGGTGTCCCTGACGGAACTGAGCTCGGTCATTGTGGGCATCCACACCAACGCCCTCGTTCGGCCGGGAGTACCGAAGTCGGCCTACACGAATGACAGTCCGTTCATCGTGCAAACCATCCCCGTCGGTCCCACGCTCGATCTGATACCCAACGTCACCGCCGACGGCAAAGCAATTGACCTTGCGGTCAACTTCCAGCTGGTCGAGTTCCTCGGATACGAGCCGGCGAAAACGGCGGGCAAGGTGCGCGTGGCGACCCGGGCCGGCGAGCAGAAAGTGGACCGGCCGCTGCCCCGGTTTCGCACCCGGACCCTGCAAACCAACGCCCGCGTCGGGGATGGCCAGACCCTGGTGCTGGGCGGCATCGCCGACCTTGGCACCGAACCGAAGCAGGACGCGCCCCCGGCCAAACGCTTGGTCATCTTCATCACGACCTATCAGATCGACCCGGCTGGGAATCGCGTGGTCTCGGTTCCCCCGTCCGCCTCCCTGCGTTGAGTCAACCGCCCCGAGGGCGCGCGATTTGCGCTTTTATCCGTGGCCTCCCGCTCCTGGCGGGCTATACTCGGGGGCGTTATGGCATTGACACGCCATTGTCACCAATGCGGCTGGGAATACACAGCCACCCGGCAACCCGGCCGCAGCGAGAGTTGTGAGCGATGCCAGGCCGAGCTCCACGTCTGCCTCAATTGCTCCTATTACGAACCTCACCGCGCGCACCAATGCCGCGAACCGCGGGCCGAACCCGTGGCCGATAAGGACCGCGCCAACTACTGCGAATGGTTCGAGCTGGCTCGCCGCGCCTACGGGCCCGCCACCTCGGGCAGCGCCGCCGCCGATCCCCGTGACCAACTCAAGAAGCTCCTCGGACTCTGACCCAACCCCTGCCATGCCCCTCTTCCTCAAACCCGTCGCCGCGCTGAGCGCGCTGGGGCTGGCCGCCCTGCTGGCGGGCGGCTGCCAGAGTTCCTCCGAGAACTACCTGACTCCCAACTACTCGAACAAGCTCTCGCCCTCCTCAAGGGGCGGTGGGGAAGAGAAAGCCGCCAAGCCGGCCAAAAAGCCGAAGGCCGCCACTCCCGCTCCCCAAGGCGAAGGGACCATCTTGCTGCTGGTCGCCCACGACGCCGACGGCAAGGTCACCGCCATGGAGGTCCGGCAAGGTTCGGGCCTCCCCGACTTGGACGCCAAGGCGCGCGAGAAGGCCCTCAAAATGCGTTTCCCCAACGGCCAGCCCAACACCGTGTTGATCCCGTTCGACTTCAAGAACGGCAAACTGCGCTAGGACGTCCGCGCTGCCGCCCAGCCGTCGCTCAGCCGCCTGCCTGCGGGGGATAGACGATCAGGCGTCCGTAATCCGTCCGGCGATCGCGCAAGGCCGGAAAATCCTGCCGCCAAGCCCGCAGCTTCGCCAAATCCAGCTCGGCGCTCAAACAGCGCTCGCCATCCCCTGCGTCCGCCACCAACTCACCCAGCGGATCCACGACCACGCTGCGCCCCGGATACGTCAGCTTGGGATCGGCCCCGCAGCGGTTCACCCCGATCACGTAGGCTTGGTTCTCGATCGCCCGGGCGCGGAGCAACGCCAGCCAGTGTTCCACTCGAACCGTCGGCCAGCTGGCGATCACCACAAAGACCTCCACCCCCGCTTCCGCGGCGAGTCGATAGGGCTCGGGAAAGCGCAGGTCGTAGCAGATCAGCGGCGCGCAGACCGCCCCCTGCCAGGCGAACGTGATCAGCCGGTCCCCGGCGGCATAGCACTCGCTCTCCTTGCCAAAGCTGAACGGGTGCAACTTGGTGTAGCGGCGGGGAGGCTGACCGTCCGTAAAGTAGACGGCGGCCTCGTTGCGCCATCGGCCAAGGGGCGCGGGCGTGGTCACTCCCGCCACCACGCACACGCCCTGGCGCTGGGCGAGGTCCATCAGGCATCCGTCGACGTCCCGCTGCCGGTCTTCCGGAATGCTGCCGGGCTGCATGCTGAAGCCGGTGGCAAACATCTCCGGCAGCACCAACAGGGAGCCCCGCGGCGGTGGCTGGCTGGCCAGCATCGACTCCACCCGGCCGCAATTCGCCGCCGGGTTCTCCCACTCCACCGCCATCTGACACAGCAAGACCTGCATGGCGCGAGCATGCGCCACCGCCCCTGCCTTGTCCACCGCAACGCCTGCCTGCAACGAACGCGCGCAACTACCCGCGCGGGGCGCACAAACGCAAGGCGCCGACCGGCACGGCGTCCTCCCGCAGACTGGCCAAAACCACCTCCGGCCCCGGTGTAAAGGCCTGCATCAGGAACTGCGGCAATGCCGCCGCAACCCTCGCCTGCAGCGGCTCGCCCAGCAGCGAAAGCCCGCCGCCCAGCACAATCACCTGGGGATGCATCAAATGCGCCACGTGGGAGAGACCGAAGGCCAGATCTTCCGCCACCTCATCCAGGAGCCGCCGCGCCGTGGCGTCCTGGCCCGCCAACGCCGGCCCGAGGAACCGCGCCTCGCCACCCGTGGCACCGGACGCCAGCTTCGCCAGCAGTCCCTGCGGTTCCCTCGCCACCGCTTCGCGCACCCGCCGGTCAACCGCCCAACCCGAACACCGCGACTCCACAATGGCCCCGGCTCGATCAAGCCGCACGTGCCCAATCTCGGCT
>CAYYMW010000314.1:0-8326 GCA_964472515.1 uncultured Verrucomicrobiota bacterium | reverse complement strand
ATCCAACAAAATCGCGGTTTTCAAAATTCAGCCCACCAGATTCCTTTACACCCCGCACGGCTCACCGGGTCTGGATGAGCCCAATGACGCCGGCTACGGCGAGCAACGACCCACCCATGGCCCGCTTGCCTGGCCTCTTGCCATCCAGTGCCCAAGCCAAAGGCATCACCGCCAAGGGGGTGGTCGCCACGATGGAGAGGACCACCCCGCTGGGCGCCACCGCCAAACCCCATTGGTACAGGCCCACGCCAATGGCCGGCCCGGACAAGGCGTTAAGAATGACCCACTTCCATGCTTTGCCTGGATCGAGCCACCGCCACCCGGGCCCACGCCGGGTGAGACCCGGTTCCACGCGGGTTTGCCAGGCCAGCACGGCCACCGCCACCAGCAAGCCGCCCAGAATCCGTTGGTAAGCGGCGGTTCCCCCGTCCATCGGCTGCCCCACTGAGGCTGCCATGGCAAAGGCCTTCCGGCTCAGCACCGCCCCTCCCGCTTGGCCCAAGGCGGCCATGAGCCCATAGAAGATCCCCAGCCAGCGGTGGCTGCTGGGGAAGCCTTCGCCGCGCTTGGGGGCCAGCGCCAGCGCCACGCCCGCCAAGATGACGCCACCCGCCGCCAGTTGGTGGCTGGTTAGCCGTTGCCCCAGCCAGAGCCACTCGATCAAAGCCCCCATCGGCGCGGCAAAGCAGTTGATCAACAAGCTGCTCAGATGGGGCCCCAGCCGGGGGATCGCTTGAAACAAGGCCACATCCCCCAGGCCAAATCCCACGCAGCCGCTGAGGAAGAAGAAGGCCAGCCCCGGTCCCGCCAACCCTTGGCCGACGGTATGCCCCCACAGACCAAGCAGGACCGCCGCCAGGAACACCCGCCAGAAATTGGCCAGGTTGCTCCCCAAGTGCCCGATGGAACGGCTGGCCGCCATCACCGAGAGGGCGAAGAGCAGCGTGGCCAGCAAAGACGGTACCATGTCCCGCGAGCTTGGCGGGGGGGGTGGGGTACGTCCAGCCGCAACTTGGCGGGTTCGTTGCCCGCCGCCTGGCCCAAGACGGCTGGTTTCCCTCGTGGGAAGAGCCCGCCGAGCCTACTCGACTTCGATGACTTTCACCTCACCCACCCCCAGCTTCTTGATGGGATCCTCGATCTTCTCCCGATCACCCACCACCACCCAGACCAGTTGTTCCGGACGCAGCATGGCCTTGGCTACCGCCCCAACTTCCTCCGGCTTGATGCCCGCTACGCGCGCGGCGTAGGTCTGGAAGTAGTCGTCTGGATAGTGGAATCTCACCAACTCGCTGAGCGATCCCGCCACCGCGCTCATGGTCTCCCAGCGTCCCGCCAACCCAAGGACGGCCCGGCGGCGCGTTTCAAGCACTTCCTTTTCCGTGGGCGGCCGGTCGTTGGCGATCTCCTGCAGCTCGCGCTTGATCTCGGCCATCGATTCGGCGGTCTTGTCCGTCTGAACCGGCGCGTTCACCACGAATGGGCGCTGGTGCGAGGTGTCCCAGAAACCGCTACGGGCACCGTAGGTCCAGTGCTTGTTCTCGCGCAGGTTCATGTTGATGCGCGAAGTGAACTTGCCGCCAAAGAGGGTATTCAGGTTGGCCCGGGCAAAGTCCTGCGGGTCCGCCTTCGGCGGCGCCAGTTGAGCCGCGTAGATCGTGGACTGCTCCGCGCCTGGCTTGTTGATGACGTAGACCACCGGCTGCCCGGGCAACGCCGCAGCGGCAATCTGCTTCGCCGGCACTTCGCCCCGCCCCCAACCGCCGAACACGCGTTTGACCACCGGCAGAATCTCGCTTTGGGTGGTATCGCCGACAATCACCAGCGTGGCGTTATTGGGCTTGAACCAGGTGCCGTGGTACCGGCGCAAGTCCGCCACCGTCAGCTTCTCTGTGGACGCCTCCGTCCCGGTACCGGTCAGAGGCGACGCATAGGGGTGGCCGGGGCCGAAGAGAAGGCGGGGCAGCACGCGCTGCACCATGGCGTCGGGCTCGCTCTTTTCGAGTTGGATGCCTGCCAGGCGCTCCTGCTTCAGACGTGCCAGCTCCTTCTCCGGAAAGGCCGGATGCAAGAGCACATCCTGGTAAAGCTCCAACGCGGGCTCCAGTCTGGCCTTGAGCGTGTTGAGGCTCAGTCCGCATTGGTCCAAATCCGCCCAGGAATTCAACTGCGCCCCCAGCAGTTGCAGTTCGTCGCTGATCTTCAGGCTGTTGCGCTTGGCCGTGCCTTCCTCCAGCATCTGCGCCGTCATGGAGGCCAGCCCGGGCAGGTCCGCCGGATCGGCCGCGTAGCCCGCATCGATAAGCAGACTGAAGATCACCATCGGCACCGCATGACTCTCGACAGTGAGGACCTTGAGCCCATTCTCCAGTTCCGTCCGCTGGAACGCCGGAAAGCGCGCCTCCGGCGGGGTGCTGGTGGCGGGCTTCTGGGTGCGGTCCAAGCCTGTGGATTGCGCGGTGAAGTCGGGGAACGGGGCCACCTCCAGCACGAACTTGCCGTCCGTCAGCCACTCGCGGGCGGTCGCGTGAATCTCGTCGCGCCCCAGGGTCTGGAGCCAGTTGAAGGTGGTTTTGTAGTAGGCCGGATCGTTCCCGTAAACCTGGTTCTCAAGCAGGATGTCCGATTTCCCGCCAAAACCGCCAATCCGTTCCACCCCGCGCACGAATTCCGCCACGCGCTGGCTCCTGACTCTCTGCAGTTCGTCTTCCTTGGGGCCTTCGCGGAGAAAACGTGACACTTCCTCGTCGACGATCCGTTCCACGCGCGCAAGCTCGATCCCCGGCCGCAGCATCACTTGAATCCCAAAGCCGCCTGCAATTTCGAGCGCAAACGGGTAGGCGCTGACACTGACCGCCAACTGATCCTCGTAGACCAAACGCTTGTACAGCCGCGAGCTCTTGCCGGTGGTCAGAATGTCTCCCGCCAAGCCCAGCGCCACGCTCTCGCGCGTGCCCCAGCCGGGGATGGTCCACGCCTGCAGCAGCATCGGCAGCTTCACATGATCCTGCGTCACCGCCCGTTGCACGCCGGTGCGGCGCGGCACCCACTTCTGCGGCCGGGTCATGGGTGGGCCGGCCGGGATTTCCCCGAAGTACTTCTCCACTTTGGCCTTGGCCGTGGCCGGGTCAATGTCCCCCGCCAAGCAAAGCACCGCGTTGGCCGCGCCGTAGTTGCTTTTGAACCACTGGTGAACGTCTTCCAGAGTCGCGGCCTTCAAGTCCTCCTCCAGGCCGATGACTTCCCACGAATACGGGTGGCCCTTGGGGAACAGTCCCTCCAAGAGAAGCCGGAACACCTTGCCGTAGGGCTGGTTTTCGCCCTGGCGCTTCTCGTTCAGCACCACCCCGCGCTGCTCGTCCAACTTGGCCTGATCGATGGCCTTCACCAGCCACCCCATGCGGTCTGCCTCGGCCCAGAGGATCAGGTCCAGCGCCGAAACCGGCACATCCTGAAAGTAGTTGGTGCGGTCGAAATCCGTGGTGCCGTTCAGCGTGGTGGCTCCCTCCGGTTCAAGCAGCTTGAAATAATCGTCATTGTAGTGCTCGCTGCCGTTGAACATCAGGTGCTCGAACAAATGGGCGAACCCCGTCCGCCCGAACCGCTCATTCTTGGAGCCTACGTGATACCAGACGTTGATCGTGACGATCGGCGCCTTGTGGTCCTCGTGCACGAGCAGCGTCAAGCCGTTCGGCAGCACATACCGTGTGTACGGGATGTCGATCTGGATGGGGGTGGCAGCGGCCCGGGTGCAGGGCGCCACCAAGCTGCCCAACCACATGGCGCAACCAAGCGTGAAACAAAACGTCTTCATCATAGGACGCACTGGGTAAGCGTGTTCGGCTACACGGCGCACTCTAGCGTCCCCCTCGCCCGCCTCAAGCCGAAAGCGGCGAGGTTTTGCTGGCTCCTGGCGCGGTTCGCCAGTCAGCTTCTAAACGACGAGCATCAGCTGCGTGGGCAAGGTCGGGAGGAAGTTTTTCCACGCGCGCCATCCTTCGATGGCACAAGCGCCGCCTCGACTGAGCCCGCATTTTGGCGACGGCCGCCGATCCGCCACGCCGCCGCCGTGCTTGACCATTCCCGCCGGCGCCAGTAAAGAGGAGCACGCATTGCGTATCGCATGAAGCTGACTTGGCACGATACCGACGAAATCGCTTGGGCTCTCCAAGACCTCCACCCGGACGTCGATCCCCTCAATCTCAGTTTTCCCCGGCTTCACAAGATGGTGCTGGCGCTGCCTGATTTCGAGGGTGACCCCAAGAGTTCCAGCGAGGCGATTCTCGAGGCCATCCAGATGGCTTGGTACGAGGAGGTCAAGTAAGGGCCGCCAAGCTACCGCCACGACTCCCAGTAGCCATGACTCAGAAACAAATCGTTCGTCCCGTCGGCGCGGCTGCGCCAGTGGGTCCCTACAGCCACGCCGTCCGCGTGGGTGACCTCCTCTTTTGCTCCGGCCAGATTCCTTTGGATCCGGCCACAGGAGCCTTGGTCACGGGGGACATCCGTGCCCAAACGCAGCGCGTCATCGAGAACATCCAACTGATCCTCGCGGCGGAGCGTTTGACGCTGGGCAACGTGGTCAAGACCACCGTCTTCGTCACTGACCTCGCCGATTTCGCCGCCATGAACGAGGTCTACGCGCGCTTCTTCACGGCGGACTTCCCGGCGCGCTCGACCGTCCAGGTGGCCGCGCTGCCGAAGGGCGCCCGGGTCGAGATCGAGGTTCTGGCGCATTACTAGGCAACCCCGAAAGCCCATCCCCCATGGCCGTTCCCAACGCACCTGCGGTCAGCCCCCACCCTGCCACGGCGCCCGCCAAGGAGCCCAGCACCCGGCTCGTCTCGCTGGATGCGTTGCGAGGCTTCGACATGTTCTGGATTGTCGGAGGCGACGCCTTGGTGCAGGCATTGCACAAGATCAGCCAAGTGGGACCGGTGCGTCTGCTGGCAGATCAGATGGACCACCGGGCGTGGGAGGGATTCGCCTTCTACGACTTGATCTTCCCGCTGTTCGTGTTCCTGGTGGGGGTCTCGCTCGTCTTCTCACTGGATCGGCGGATCGCGCAACACGGCCGGGCCGCGGTGATTGGCCAGATCTTCCGCCGCTTCCTCATCCTGTATCTGTTGGGCATCTTCTATTACGGCGGCTTGGGCACCCCCTTCGAGAAGATCCGCCTGCTGGGGGTGCTGCAGCGAATCGCCTTTGCCTACCTGTTTGCCGGCTTGGCGTTCTGCTACCTTGGCACCCGGGGCCGCATCGCGCTGACGGCCGGGATTCTTGTGACCTATTGGGCGTTGATGACCTTCGTTCCGGTTCCAGGAATCGGCGCGGGCCACTTCGAGGAAGGCCGCAACCTGGCCAACTGGGTCGACAAGGAGTATCTGCCGCTTCGCAAGTGGGATGGAGACTACGATCCCGAAGGCCTCCTCAGCACCCTGCCTGCCATCGCCTCCGCCCTGTTGGGGACGCTCGCCGCCGTCTGGCTGAGAGATGCGACAAAGTCCCCCAAGGCCAAGGTACAGGGGTTGGTGATCGCCGGCGTTTCGCTGGCCGCAGCCGGATGGCTCTGGCATTTGCAGTTCCCGGTGATCAAGAAGCTCTGGACTTCCTCCTATGTGCTGGTGGCCGGCGGTTACAGTTGCTTCCTGCTGGCAGCCTTTTACCAGATCGTGGATGTCTGGCAAAAGCGGACCTGGGCCGAGCCGTTCATTTGGATCGGGATGAACCCCATCACGATCTATATGGCTTGTGCCCTCGTAAACTTCGAGAATATCGCGAAACGCTTTGTCGGCGGAGACTTGGGCCATTGGCTGGGCCGTTACGAGGAGATGGCGATCGCGGTGGTCGGCCTGGCCTTGGTGGTCGCGCTCAGCCGCTTCCTGTATCAACGCCGGATCTTCCTCCGCGTTTAAGCATCGCCGCGCACCGTTGACAGCCCCATCATGCCCCATGCGAATCACCTTCCATGGTTCGTTGCTGGCCGCCTTGGTCTGGCTTGGGGTCGGTTGCCATACGAACCCGCCGTCCCCTTCCCCGGCCCTGAACCGTTACGAGTACACCCAGCCTCAGATGGGGGTGCCATTCCGCATGGTGCTGTATGCCGAAAGCCAGGGGTACGCCGACCGCGCCGCCACGGACGCCTTCAACCGGATCCGCCAGCTCAACGACATACTCAGCGACTACGAGTTCGACAGCGAACTCAGCCGGCTTTCGCGCTCCGCGGGCTCAGGCGAGGCGGTGCCGCTCAGCCCCGAACTGCTCAAGGTCCTGACCGCCTCGCAAGCCATGGCGCAGCTCAGCGATGGCGCCTTCGATGTCACGGTCGGCCCCGCCGTCAGCCTTTGGCGCAAGGCGCGGCGCGACCGCCGGTTGCCGGAAGCCGCCCGTCTTGAAACCGCCCGTCGTGCCGTGGGCTGGCAGCAGCTCGAGTTGGATGCCGCGCGCCGGACCGCCTTGCTGCGTCAACCCGGCATGCGTCTGGATCTGGGCGGCATCGCCAAGGGCTACGCGCTGGATGAAGCCCTCAAGACTCTCGCGAGCCATGGCGTACACAGTGCCCTGATCTCGGGCGGCGGTGACCTGGTGGTCTCGGCCCCCCCTCCCGGCAAGCCCGGCTGGCGCATTGAACTCGCGCCGCTGGACGTGACCAACGCGCCCCCAGCGCGTTTCGTCCACCTCCGTCACGTCGCGCTCGCCACTTCAGGCGACCTCTTTCAGCGCCTCGAAATCGACGGCCGCAGATACTCTCACATCGTCGACCCCCGCACCGGGGTTGGCCTCACCGATCACAGCCTGGTAAGCGTGATCGCCCCGGATGGGATGACTGCGGACGCCCTTTCGACCGCCGTCAGCGTGTTAGGGCCGCAGAAGGGCGCCGAACTCATCGAATCCATGCGTGACACCGCCGCCACGATCACGCGCCAAGTTGACAACCGGATCGAATTCAAGGACACCTCCCGTCTGCGCTTGTTCCTCGAAGCCAAATCCGGCCGCCGTTCCCGAAAGTAATCCGGCTGCGCCCAGCAGAGCATCCTCTCCCCCACGCATCGCTGACGCCCCCCCTCGCCGAGACCGTCCCCACGCGCACCTCCCTCCGCGGGGCGGCCTCAAGCCACCATCGAGTCGCATGCAGCAGTGGTCCACCCACCAGGACGGCCAATGCTCCATCGTCGGCCACCGTCTCTGCCTCGCCAAACCTCCCACAACCGAACCGGGGAAGCGACATGGCATGATGCTCACCGGCGAAGCCTGCTCCCTGGCTACTGCGGGCACGCGCTGCAGATTCGGCCCGAGTACGGCAGAGCCGCTGCTTGATAAAAAAAGCGCCTGCTCGAAAGCAGGCGCTCGCAAAACTATTGGACTTTCAGGGTTGATCAGGGCGTCGCGTAGCGAGCCGGGTCGTAACCTTCTGTCGCATCCGGAGTCTCAGGAGGCGTGGTGCGGTCTTGGAACGGAACGTTCACGTTCGGGTTGATGGCGTCAGTGGTGCGATCAATCGTGGAGTTATCCTGGCTGGCCATCGAGCGGGTGCTCGCCTGCGGCTTCACCGTGGTGCTCATGGCCACCATCGCCTTGGGAACGGCCGCCACTACGGCTTCCGCGACCTTGACCTGCGTCTTGGGAACCGCCTGCCCGACCGCCAGCGCAACTTCGGCGGCATACTTCGGGGCTGCCAAGGCCGCTGCGCGAGCGATGCTCACCGCTTGGTCGGGGTTCAGTTCCGCTGCCCTGCTGGCGGCTTTCGCAGCCACTTCAGGCACCAACGAGGCGATGCTGGAAACCAAGTTCGCAGCCAGAGCAGGATGCTTGGCCACAACGACCTCCACAGCTGCCACCGCCATGTCTTCCTTCTCTGCCTGCTTCGCAGCAGACACGGTTCGAGCCGCCTTCATGCTCAACTCAGCAATCGGCGCTTTGGCGATCGCCTTCGTAACTACAGCCTTCTGGGCGTCCGTCGCCGCAAACGCGGTACCGCTCGCCAACCCTGCTACTGCAATCACTACGGCCAACACCCACTTGATGTTATTTTTCTTCATAACAATATTTCCACATCGTTCCTTTAACCGGTCAAGCTTTATCACATTCCATATCGGTCAGTCAATACAGAACTTGAGCAAAAAAACGCCCACTGACCCGGATTCCTAACTCACATCGTACAAAATTGAGCATATCACAAGGAGCCCTGCTGTCAAGCCGTTTTGCCCCAGATTCCGCAAATCTGACCCAAGCCCACCACAGCACAACGTATGCCATCTGTAAAGCCTTCCGTCACAATTTGCTTCACGTTCACATCCATCTCTTCCCCACCCCCTCTATCGTCCCC
>CAYYMW010000313.1:0-8412 GCA_964472515.1 uncultured Verrucomicrobiota bacterium | reverse complement strand
AAAGTGTCCGGTTTTGCTAACTACACCTGTCCGGTTTTGCTCGCACCGCGACAGCGGGAAAACAAGCCGGTGCCGACGGGAGGTTGGTGGCGGGTGCGGCTCTGGCGCGGCTCAACCGCGGAAACCGCTTGCTGAGCGGCCGGTGCGGCCTAAGATCGGACCCAACAACGACGCCTTCTTCGCGATGCACGCCGCACCGCGGAGCGGCTAACCATATCGTACCACCGCATCATGAAGAATCTGAATCGGAGAGGTTTTCTGGGTTCGACGGCCGGCACCCTTGGACTCCTCGCGCTCGGTGAAACCGCAAACCGGATGGCCGGCCGCGCCGCCGAAGCCGCAACCTCGGGCGCGCCTGGCAAGGCCAAGGGGCTGCGGGTGGGGATGCTGACCGCTCCTTTTGGAGACAAACCACTGGCGGAGGTCCTTGCTTTCGCCCAACAGGCGGGCATCACCTGCCTCGAAGCGGTGGCCGACCCGGGCAGCCGGCATATCGACCCCGGCACGCTGAGCGCGGCCAAGGCGGAGGAGATCAAGCAACAGTTGGCCGAGCACAAGCTCGAGATCAGCGGGTTGGCCTGTTTTCAGGACGCCTGTCAACCCGGCGGCGCCGAGAAGTTCCAGAGCCACGCGCGCAAGATGGTCGACGCGGCGGTCCTGCTGGGAGTGCCCACCCTCTGCATGCAGACCGGCATGCCATTGCCCGGCATGAGCCGGATCGAGCAGATCAAGAACGTGGTGCCCAAAGTCTATGCCCCGATCATCGCCTACGCGAAAGACAAGGGGATCAAGATCGCCATCGAAAACTGGTTCGAGACCTGCCTGCAAGGCATCGACACCTTCGAATGCCTCATGGAAACGATCAAGGACGAGAACTTCGGGCTGAACTACGATCCCTCCCACCTGGTGCATCAGGAGTGCAACCATCTGCTGCCGGTGTCGCTGTTTGGGAAGCGCATCTTCCACTCGCACGCGAAGGATACGCTGATTGACGTTGAGGTCCGGGCGCGCGTGGGCATCTATGGCCACGGCTGGTGGCGGTATGTCATCCCCGGGGCGGGCAGGATCAACTGGGGCGAGTACACGAACCATCTGCGGATGAACGGTTATCGCGGCGTGCTGAGCATCGAGCACGAGGACAGCGCGTTCAGCCGCGAACAAGGGTTCATCCTGGCGGCCCGCCACCTGGCGCAGTTCTGCTGAGGGTGGTTGCCGGTGGCGTGCTGCTCGAACGACCGGCTGGCGAACTCCGCCGGGCGCACCCCGGGCAAGCCCTCGATGCCCCCGAGCAGCGCTGCTCTGGCCGCGTTGAATAGGACCAGGGGCGGATTTCGTCCTTTGAGCTTGGAAGCGCCCTCCGCGCTCTTACACTCACTGCCACCGTGCAAACCGATTTGCGTCCGCTCCAGCAGACGATTGTCTCGCACCAACCGCGGCTCGAAGCGCTGCGCGCCGAGATGGCGCGCAACATCATCGGCCAGCAAACCCTCATCGAGCGCCTCCTCGTGGGCCTCCTCGCCAACGGGCACGTGCTGCTCGAAGGCGTCCCGGGCCTGGCCAAGACGGCGACCGTTAACGCCCTGGCGCAGTGCCTCCACCTCAAGTTCGCCCGCGTCCAATTCACCCCGGACCTGTTGCCGGGCGACCTCGTCGGCAACCTGGTTTTCAACCCCCGCGACAACTCGTACCACACGCGCAAGGGGCCGCTCTTCGCCAACCTCGTGCTGGCCGACGAAATCAACCGCGCGCCGGCCAAGGTGCAGAGCGCCCTCCTCGAGGCCATGCAGGAGCGCCAGGTGACCATCGGCGAGGAGAGCTTTCCGCTGCCGTCGCCGTTCTTGGTGCTCGCAACCATGAACCCCATTGAGCTCGAAGGGACTTATTCCCTGCCCGAGGCCCAATTGGACCGGTTCATGCTCAAAGTTGTCGTTACCTACCCGAGTGAAACCGAGGAGCGTCAGATCATGGCTTTGATGGCGAGCACCGCCACCCGGCCTCCCCTCAATGCGATCCTGCATCCGGATGACATCCTCGCCATGCGCGCGCTGGTGGATCAGGTCTATGTCGACGAGCAGGTGTCGGACTACATCGTACGGCTCGTGTTCACGACCCGCGATCCCGCCAAACTCGCGCCCAAGATGAAGCCCTTCATCCGGTTCGGCAGTTCACCCCGGGCGTCGATCAACCTTTCCCTGGCCGCCAAGGCGCTCGCCTTCCTGCACGGGCGTCCGCACGTGACCCCGATGGATATCAAGCAGATCGCGCCGGATGTCTTGCGCCACCGCATTGTGACCTCGTTCGAGGCCGACGCCGACGGTGTGACCGGAGAGCAGATCGTGGCGCACATTCTGGAGCAGGTCCCTGTGCCGTGAGCCCCGCCGGCAACCAGCCCGCGACCGGCCCGGCCGAACTACTGCGGCGCGTGCGCCTGGTCGAATTGCGGACCCGCCGACTGGTGGAGGACCTGCTGGCCGGGCCCTACCGTTCGGTGTTTCGGGGACGGGGCATGGAGTTCGACGACATCCGCGAGTACCAGCCGGGCGACGACGTGCGGTCGATCGACTGGCACACCACCGCGCGTACCGGCACGGTGCAGATCAAGCAGAACGTGGAGGAACGCTGCCTCACAGTCATGCTGGCGGTGGATGTGAGCGCCTCCGGGGACTTCGGATCGGCGCCGCAAAGCAAGCGCGAACTCGCCGCGGAAGTCGCGGCGGTGCTGGCGCTCAGCGCCGTGCGCAACAACGACCGCGTGGGACTGCTGCTCTTCACCGATACAGTGGAGGCTTACCTCCCGCCGAGAACCGGGCGACGCCAGGCGGTCGCGATCGTGGCGGCCATCCTCGGCCACCGGCCCAAGTCACGCCGGACCTCGATCGCCAAGGCCCTTCAGACCCTTGGCGGCGTCCTGAGCCGGCGCACCACGGTGTTCCTGCTTTCCGATTTCCTGGATGAAGGCTACGAGCGCGCCTTGCGCATGGCCAGCCGGCGGCACGACCTTGTCGCGCTGACGATCCGGGACGGAGTGGAACACCGCCTGCCGCAACTGGGCTGGCTGGTCTGCGAGGATGCCGAGACGGGCGACCTGCTCGAACTGGACACGGACGATCCGCAGGTACGGCACGCCTTCGAGGTGGAGCGGCTCGCGCGGAGCGCCCGCCTGCAGGAGACGCTTCGCCGCGCGGGAGTGGACGCCGTGATGTGCGAGACCGGGCGCCCCTACCACCGTGCGCTGCTTCAGTTCTTCGATCAGCGGCAACTGCGTGCCAGCCCCAGCCGGCACGCCGCGCGAGCATGACCGATACGAACCTCATCGAGGACCTGCGTCTGCTGGCCCCGCCAAGCTATGGCTGGCTGCTGGCGGTCGGCATCGCGCTCGTCGTCCTTGCCGTTTTGGTCCTCCTTCGCCGCGCCCTCCGAGGCCGGGCCGGCAGGACGGCCATCACGTCCGGTATCCTCCCCGATCCCGCCGCTGACACGCTGGCAGAATTGGAACGGTTAACCCGGCTGCTCCGGAGCGAGTGCTCCCGGGAATACGGCATTCGTTCCACCGCCGTGCTGCGAGGCTACATTGAAGTCCGCTATGGACTAAGCGCTCCCAAACTCGCGACGGAAGAGTTCCTGCTGGCCGCGCGGCACTCCTCCCTGCTGCCGGTGGAACACCAAACCAGCCTGGGCGCGTACCTGGAACGGTGTGACCTCTTCAAATTCGGGCGCTATCTGGCCACGGCGGACGAACTCCACCAACTCCATGCCGCGGCGGTGGCGTTCGTGCTCTGCTCGCGGCCGATTGCGCCGTCGTCCAATCCCACGGAGGGCGCCGCATGAGCGGGGGCTTCCGGTTTGCATCGCCTGGTTGGCTGCTGGCATTGCTTCTGGTCGCTTTGTTGGCCTGGTGGCGGGGCCGGCGTGGCCGGCCGGCCGCGCTCCAGTTCAGTGCGATCTCGCTGCTCGGGGCCGCCGCCCGCGTCCCCCGCATCCAGCCGGGCCACTGGCTGGCGGCCCTGCGCCTGGCAGGTTTGTGTCTCGTGATCCTCGCGCTCGCCCGTCCGCAGGTGGAGAAGTCCGAAACCCGCGAAGACACGCGCGGCATCAACCTGATGCTCGTCCTCGATTTCTCCGGCACCATGCGCACCCCCGACTTCTTCGTGGATGGCCGGCGCATGGCCCGCAGCGAGGGCATGAAGCGGATCTCGGCCGAGTTCATCCGCGCCCGTCCCAACGACCGGGTGGGCCTGGTGAGCTTCGATCGCGAGGCCTATCTCCTCAGCCCGCTAACCCTGGACCACGAGTGGCTCCTGGAGCGGCTGAAGCAGGAAACCAACGGCATCGGGACGGCCATCGGCCCGGCCATGATTGTGGCCGCCGGACACCTGCAACGGCACACCAACGAAACCCGCGTGATGGTGCTCATGACCGACGCCGAGAACGTCACCGGCTGGCCGGAACCGGACACGGTCGCCGAAACGCTACGGCCTCTGGGGGTACGGGTGCATTGCATCCAGTTGCTCAGTCCCAACCAGACCGCCCCCTCGAGTGATCTCAGCGAGATGCTCACCCATACGGCAACGCGGACGGGCGGGGAGTTCTTCCGGGTCCGCGGCGGGCCGGACCTCCGGGCGGTTTACACTCAGATTGACAAGCTGGAGAAGCAGAAGCTGGGCGACCGCAAGCAGAAGGGCTGGCGGGAACTCTTCGCCTGGCTGGCCCTGCCCGCCCTGGCACTGCTGGGCGCCGAGCTGGTTCTGGCGCAAACCCGCTGGCGGAGGCTGCCATGACCTTTGGGACTCCCTTCTGGCTCCTTGGGGCGCTGTTGCTGGCCGCCAGCCTGGCGGGGCTCTGGCGCTGGAGCGGCCGGCGCGCCCAGGCCCTGCTGCGCAACGCTTTCGACACTCCGCTGCTGGCCAGGCTGCTGCAATCGGTTGATCCGAGGCGCCGCCGGTGGAAGCGCCTCCTCCTGGCGACGGGCCTGGTGGCGCTGGCGGTGGCACTGGCCCGGCCCCAATGGGGGCGCAAGGAAATCGAACTCGAACGAACCGGAGTGGATCTCGTCATCGCCCTGGATGTCTCGCGCTCCATGCTGGCGGCGGATGCCGGACAGACCAACCGGCTGACGACCGCGTCCGGGGCCATCCGCCAGCTGCTGGACAGCCTTGGCGGAGACCGCGTGGCGTTGGTGGTCTTTGCCGGGGAAGCGTTTCTTGCCTCGCCGTTGACGCGCGATCATGTGGCAGTGGATCGGGCGCTCGAGACTGCCGGTCCAGAGGTGGTCTCCAAACAAGGCAGCGACCTCGGAGCGGCGATCAAGCGGGCCAAGGAGTGCTTCGACCGGGCAGCCCAGGGTCCGCGCGCCTTGCTGGTGGTCAGCGACGGCGAACAACTCCAAGGCGACGCCGTGGGGGCGGCGCGGGCAGCCGCAAGAGAGGGCATTCGCGTGCATACCGCCGGGGTAGGTTCCCTGCTCGGGGCACGCGTGCCCCGCCGCGGAGGCGAGTTGGGGGCGTTCACCCGCAACGCCATGGGCCGGGAGGTGGTGACGTGGCGGGATGAGCAGCGGCTGCAGCAGATCGCCGAGGCCGGCGGCGGGTTGTACACCCGTCTGGATGGACCGGACAGCACCGCCTTGAAGAGTTGGTTCCAACAAGCGTCCTCCGCGCTGCCGCGCTCGACCGAAAAGCGGCTGGTGAATGAGCCGCGCGAGCGCTTCCAGTGGCCGTTGGCGGTGGCCTTGACGCTGCTGGCGGCGGAGTGGATGCTCGGGGAACGCAAGCGGCCCCGCGCCGGGTCCACCAAAACAAGCACATGACGCCACGCGCCACACTCCCTGCCGTCATCGCGCTGCTGCGCCTCGCCCTCGGGTGCATGGCGTTGGCCGCGTTGGCCGACCGCGCGCAGGCCGCCACGCCGCCACCCGCGTGGTCCGCTTACAATGAGGGGGTGGAGGCCTACGCGAAGGGCGATTTCGCGGGGGCGTTGCAGCGGTGGCAGGACCTCTCGCTCCAACCCCTGGCGCGCGGGCTCCAACCACCCGTCTGGTTTCAGATGGGCAACGCCCAGTTCCGCCTGGGCGAACCCTTGGAACAAAATGCCCCCGAGGAGGCCGTCGAGTTCTGGCGTCGCAGTTGCGGCGCGTACCGATCCCTCCTGACCATCAAGCCCAGGGATGCGAACGCCGCCCACAATCTGGCTTTGGTTGAACACCGGCTGGCCCGGTTGACCCACCGGCTGGGGATGGAGTCCTACAACAATGCCCTGAGCAAGCCGCCTGATGACGCCATCGAGCAACTCCGCACCAGCTTGGAATACCTGAACGAGGCCGTCGGCCTGGCCCCCTCCGACCCGCCACTGCGCCAAGACCGTGACCGCGCCGAGCAGGCCTTGCGCGAGCGACTGCGGGACCGGGCCCAGCGCGCCGAGACCAAGGGGGACGAAGCCGCCCAGCCGAACAGCCAGTGGCGGGATCGCGAGGCGGAGGACGAGTACCGCGCCGCGCTGGAAGACCTGGCCGACGCCGCCCACGCGAAGCCCGCCGAAGCAGCTGCGGCGCAGAGGCCGGCTCCCGCACAAGCGTCGCCGAGCGAGCTGGACCGGTCGATCCAACAGGCGGAACAGCGGGTCCAGGAGAAGCTTTCGCAGCTCCTTACGCGGATGGGGCAACGCGAACAGAAGGAAGGCAACCAGCAGGCCGAGTGGAACCCCGATCAGGCCCTCGACCAGTACGAAGCGGCCCTGAGCCATTTCCAGCAGGCCCAGGAGGTCAACCCCGAGAATGCCGCGGCCCGCAAAGGCGAGCGCGAGGTCCGGGAGGCCATGGAGCAACTGCATGTCAAGGAGGGACGGCAGCAGCTTGAGCGCGGCAAGGAAGCCCTGGCCCAGCAGAGCCCCCGCGCCGCGCCAGCCCTCACGGACGCCTTGGGCAACTTCGAGGCCGCCATGGAGCTGAACCCCAACAACGCCGAGGCCCGCCAAGGCGCCGAGGAGGCCCGGAACCTTCTGCCCGCCGCGCTGGCGCAGGCCGGACAGGCCGAGATGCGTGCCGGCGACCGCGCCGAACCGAACTCCCCGACGGATGCCCTGAACCACTACCAGGAATCGGAAAAGGACTTCCAGCAGGCCCTCGACCTCAAACCGGGCCAAGCCGAGGCGACGAAGGGCTTGAAGGAGTTGGAGCCCAAACTGGCCCGGGTGCGCGAGCGGGTCGCCAAGGAAGCCGAGTCCATTGCGAAGCAGAACCAGCCCGCCAAGTCTCTGCAATCCATGCTGGGGCGGGTGGAAGAGCGGGATCGTCCCCGGGAGGTCAACCGCGAGCGCCAGCGCGGGCGCAAAGACACGGGGCGTGGTGCGGAACGTCCGGATTGGTAAGCGGCGGGCACCCGCCGCCGCAAACGCGCGCCGCGAAAGCTTGCACTCCTTCTCCGGTCGGCTATGTTGCCTCGCATCGGCACAAGGCAGACCGCCGATGGCGTGGAACTCGCCCTGTCGGACAACCAGACCAGCATGTCGGAGCCAACCAACGAACTAGCCCAAAGAACGATCACCACCATCCAGGAGGCCTTGCGCGAGCAGGACACCGCCTGCGTGGCGCAGATCGTGGAGCTGATTCGCGAGATCACCTCGAATCCCGATGAGATCTCGGTGCAGCATCTGGCGGACATGGTCAAACGCGACCTCACGGTCACCACCCGACTCCTGGGCGCCGCGAACACCTTGGGGTACAACCCGGATGGGACCAACATCACGAACGTCGAGCAGGCGATCCAAGTGGTGGGATTCCTGAAGATCCGGAACCTGGCGGTCTCGCTGCTGCTGCTGACCAACGCCCCGGGAGCCGCCCGGTCGCGGGAGTGCGGGAACATTTCGACGGCGGCAGTGGCCAGTGGATACATCGCCCAAACGCTGATGGAGCAAAGGCTGTTCCCCGACCCGGAAATGGCGTTTGTTTGCGCCGCACTGCGACACTACGGACAGCTCTTGGAGGCCACGTTCATGCCCGACCAATTCCGTCAGGCCTCGTTGCGCGCTCAGGAAACGGGGATGGACCGGGCGCAACGCGAGATCTTCGGGCTCACCCCCCTTGAACTGGCGCAGCACATCCTCAAGGACGCCCATCTGCCGGCCCCGATCCTCAACTGCGTCAAGGCCTTTGTGCGGCCCACCTCACCCGCCGCAAAACTCTCCGCCACGGAGCAATTGGTGGCTGTTTGCGACCTCTCCGCCAAGCTGGGCGAACTGCTCGTGAACGCCTCAGCCGGGCCCGACGAATTGGCGCGGGAAATGGGGGTGCTCTGCACGCGGTACGATCCGCCGCTGAAGTTCACCGGCAAGCTGATGAATGGCGTGCTCGCGGAAACCAACCGCCGCCTCGGCGCCTTCCGCGGCCTGCTTTCGATCGGGCCGGTCATGAGGAAACTC
>CAYYMW010000312.1:0-8417 GCA_964472515.1 uncultured Verrucomicrobiota bacterium | reverse complement strand
GTGTCCATCGGCGGCTTCTCGGCGGGTGCCGGCGGCGCCGGCGGCGCTTCCGTGCAGAAGAACCACCCGACCTCGGGCCAGATCGTCAGCGGGGCGCTCGTCGAAAAGGAGCTGAAACTCGAAGTCGTGCGCGACAACTCCATCGCCTGGCTGCTGCGCGAGCCGGACTTCACCACGGCGGCCCGCATGGCCGAAGCCATCAACCTGGTCTTCCCGAACTCCACCACGGTCCTCGATTCGGCCACCGTCACCGTGCGCATGCCCGAAGGGGCCGAACAGATGCCGATGGACTTCATCGCCCGCCTCGAAAACATCGAGGTCACCCCGGACAGCACGGCGCGCATCGTCATCAACGAGCGCACGGGAACCATCGTGGCCACCTCGAAGATCAAGATCGCCCAGTGCGCGGTCTCCCACGGCAATCTGACCATTACCATTGCCTCGTCCCTCAACGTCTCCCAGCCCAACGCCTTGAGCCAGACCGGCAACACCGTCGTGACCCCCCGCACCACCACGACCGTCAATGAATCCAAGGGCACCCTGATCAAGCTGGAAGAAATGCCGACCATCGAGAAAGTCGCCAGCGCGCTGAACTCGCTGGGCGTCACGCCGCGGGATATGATGTCGATCTTCCAGGCCATGAAACAGGCCGGCGCCCTCCAGGCCGAACTCGTGATGCACTAGTATGGAAACCTCCCCCCTTCAACCCCGGGTGGTCGCCTCGAACGTCCCCCTGAACCGGCTGGCTCAGAACGAAAGCCTGACGGAACAGCAGAAAACCGGGGAAGTGTGCCGCCAGTTCGAAGCCATGCTGCTCCGCCAAATCCTCCAGGAGAGCCAGAAGACCGTCATCCCCTCGTCCCTCACCAAGGACTCGGCCGCCAAAGGAATTTACCAAGACATGGTCACCACCCAGATGGCCGACGGCATCAGCCGTGCGGGTTCGTTTGGTCTCGCCAACTGCCTGCGGTCGCAGTTGGCGCGCCAAATCCCCGTCCGGTCGCCCGAAGCCTCAAAGCCGGCTGCCAATCCCGGCGAAGTTGCATCATGACACCAGCCCTTCACGCCCTCATCGAAGCCCTGCGCGACGAACTCCAGCAGTACGGCGAAATGCTCGCGCTGCTGGATCAAGAGCAGGAGTGGGTGCTCGCCCGCGCGGCCGACGACCTGCTCCAGACGGTCGCGTCGGTCAGTTCCCAAGGTTCCCAGATCCAGGCCGCCCGCCAGCGCCGCGAAGAGTCCCGCCGCCGCGTCGCCCTCGCCTTCGGCCTGTCGCCCGACGCCCCCTTCGCCGATCTGCTCCCGCGCCTGCCCGAGGACTACCGCCCGCTGGTCGCCGCCCTGGTCCAGGAGAACAACGAATTGCTGGTCCGCGTGCAGCACCGCGCGCGCCAGAACCACCTGCTGCTGAGCCGCTCGGTCGAACTCATGCAGCGGTTCCTCAGCTCGCTCTTCGCGGCGGGACAGTCCACCACCTACAACGGCAGCGGGTCGGTCGTGCCCGGCGTCATCCCGGCGCGCTCGCTCTACGAAGCCGTGGTCTAATCCAAGCTTATGGTCGGGCTCTTTGGCTCACTCGAGATGGGGCAGCGCTCCCTGCAGGTGCAACGGCAGGGCATCGAGGTTGCCGGGCACAACCTGGCCAACGTCAATAACGCCGCCTACGCCCGCCAGCGCCTCCGCGTCCAGTCCTCCCTCCCCATCCAGTCCAGCACCCTCCTCCAGGGCAGCGGCGTCGAGACCGTGGCGATCGAGAACATTCGCAGCCAGTTCATCGACCAGCAGATGGTCACCGAGGCCAGCCTCACCGGCTTTCTCGACCAGAAGCAGGCCGCGCTCCAATACGCCCAGGCGGACCTCGGCCAGACCATCGACCGCAAGGCCTCCGGCGCCGAAGGCACCGCCGCCTCCAGCGGCGTCGGCGGCCAGCACGGCATCGCGGAAAAACTCAGCGAACTCTTCAGTTCCTTCTCCAATCTCTCCACCAATCCCTCCGACCCCGGAGCCCAGCTCGAATTGATCCACAAGGCCCAGGACCTCGCCACCACTTTCCGCGATACCGATAGTCGGCTGAGCGACCTCTCCGACTCCCTCGACCAGACCTTGAACCAGCAGACCGACGCCGCCAACCGCCTGCTCAAGGACCTCGCGGTCTTGAATCACGAGATCGTCAACGCCGAACAGAACTCGGCCGGCGTCGCCAACGACCTGCGCGATACCCGTCAGGCCAAACTCGAAGAACTCGGCAAGCTGGTCAAAGTGCAGACCTCCGTCGATGCCACCGGCGCCATGGACATCTCCGTGGCCGGCACCATCATGGTCGAAGGCATCAAGGTGGCCAACACGCTCGAGACCTACGACGCCGGCGGCGGCCAGCTGATGGTGCGCGCCCAACAAGGCGCCGTGCCGCTGGACCTTGCCAACGGCAGCCTGCAGGCGGTCATCGAAGCGCGCGACACCGACATCGACGGCCTGCGGTCCAAGATCGACCAGTTCGCCAACCTCCTGATCACCCAGGTTAACCAGGTCCACCGCGCCGGCTATAGCCCGGGGGGCAGCACGGGCGCGGACTTCTTCACCGGCACCGGCGCCGGAGACATCGAGGTCAACGCCACCCTCGTCAACAGCCCCTCCAAAATCCAAACCTCGGCGGTGGCCGGCACCGCGGGCAACAACCAGAACATTCTCGCCCTCGCGCAGTTGGTCGACAAGCCCCAGCCCAGCCTCGGCAATCTCACCTTCACCGAGGCCTACAACCAGGCCGTCGCCGGCCTCGGACAGGAACTCAACACCATCAACAACCGCGTCGCCGACCAGAAGGTCGTCACCGACATGCTCTCCAGCGCGCGCGACGCCGTCAGCGGCGTTTCGCTTGACGAGGAAATGACCGAGTTGGTTAAATACCAGCGAGCCTATCAGGCTTCCGCCCGCTTGATCACCACGGTCAACGAAATGCTCGACGAAGTCATGAACCTCAAACGCTAACAGGAGGCTGATCCGCCATGCGCATCTCCGCCAGTTCCTTCCCCAACGTCCTGGTTCGGCAATTGGGCGATTTGTCGGTTCGCCAGAACCGCCTTCAGAACCAGGTTGCCACCGGCCAGCGCATTCAGAATCCCGAAGACGATCCGGACGCCATGCGCCGCGTCATGGACCTGCAGGCGGAGTCGAAGGGCGTGGCCCAATACCTGCGCAACACCAACCTGCAGTTGGATCAAACCAAAGCGACTTTCAACACCATCAACGGTCTCAAGACCGTGGCCAACCGTGCCACCGAAATCGCCAACGGCGCCGACGGCACCCGGTCCAAGGCCGAACTGGTCGCGCTTGCCCAGGAGGTCGAGCAACTCCTTCAGCAGGCGGTCGACAGCGCCAACGCCAAGTACGAAGGCAAGTACCTGCTGGCCGGCACGAAGTCGGATCAACCCGCCTTCCTCGCCACCAAGGATGCCGATGGCAACATCACCGGCGTCACCTACCAAGGCAACACCGACGTCTCCTCCGTCGAGATCAGCGCCGGCACCACCGTTCCTGACCAGGTCGTTGGCGCCAACACCTCCGGCACCGGCGCCACTGGGTTGGCGATGGACAACCGGTCCGGGGCGGACCTCTTCGCCCATCTAATCGAACTGAAGAAAAACCTCCTGGCCGGCAACACCTCCGCCATCAACAGCCAGACCCGCCCCGCCTTGGGCAAGGACAGCGACCACATCATCACCCAGCTCAGCGCCAATGGCGCGGTCCAGTCCCGTCTGGAGACCAATGCCGCCGCCTTGACCGACCGCCAGAACTCGATCGAACGGCTCGTTTCCAACGAGGCGGACGCGGATCTGGCCCAGACCATCGTGCGGTTGAGCGAGACGCAGAATGCCTACCAGGCCGCCCTCCAAAGCGGCGCCAAGATTCTCAACAGCTCGCTCCTGGACTACCTCAGGTAGCTCCCGGCCCCTTCCCTCACTCCCCTTCCCTTTCGCCCGGGCGGACGCTCCGCTCTTGGGCGCTTTGGCGTTGCCGCCTCCCCCCAGCGACTCTCCCCTAATGGAACGGGCCGCGACATCGATCTGCCGCGGCCCGTTGGTTATTGGGAACTGGCCCGGCACGCCTAACGTCGCCCCGGGCCATGGTGGATGGGGCTACTATGCGGCCACCGTCATGATGGCCTTCAAATCCTTGTCGACCGTGGTGATGGGCATCAGGTTGAACTTCTCCGACAACACCTTCAGCACGTTCGGCGTCACAAAAGCCGGCAATGTGGGTCCCAGCCGGATGTTCTTGATGCCAAGATGGAGCAGCGTCAGGAGGATGCAGACCGCTTTCTGCTCGTACCACGAAAGCACCAGCGACAGGGGCAGATCATTCACGCTGCAGTTGAAGGCTCCCGCCAGGGCGCCCGCAATCTTGATCGCGGAGTAGGCATCGTTGCACTGGCCCAGGTCCAGCAACCGCGGAATCCCGCCGATCGTGCCAAAGTCCATCTTGTTGAAGCGGTACTTGCCGCAGGCCAGCGTCAGGATCACGCAGTCCTGCGGAACGGCTTCGGCCATCTCGGTGTAGTAGTCACGGCCTGTGCGCGCACCGTCGCAACCGCCGATCAGGAAGAACCGCTTGATCGCTCCGGCCTTCACCGCGTCGATCACCTTGTCCGCCACCCCCAGCACGGTATGGTGGCCAAAGCCGACCAGAATCGTCTTGTCCGGTCCATCTTGCGCAAATCCCGGCGCGGCCAGCGCCGCTTCGATCACCGGCGTGAAATCCTGGTTGCCCACGTGCGTGACGCCCGGCCACGCCACCAAGCCCGAAGTGAAGATCCGTTGCTTGTAGTTGGCCTGCGGCTCCTGGATGCAGTTGGTGGTCATCAGAATCGCCCCCGGGAACGCGGCGAACTCGTCCTTCTGGTCCTGCCAGGCGCCACCGTAGTTGCCCACCAAGTGCTTGTACGCCTTGAGCTTGGGATAACCGTGCGCCGGCAGCATCTCCCCATGGGTATAAATGTTGACTCCCTTTCCTTCCGTCTGCTTCAGCAATTCCTCCAAGTCCTTCAAATCGTGCCCGGAAACCAGGATCGCCTTGCCTTTGACCGGCTCGACCCGTACCGGCGTCGGCACGGGATTCCCATAGGCGCCCGTATTGGCGGCATCGAGCATTTCCATCACCTTTAGGTTCACTTCGCCGCAGCGGAGGCAAAAACCGAGCAGATCGCTCACTTGGAGGTTGTCACCGGCCAGGAAGCTCAACGCCTCATGGAAGAAGCCGTACGCGGCTTCGGACTCCATGCCCAGGACATACGCGTGGTCAGCGTAGGCGGCGGTGCCCTTGACCCCGTACACCAGCAACTCCATCAAACCGCCGATGTCGGCCCCAAAACGGTCCTTCCTTTGCAGAACCGAGACCAATTCCCCCTGCTTCACCAATCCGGCCAGACTGTCCGCCGGTTCCCAGGAGGACGGCCCGTTGACCTTCTCCGCCGGGACGTTCTGCTTGCGGCACGCTTCTTCGTACATCGCCCGGGCCTGATCGCGCACCTTCGCCGCTTGGCGCAGCGTCTGGCCGATCCGCTCGGCATCGAAATTCACGTTGGTCACCGTAATGAACATCGCTTCCATCACGAATCGGTCCACCGCCGGCGAAACCGCCCCAAGCTGCCGGGCCCGGTGGGCGTACTGGGAGATCCCCTTGGCCGCATGCACCAGCAGGTCCTGGAGCACGGCGGTCTGTTCGTCCTTGCCGCATACCGAGAAATCCATGCAACCGGTCCCTCGGGAAGTCTGTTCACATTGAAAACAAAACATATTCTTGGCGTTGTTAGTCTGGTACCGCGTCAGTCGATTCTGCGTCAATCCGAGCCCCGGCTTCACGCGCCGGGCGGCCCTTCATTGGGTTGACTTTGCCAAAACCCCCGCTTTTCAGCCTTGATCTACATCAAACGGACGCTGAATCGCGCGCGAGCCCACCTCCAGGCCCGGTTGCCTGACCCCACCTCGGAAACAAGGCTGCCATTCACCCTCTGCGGCGCGCCCAGAGCATTGCCAGCAGCACGCCGGAGGCTTACGCTCGACGCGTGATTCGTAACGTCATCTTCGACTGGTCCGGTACCCTGGTGGACGACCTGCCGGTGGTGCTGGCCGCCAGCAACGAAGTCTTCCGGCGCGCCGGTGTCCCCGAGATGTCCCTGGACCAGTTCCGGGCGGAGTTCGCGCTCCCTTTCCGCAGTTTCTACGACCGCCATGTCCCGCACGTCTCGCTGGAACAACTCGAAGCCTGGTTCCACGAGGCGTTCCGCAGGGCACAGGACGAAGTGGTCGCCCTCCCACACGCCCGGGAATTCCTGGAGTTCTGTCGCACCCACCGCCTGCGCACCTTGGTCCTTAGCAGCGTGCATGAACTCCATTACGCGGTGCAAAGCCGCCGCACCGGCTTCGCCGACTTGCTCCAGCACCCTTACGTGCAGGTCATGGACAAGCGCGCCAAAATTCACGAGCTCCTCGCCCGGCACAACCTCGATCCGGCGGAAACCCTCTTCATCGGCGACATGGAGCACGACATCGAGACCGCCCGCCACGGCGGCGTGTGGGCCTGTGCCGTCTTGACCGGCTACAACACCCTCGCCCAGTTGCGGGCCAGCCAGCCGGACCTCATCGTTGAACACCTGCGCGAACTTCAAGACCTGCTCGTCGCCCACGGCTTTGAGCTCAACGGCAGCCAACCAAAGCGGGCTCCGGCCACGCCGGACGCTCCGACGCCCAGCCCCGCTGCCATCGTCACCGTGGGGGCCGCCATCTTCAACGAGGCTGGCGAAGTGCTCATGATCCGCACCCGCAAGTGGTCCGATCTCTGGGGCATCCCCGGCGGCAAGGTGAAGTGGGGGGAAACCTGCGAGGACGCCCTCCGCCGCGAACTTCTTGAAGAAACCGGCCTCACCGTCAGCGACATCCGCTTCGTGCTGGTGCAGGATTGCATCTGCTCCCCTGAATTCTACCGGGAGGCGCATTTCGTCCTCCTCAACTACTCCTGCCGCGTACCGGGAAGACCGGAGGTCCGCTTGAACCTCGAGGCTCAAGCCTGTCAGTGGCTGCCGCTCCCCGCCGCGCTGGCCTTGCCGCTCAACCGGCCCACGCGGGTCTTGCTCGAGGCCCTCTCAAAGCCCTGAGAATCCGTCATGGATGCCATCCTCATCGAAGAGTTGGAGGTTTGCTACCGGGTGGGTGTCCCGGATGAAGAACGGGCCAAACCACAGCGGCTCTTGCTCTCTCTGCGCCTGGAACACGATTTCGGAGCGGCGGCGGCCACCGACAACCTCGTCCACACGATCGACTACTACGCGGTGACGCGGCGGTTGCTCCAACTGGGGGAAGGCCGGGAATGGCGGCTCATCGAAAAGCTGGCCGTCGATCTCGCGGAAACCGTTCTCCGTGAGTTCCACCCGCACCGGGTCTCGGTGACCGTCAAGAAGTTCATCATCCCCGAGGCGCGCTGGGTGGCCGTGCAGCTCACCCGACCGGCCGACGACGCTGGCCGCGGGCCCGGCCCTCACTCCGGTTCCTGAGCCAGCCCGACCGACTTGGGCAGGTACACCGTGCGATTCCGCCAGTCCCAGTCGCACGCTTCCCCTTGCCAGAATCCGGTCAGCAGCCGCGCCTGATGCCCATAGTCAATGGTGCGGACCGAACGGCGGAAAAGGATGACGCCACTGTAGTCGAAACCCGCCCTGAGCAACTGCCCCGCATGCCAGGCAAGCGTTGCCCGGTCAAACGCCACCAAGACCAGCCCGGATTCCGCGCAGCAGAGCAGCAGGCCGGGGTCGTCCAAACCGAGCCAGGCCCCCTCTTGCCAGCTCGCGATGTGAACCATGGGAAACCCCGGTGCCAGCCGTTGGCAGGCGGCGACCAAGCGATGGGAGGTGTTCTCGTCAGCCAGCAACTTTGGGCGCATGGCTTTCTCCTTCGCGCGAAGCCCGGACGGCGTCTGGATAAGCCGCGGCGTACGCCAGGGCGCGCCGGACCAAGAGCGAAGGCCAGCCAAAATGCTCGGCGGTCTTCCGCACCGACTTGGTTTCCCGGTGAACTTGCTCGACCTCCCAGACCGCCACACGGCGCCCGGTCATGAAGGCCTCGCGCCCGGACTGGGCATCTCGAAACGACACGCCCGGGAACGCCGCTTCCACGGTTTTCTCCGTAACGTAGCGTGCCACGAGGTCGCTCTTCGACGTTCCCGCCGCCCGAGCCTGTCCCACCACCATGCGCTCGACGCTCGGTTCGACGCGGGCAGACACATAAGCTGTCGCCATCCGGATAGTATTGTGCACATCGTGCACAAAGGCAAGCGCCGCCGCCTGCTTGTCCGGCACGCCGGCCCCCGGCACTTCATCACCCCCCCTATTCCTCCCGCAGCGCCACCACCGGGTCCTCCCGCGCGGCGCG
>CAYYMW010000311.1:0-8426 GCA_964472515.1 uncultured Verrucomicrobiota bacterium | reverse complement strand
AGTTGGGGGAGCTGGTGTGGGGGGAACGGCTGCGACGGCAGTTCTCGAGCCGGAGCGAGATTATCACCAACGCCCGTGCGATGGCGGGAGACTATCCGTGGTTCGGATCAGGGGCCGGCACGTTTGTCTCGCTTTATCAGCTCTATCGCGGCTCGGTTAATCAAGTCCAGCACGCCTACCTGCACAATGATTGGATGGAGTTTCGCATTACCCTCGGGCGGACTGGCTTTGGCCTGGTGCTGGCGCTGCTGGGTTGCTCGCTCGTTTTGCCCGGCGTGCGGGGTGGTCCGGCAGTTCCGCCGCTGTTGCTCGTTTCGTTGTACGTCGCGCTGTCCGGCTGTCTGCTGCATGCGTTCATCGATTTTCCATTTCAGGTCCATTCGGTCGCGTTGGCTTTTGTGATCATCTGCGGCATCGCTTCGAGTTTGGCCGGCGGGTTCTCGAGGGACTTGACGTCCGAGGGACAATCAAGTGGGGAGGCGGGTGGCTGAAGCGGCGGAGGCCGCCGACCCATGCGGCCCGATCCGCCGCCCACGAGCATGGGTTTTCCGGGGAGCGGGCGCCGATCGAACAACCCGCGCGAGTTTCGAACAAACAATGACAACGACTCAACACCAAGCAAGCATCGCCGTCGTCGGCGCGGGCTATTGGGGCAAGAACCTAGTCCGGAACTTCTTCGAACTCGGCGCCCTGCGCACGGTGTGTGACGGTGACCCTAAGACGCTGGAAGCGTTTCGTCCCAAGTACGGGGCGCTGGACTACTGCGCTTCTTTCGACGCCGTGCTGGCCGACCCGGGGGTTGCAGGGGTGGCACTAGCCACGCCGGCAGTCACGCACTTTGACCTGGCTCGTCGAGCCCTCGAAGCGGGGAAGGACGTGTACGTGGAGAAGCCGATTGCGATTCGCCCGCAGGAGGCCGAGAAGCTGATCGGGATCGCGGAGGAGCGGAAGCGGATCCTGATGGTGGGGCATATCCTGCAGTACCATCCCGCGATACTCAAGCTGCGAGCCCTCATCGCGGCGGGCGAACTCGGCCAGATCGAGTACTTTTACTCCAACCGCCTGAACATCGGCAAGATTCGCACCGAAGAGAACATTCTGTGGAGCTTCGCGCCGCATGACATCTCGGTCATGCTGGCGTTGCTCAACGAAATGCCGACGCGGGTCGCCTGCCAAGGGGGAGCATATCTTAACCGTGACGTCAGTGACGTTACCGTAAGTCAATTCGTCTTCCCCAGATCCGTGCGGGGGCACATCTACGTCAGTTGGCTGCATCCTTTCAAGGAGCAACGCTTGGTGATTGTCGGTTCCAAGAAGATGGCCGTCTTCGACGACACCGCCGAGCACAAGTTGGTGCTGTATCCGCACCGGATCGAGTGGGTCAACCGCGCCCCGACTGCCATCAAGGCGGAGGCCGAGGTGGTGGCGCTGGAGGCGACCGAACCTCTGAAAGCCGAGTGCCAACACTTCCTCGATTGCATTGCCACGCGATCCGCTCCCCGTACGGACGGGAAGGAGGGACTGCGTGTGCTCAAGGTGCTGGAAGCCTGCCAGCGTTCGCTCGAGAGCCAGGGCAGCCCTGTGGATTTGAGTGCGCCTCCCCCCAAGCCCTACTTTGTGCATGAGTCGGCCTACGTCGATGAGGGGGCGACCGTGGGAGCCGGCACGAAGGTCTGGCACTTCAGCCACGTCATGAAGGGGGCGAGGCTTGGCGAGCGTTGCGTGATCGGACAGAATGTGAACATCGACGGGGGCACCGTGTTGGGCAACAACGTGAAGATCCAGAACAATGTGTCGATCTATACGGGGTTGACCATCGAGGACGATGTGTTTCTCGGGCCCTCCTGCGTGCTGACCAACGTCACCAATCCGCGCTCCCAGGTCAACCGGCACAGCCTCTACGAGAAGAGCACGCTGAAGCGGGGTTGCACCATCGGGGCCAACGCCACCATCGTGTGTGGGGTGACCATAGGCCGCTATGCCTTTGTGGCCGCCGGCTCCGTGGTGACGCGCGATGTGCCTGACTACGCCCTGGTGCTGGGTAATCCCGCCCGCCAGCGCGGGTGGATGAGCCGGCATGGCCATCGGTTGAACAGTCCCGATGCCGATGGCACGATGACCTGTCCGGAGAGCGGCCTGCGTTATCACGAGGCCCAACCCGGCGTCCTCCGTTGTTTGGACTTGGATGAAGAGGCGCCTTTGCCCAAGGACCTGACCACCGGCAAGGTCTTCTACGACGACTTGAAGCCCGATCATCGTCCCGCAGCCGGTCCGAACCGCACGCCAGCAGCCTGACCATATCCAGCCAGGAGAACTTATGGAATTCATCGATCTCAAGGCCCAGTACCGTCTCTACAAGGAAGACATCGACCGCCGCGTGCATGCGGTGATGGACCACGGCCATTTCATCATGGGCCCGGAGGTGGCGGAACTGGAGAGCGCGCTGGCCGGATACACAGGAGTGAAGCACTGCATCACCGTGGCCAGCGGCACGATGAGTCTGGAGATAGCGCTTCGGGCGTTGGGGATCGGGCCGGGGGACGAAGTTATCACGGTGCCGTTCACCTGGATCAGCACCGCCGAGGTGATCGGGTTGGTGGGGGCCAGGCCGGTGTTCGTCGATATCGAGCCGGCCACCTACAATCTGGACACCACCCAACTCGAGGCCGCGATCACGCCGAAGACCAAGGCGATCGTTCCGGTCAGTCTGTTTGGACAGATGCCCGCGTTGGAGGCCATTAACGTCATTGCGGCGCGCCACGGCGTGCCCGTGATCGAGGATGGGGCGCAGAGCTTTGGAGCCACCCGCCAGGGCAAGCGCAGTTGCGGCGTCACGGCGATCGGGAGCACCAGCTTCTTCCCAGCCAAGCCGCTCGGTTGTTTTGGCGACGGTGGCGCCGTCTTCACCAATGACGACGGTCTGGCCGTCAAGATGCGGGCCATTCGCACGCATGGGGGGGTGAAGCGGCATGAACACTCGCTCATCGGCACCAACGGGCGGTTCGACACCCTCCAGGCGGCCGTGCTGCTGGCGAAACTGCCGCATTTCGAGAGCGAGGTGGCAGCGCGCGGCCGAATCGGCGCCCGGTACAGCGAGTTGCTGCGGAGCGTGTGCGTGGTTCCAACCCTCTTGGACGGCAATACGCACGTCTATGCGCAGTACACGATCCGTGTGCCTGACCGAGAGCGCCTGGGGGCGGACCTCAAGGCTCAGGGGATTCCCACGGCAGTCTACTATCCCAAGTGCCTCCACGAACAACCCGTGTACGGCCCGCTGGGCTATCGCTGGGGGCAGTTTCCGGCCTCCGAGCAGGCGTCACGGGAAGTGATCAGCCTGCCGATGCACCCGTTTCTGAGCGAAAGCGACCAGGAACGGATTGTCGCAGCGGTTCAACAATCTCTCAGGGCGGGCTGAGGTTCCATCTCCCGCTTGGCTACCGCCACTCCGTGCATGACGCAATCCCGTACCGGGAAAGTGCTGGCTCTGTCGCTGGGGAGCTTCCTGACCCAGGTGGTGGGGCTGGTTTCCACGGCCGTGCTGGCGCGATACCTGACGATGGACGATTACGCGACCTATCGGCAGGTGCTGCTGACGTACGGTTTTGCCGCGCCCTTGCTGACGCTGGCGTTGCCGGATGCGCTGTACTGGTTCCTGCCGAAGGCACCGGCATCCGCCCGGCGCGTGTTGTTCGAGAACTTGATCCTGCTGACGGCGATGGGAGCGGTCTTGTCGCTGTTTCTGGCGCTTGGCGGGGCGGGGTTGCTGGCGGCCCGTTTTCACAATCCCGGACTGGAACCGGCCCTTAGGCTGTTCATCCCCTACCCGTTGATCACCTTTCCCGCAGCGGCCGTGAGCGCCTGCTTGGTTATCCAGAACCGCATCCGGCTGTTGACGGTGTTCAATGTTCTCTCGCGGTTGGGATTGGGGGTGACCTTGATCGCGGTGTGCGCCGCATGGCCCACGCCCCAGGCGCTGGTGCTCGCCACGGTGGGAGTTGCCATGCTGACCGGGGTGGCGGCCGTCCACCTGATGTGGCGCGCCTGTCCGGGATCGGCGTTGCGGCCCGACCGCAGTTCCATGTTCGAGATGCTCAAGTACGCGGTTCCGCTGGGGGTGGCCTCGATGGTGGGAACCGTTACGCTGCAGTTGGACAAAGTGATTGTTTCCTCGCTGTGCACCCCCGAGGCGTTTGCGATCTACTCGAACGGCGCGATCGAACTGCCGTTGGTGGACATCGTGACAGGGTCGCTGACGACGGTGGTGCTGGCCGAGATGGCCAGTCTGTACGCGCAGAACCGCCAGGAAGAAGCGTTGGACTTATTCCGCAAGGCGGCGGGGCGGGCGGCGGCCATCTTGCTTCCCGCGATGCTTTTTCTCCTCGTAGCGGCGCGGCCATTTATCGAGACCCTTTACTCCAGCAAGTACTTGGAGAGCGTCTGGCCCTTCGTGTTGTACCTCCTGATCATGCCGGTGCGCATCGTTGCTTTCGGGGCGGCTTTGCGGGCGGCGGGGCTCACCCGGGTGATTCTCCGCCGCAGCTTGGGCGAGTTGGCGCTGAATGCGGTGCTGTGTGTGGTGTTCGTGTCTTGGATCGGCTACCTGGGGGCGGTGGTGGCCACGTTGCTGACGCTCTATCTCTACTCCGTTCCGTTCAACATTCACGCCATCGGCCGGGGGTTTGCCACTCATTGGACACGAGTGCTGCCATATGGCGAACTGGGCCGCATTTTCGGAGTGGGTCTGCTGTTTTTGCCGCTGGCGGTACTCCCGGCGCATGCGGGGTTCCTGCCTCCCGCAGTCCAGCTAGGGCTTGCGGCGGTCCTCTATTGGCCGGCTACGCTGGTCTTGTTGGTGAGGACGGGCCGGTTGCCGTTGCCGCCTCAGATTGCCGGGCTGATACCCGAGACTATGCGTCCCCTGATCCAGGGGAGGTGATTTGCCCAAGGGTGCCCGTGGCGGCAAACGGAATCCCTAATGGGCTCGGATGTCCGGACGGGTCGAGTCATGGGCCACTGACGGCCCGGGCCGCATGCAGGGATCGGAGGCGATCACGGGCTATGAACCTACGGTTGTGAACTCGGTAGCCAAGACTCCCACCCCATCCAGTCGATGGCGGGCACGGTATCGTCCGTGGGTTTGGCCAAGTCTTCTGCTGGCACGGTGGACGCAGCCGATTCCCCCTGGCCTCTGGTTGCTTAACTTATTCTGCCAGAGGGTTCTGCGGATCAACGGCCAGGTGCCGTGGATGGTGCATTTCAGTTCTTACGTCACCGGCGAGGTCGAGATTGGCCAACGGGTGTGGCTCGCGTTTGCGCTGAGCGGCAACTGTTACATACAAGGTGGAAACGGCGTGCAGATTGACGACGATACCATCTTCGCGCCGGGGGTGAAGGTCATCTCCGCCAACCACGATCCCGAGGATCTGGCCAAGGCCATTCCGGCGGGTCCGGTGAGGATCGGCAAACGGTGCTGGCTGGGGGCGAACGCGGTGATCCTGCCGGGAGTCACACTGGGAGACGATGTGATCGTGGGCGCGGGGGCGGTCGTCACCAAGAGTTTTCCGAGCGGGAGCGTGGTTGCTGGGGTGCCAGCAAGAGCCATCGGACGACGGGAGGGTGGTGAGACCGAAAGGGGGCGCGGGATGAAAGGCAAATCAGCATGAAAGTGGTGACCGTGGTTGGAGCGCGGCCGCAGTTTATCAAGGCGGCACCGGTGAGTCTCGCCCTCGCGCGGCAGGGGATTGACGAGTACCTGTTGCATACCGGGCAACATTATGACCGGCAGATGTCCGGGGTGTTCTTCGAGGAGTTGGGGATGCGCCTGCCCTCCGAGAACCTGCAGGTGGGCTCCGGTTCGCATGGCGGTCAGACCGCCGCGATGCTGACGGGCATCGAGCAAGCGATCCTGGCCCAGAGGCCGGATTGGGTGCTCATCTACGGGGACACCAATTCGACGCTGGCGGGAGCGCTGGCGGCGGCGAAGCTCCATGTCCCGGTGGCCCACGTGGAGGCGGGGTTGCGTTCGTTCAATCGCCGGATGCCGGAGGAGATCAACCGGGTGGTGGCGGACCACCTGAGCAGCCTGCTGCTGTGTCCGACCCGCGCCGCCGTGAAGAACCTGGAACAAGAGGGCATTGTCCGCGGGGCCGTACACGTGGGAGACGTCATGTATGACGCCGCTTTGGGGGCGGGGGCGGCGGCGCGCGCGAAGTCGGAGATTCTCACGCGGTTGGGGGTGAGCGCAGGCGGGTATTTGCTGGTGACGGTGCATCGGGCGGAGAACACCGACGATCCCAGCCGTCTGGACGAGATTCTGAAGGCGCTGGGCGAGGTCAGTCGTCGCGCCTTTCCGGTGGTTTTTCCGATGCATCCGCGGACCCGCAAGGCACTGGGGGCGATCCGGCCGGCGACCCGGGCCCTGGTGGAGCGGACGCTCCGCCTGATCGATCCGGTGTCCTACCTGGATATGACGATGCTGGAGTTGTCAGCCCGGGCCATCGTGACGGACTCAGGCGGAGTGCAGAAGGAAGCCTATTTTCATCGAGTGCCCTGCCTGACGCTCCGAGAGGAAACCGAGTGGGTGGAGACCGTGGCGACGGGGTGGAACCGGCTGGTCAGACCCGCGGCCGACGAGCTTTGCGCCGCGTTGGCCTTGCCTCGTCCGACCATGACGATTCCCGAGTATGGCGAAGGACACGCGGCGGACGCGGTGGCGCGACTGCTGGTGGACAGCCCGGTGAACAGGGACGCGGCGACTTCCGAACGATGAGCAAGCCCCGACTTCTCTACCTGGCATACTCGTTTCCGCCCGCGAGGAGCAGCGCGTGTGTGCGGACCTGGAACACGGCGAAGTACCTTGCGCGCTCGGGATGGGAGGTGACGGTGGTCACCCCCGATCCGGCGCTGCTGCTGGACCTCGATGAACCCGAAACGGTGACGGCCAGGCTGCAGGCGTTGGGGGTGAAGCGCCTGCTGACGGGGCATCGGCTCGCGGCATTGGCGCCGTTCGAGGTCCGCTGCACGCTGCCCAAGCTGGCCGCCAGGGGGGTGCGCTGGCTGGCCACGCGGGTGTTGAATCTGGAGCGAACCGCCGGCTGGTTCTACTCGGCCCGGGCAGCCTGCGCGCGCCTCAGCCCGGAGGATGTCGATGCGATCTATGCGACCGGCGACCCATTTCTGGCCATGGTGCTGGCACGGGAGCTGGGCACCCGGTTGGGGCGGCCATACGCCGTGGACTATCGCGACTTGTGGCACGGCAACCCGCATCCCTACCGGCGGGAGACGAGGCGGTCGCTCGGTGCGGAGAGCCGGGTGCTGGAGCAGGCGGCGGCGGTGACGATCATTTCCTGGGCGTATGCCGAGTTCCTCGAGTCACGATTTGCCTGTCGCGGGAAGGTGGAAGTCTTGCCCAATGGTTACGACCCGGACGAGCTGGGTCCGGTGGTGGGCACCGCCTTTCCGGAGCCGGCGTTGGTTTACACCGGGGCGTTCTACCCCCCGAAGCGAGTGATCGACCCGGTATTGCGGGCGTTCCGGCTGGCCCTCGAGGGCGGGGCTGCCACCCGTGCGCAGTTCCACTATTACGGCGGCCAGGGAGCGATGTTTCTGGAAGCGGCGGAGAAGGCCGGGGTGGCGGCGCACGCGGTGGATCACGGCCATTGCAGTCGGGCGACCGCCTTGGCGGCCACGAAGGGGGCGCGGTTGGGAGTGGTCATCGCGGACGTCACGGACGAGGATTCCCTCTCGACAAACGGCATCCTGACCGGCAAGGTTTTTGACGTGATTGGACTGCGCATTCCGGCGCTGGTGGTTTGCGGCCCGCAGAGCGACCTGCATCGGATGCTGGAGCATCCGAGTTGGGGGGCTTGCCATTCCGGGAGTGACTTGAGCGGCATGGCCGCCTACATCGGCGAGGCTCTCGCGGGACGGCTGCCGGTTCCCAGGGGGTCCGAGACTTACTCTTGGAGCGAAAGCGTGAAACGGTTGGACACGTTGCTGCGCCGGGTGGCGGGGGAGCGCCGGCATGGCTGAGTCCACAGCCAGCATGGCGCTGGAGGCCCCGGCGGGCGCGGAACGCGGAACGGTGGCCGGTGCGTCGGAAGGGCGGTTGACGGCGATCGCCATCGCCTTGGTCCTGTTCACCATGCTGACGGGCCTGTTCTGGGTCTTGTCCTCGACGATGCGGTTGGTGACGTATGGCATGTGGCTGGCGGTGCTGTTGGGGGTGGCGAGGCTGACGCAGTTGCATGGCGGGCCGGGGGTGTGGAAGCCGGTGGCCGGGTTTATCGCGCTCCAAGGGCTCTACGCCGTAATCGGGACGCTGGTCTCCCCGGTGCCGGACTGGCGCGAGGCGTTTCGCCTGATCTTCTATTCGGTGACTTTGGGCGGCAGCGTGGCCGTGTTGTGTACGACCAGCCGCTTGAGAC
>CAYYMW010000310.1:0-8445 GCA_964472515.1 uncultured Verrucomicrobiota bacterium | reverse complement strand
CTCCGGCCCCGCAAGGCCCGGCCCGGCCTCATGCCGGTCCCGCGCCCCTGCTCTTTGACACCTCATTCCACAGCATTCCACAGTGCTTCACGGCGGCTGGCCGCCCTCAAACGCCAGCCGGGTTCCATGGCGGACGCCCGTTACCCCGCCCGCCTCGCGGCATGGACTGCCGTTAAATCAACAAAGCCCCGCAAGGGGCGACTCACGGAAAGAGTCGTATGGTTATCAATACAAACACACAGGCCCTCACGAGCGCACGCACGCTGGGGGAAACCTCCACCGCCCTCTCGAAATCCCTCGCCCGGTTGTCATCGGGTTCCAGGATCGTCAGCCCGGAAGACGATGCCGCCGGCATGGCGGTGTCCATGCGCTTCGACGCGCAAATCAGCCGGACCGGCGCGGCCAAGGCCAACGTCGGCAACGCCATCTCCTACAACCAGACCCAGGACGGCTTCCTGGGCAAGGTGCAGAAGGCGTTCAACCGCATGAGCGAACTCTCCGTGCTGGCCCAGGACGTCACCAAGTCCGACAGCGACCGCACGTTGTACAACACCGAGTTCCAACAACTCGGGGCCTACATCAACGACGTGGCGAAGAAGGACTTCAACGGCGTCAGCCTGTTCAACGGCACGGCGCAGAACGTCACCATCGATAGCGAAGGCGGCACCTTCGGCATGACCGGCGTCAACCTCCTGGCCTCGGCGTACACCGCCGCGACCAGCAACTCCGGCATCACCACGACCGCCAATGCGGTCACGGCCCTCACCAACGTCAAGGCGGCAATCACGCAACTGGCGTCCGACCGCGCGAGCGTCGGCGCCATGCGGGTCCGGCTCAACTTCACCGACGAGCAGCTGGGCGTGTTGAAGGACAACCTCATCGCTTCCAACAGCCGTATCAAGGACGTGGATATTGCCGAGGAAAGCACCCAGTACGCGAAGTACAATATCCTGGTCCAGGCGGGCACGGCGATGCTGGCCCAGGCCAACACCAGCTCGCAGTCCGCGTTGCGCCTCCTCGGCTAGCGCCTGACGGCTCCAGCCCCTGCGAAGGACAACGGAAGGGGAGCGGCCTCGGGCGCGCAGCCTGAGTCCGCTCCTCCATCCACGGGGCGGCCTTTCCGAGATAGAAGACGGCAGGCGCCAGTCACTCCGCCCGCCTTGCGGCAGGGAATGCCGTCAGACAACCAGCAGCCCTGTAAGGGCGAATCATGGAAAGAGTTATATGACGATAAGCACAAACACCTCGGCCATCGAAGGTTCGCGGTCCCTGGCAGGAAGCGCCGCCTGCCTATCGAAGTCGCTGGCCCGGCTCTCCTCCGGTTCCAGGCCCGTGAGGCCGGACGACGACGCGGGCCGGCAGGTGGGCGCGATGCGCTTCGATGCGCAATTGGGGGGCTCAAAGACAACCCCGCGGCATCGACCAGCCGCATTAAAGACACCAAGGTGGCCGAGGGTAGGATCGCGTACGCCAAGTACAACATCCTCGTCCCATCGGGCACCGCCAGGTTGGCCCGGGCGAGCTTCAATTCCCAGTCGATCCTGCAATTGCCGAATTGATCATTCTCATAAACTCCACGGGCGGAGCAACTTGAACCGCCCATAAACCCTTGCGGCAGACCGGCCAAAGCAACTCAAGTTTCACCCGCGTCTGCCGATAAACCATTAGCGAATTTGTTATGGATCTTGGTGTGTCAGGACTGGCTTCCGGGTTCGACTGGAAGTCGTTTATCGAGCAGATGGCGGATGTGCAGCGCGCGCCGGAGAAGCGGCTGCTCACCGAACAGAATACGCTGGAGCAGGAGAACAACGCCTACACCAGCCTCAAGACCCAGTTGACCACCTTCCAGAAGCGGATCGATGCGCTGAAGGAACCCGCCCTGTACACGGCCCGCAGCGTGGCAGTGGGCGACGACACCATCGCCACTGCGACCGTCGCCGACGGTGCGGCCACCGGCTCCTATACTTTCAATTTCCTCCAACGGGCCACCTCGGCCAGCATCCAAGGCACCGCCGACGCCGGAAGCAAGCTCAGCCAGACGAACGACGTTACGGGAGTCGTCCTGAGCGGCGCCGGGTTCAGCACTGCGGTCACGGCCGGGGTCTTCACCGTCAACGGCAAACGGGTCACCGTGGCCACCTCCGACAGCCTGCAGCAGGTCTTCGATAAGATCAGCACGGCTACCGGGGGCGATGTGACGGGCACCTACTCGTCGACGGACGACAAGATTACCCTCGCGTCCGGCTCGGGCACGCCGATCGTCATGGGCAGTGCCACCGACACCACGAACTTCCTCCAAGTGGCCCGGCTATACAACAACGGCACCGCCGCCACCACCAGTTACGGACCGTTGGGCGGCGTCAAACTGACGGGCAGCATGACTTCGGCCAACCTCGCCACCGCCATCTCTGATGGCGGCGCGGGGGCGGGTGAGTTCCAGATCAATGGCGTGTCGATCGCTTACAGCGCCACCGCCGACAGCGTCCAGAACGTGCTGGACCGCATTAACGCCTCCGACGCCGGGGTGACCGCCACGTACGACGCCATCAACGACCGCTTCCAGTTGATCAATAAGAACACGGGCGACATGGGCATTGCCCTCGAGGACGTGACCGGCAATTTCCTGACGGCCACCGGGCTGGCCGGAGGCACCCTCCAGGCCGGCAAGAACCTCATCTATACCATCAACGGTGGCGCGCAGCAATACAGCCAGTCCAACACCATCAGTGAGACCAGCTCGGGTATCGCGGGACTCTCGGTCAATGCCTTGACCGAAAATGCCAGCACCACCGTCACCGTCAGCAGTGACACGAGCAAGGTCAAGACGGCCATCAACGATTTCATTTCCGAATACAACACTCTCCAGTCGTTCATCGACACCCAGACCGCGAGCACCACGTCAGCCAGCGGCAAGGTCACTTCCTCGCTGCTCACGGGAGAAACGCTCGTTTACGAGCTGGCCAGCAAGCTGCGCAGCCTCGCGGTCAACTCGGTCAGCGGCCTCACCGGCGCCTACACCCGGCTCGAAGCCCTCGGGATCGACAGCAACGGCGACGACAACAGCCTGTCGCTCGAGGACAGCGAAAAACTCGACACCGCGCTGGCGAACAACCCCGCCCAAGTCCAAGCGCTCTTTGCGAACACGACCAACGGGATCGCGGTGCAGTTCGCCGATCTCCTCGAGAAGACCATCGGCGACGATGGCACCTTGATCGCCAAGCAAAGCCAGCTGACCAAGCAGTCGAGCGACATCGACGACCAGATCAGCGTGCTGGAAAAATCGGTGCAGGCCACGAAGGACCAGTTGACCGCCAGTTTCGTCGCGATGGAGACCGCCCAGGCGAACATCAACCAGCAACTGCAGTACCTGCAGAAGACTTTCAAGTAGGCCACCCCGGCACCAGCTAAACCAAGGCGCCTTCCTGCCGATTCAATCACCGTGACGGGCAAGTCCAAACCAAGCCGTTCGCTTCCTGCCATCCAGGTCAATCTGGACGGCCAAGCCATCCAGCTCAGCCCGGAGGAGCTCCAGGCTCTGACCGCGCTGCGGGAGGTCATGGAACGGGTCGCCAAGCGCCACAACGCGCTGCTGGTGGCGACGCTGGTGGACCTGGTCGCGGTGCGCTTCGATGATGACCGGGAAGCCGCCAAGGATCTCCAGGGAGTCGCCGGCAAGGCGGCGGCGGGAAAGGACAAAACCGCGGTGTCCGTGGCCGCGCTACGCACCCGCACGGCCCCACTGTCGGGCCGCGTCAGCGAACTGGCGCTGCTGGCCACGATCAATTCCTGGCCGGTCGTGGAGCGCCTTTGGTGGGATTTCCTCCCTACGTTGCGCTCGACGGTGCTGAATCTGAGTCTGCTGGAGGATATTTGCGGCCGAAAGATGTCCTCGATTCGCGCCGGGGCTCGGAACCTCTCCGAGCATCTTCAGGAACTGTCCCCCATTCTGAAAGAGGTCAGCGATTGTCTGGCCCGCGAGCAACCACTGGAGTTCTCGGACGTGCTCGAACTGCGTCTGGTACCCTGGTTGGCGGGCTTGAGCGCGTTTCTCCACCAGACCGAATGATGCGACTTTCATGCCGCCAGTTGCTCCCGCGCCGTATGCAGCGGATGGTATTCCATGGTCTCTTGGCGTGGGTATTGGCGTCGATGGGATCGGGTTGTCGCCACGTGCAGCTACCGGGAGATATCGTCCTGGGTTCCAGCTTCGTTCCCGCCAACGTCCACTCCCGTGAACCACTGCTGCCCAATACGTTGCGGCGGGTGGCCGTGCTGCCGATGACCACCGCCTCCGATCAACTCGAACTCCAGGCGGGCGTGGATGCGCTGGAACCGATCCTCTGGAGCGAGTTGGGAAAACTGCGGCGCTTTGAAGTCCAACCCGTCACCAAGAGCCAGGTCCAAAGCTGGACCGGCCGCTCCTCGTGGAGGGCGCAGGAACGCCTGCCGGCCAACCTGTTGGAGAAGGCGCGAAGCGAGCTGGGGTGTGACGCGATCCTCTTTGCCGAACTCACGACGTACCGCGCCTATCCGCCGCTCGCGGTGGGCTGGAACCTCCGCCTCGTCGATGGCGGGGCCACCCCGGTATTGTGGGCGGGCGAGGAGATTTTCGATGCGGGCATGCCGACGGTAGTCAATGGCGCCCGCCGATACCAGCAGCAACAGGCCGCCGACACCCGGCCGTTGACCGATTCGATGGGCATCTTGAACGCTCCCCGCCGGTTCGGCCAGTACACGCTGCACACGCTGCTGGACACGATGCCCGGCCGGCCCTAAAGCCCGGCCAGGACTCAAGTTTTCAAGGAAAGTGCCGATAATCAGAGTAGATGAACAAAGTGCATCAACAGCCTGCCGTTGACGGAAAGGACGCGAATGCAAGTTGATCCAAAAGCAACCGTCTCCACAGTGACGTGGGTTGATACCAGTCAACCGGTTGCACGCAAAACCAAGGCTGACAGTGACTATCCGACCTTCGCCGGCGCGGAAGCGCTCAACGACGAATACCGGCAAGAGCCCGAAGTCAGGATTGATGCGGTCTCCAAGGCTAAGGAACTAGTGGCCCAAGCCACCTACCCGCCGCCCGAGACCATCAAACGGATTGCCAATCTCCTGGCTATGGAAGTCTCCAAAGAGCAGCCATAACCTTCCACCCCACCCATGGTCATGCGCAATCGGACGAGCCCTTGGCAGTCTTACCGGCAAATCGCCACCCAAACCGCCTCCCCGGGGCAGTTGGTGCTGATGCTCTTTGATGGTGCCATCCGCTTCCTGGAACGGTCGCTCGTGGGCTTCACCTACGAGGACCCCTTGGAATTCAACCAGACCATCAGCAACAACATCCTGCGCGCCCAGCAGATCATCAATGAACTCAACTGTTCGTTGAATATGCAGGACGGGGGCGAGTTCTCGCTCACCATGCGCCGGCTCTACAACTACATGGACTGGCGCCTGACCGAGAGCAACCACCAGAAGTCCGAAGAGGGCATCCGCGAGGTGGTGAAACGCTTGACCGTCTTGCGGGAAGCTTGGTCTCAGATGCTCGAACAGCAGGGCCAGGCCACCAACCCGTCGATGAACGCGCTGGCCGCGCAGGCCTGAAGGCTTCCACCAACGCCACCGCCATGAACGCGCGCAGGGAACTGTTCGGCTTGTACGAGCAGTGGCGGACTTGGACCCGAACCGAAGGGGAGGGCATCCAGCAGGCCAATTGGACCGCGGTGGCGCGCTGTCAGGCCGCCAAGCACCAACTGCAGGCCGAGATACTCAAGGCCACCGAACGCTGGCACGAGGAGGTCCGGTTCAGCGGTGGGACGCGCCCCGACCAAGACCCGGAATTGCGGCGAGTGGTCGATGAGCTGATTCTCTTGGAATACAAGAACAGCGAGCTGGTGGAAGAGCAGCGCCGGACGATGCGCCAGCAGCAGCGCGACGCCGAACAAAGCGGCCGCAACTTGCGCCAGATCCAGCGGGCTTACGCGCTCTCGCGCGAGGCGATCTGGGAATCTTACTCCTGAGCGGCGGGCCGCCGCACAGGGGGGCGCGCGAAACGGGCCGGAAGGCGGCGGCTCCGAAGGGGCTTCCCTTCGTGGCGCGTCATTCGTCCCGCAGGCTCCCGTGCTCCGCCAACCGCGCATAGAGCCGGTCCAGAGCGTCGATCATCTTCTCCACCGGAAACCACTCCTGGCTTAACTCGCGCCCGCGGGCGCCCAGCCGCGAGCGAAGCGTGGCGTCACTCGCCAGCGTGACCAACCGCTCGACCAGAGTGCGGCGGTCGCCGCCGTCAACCAGAAATCCGGTCTGGCCGTCGAGACACACCTCCCCCGCTCCGTCGCAGTCGTAAGCCACGATCGGCTTTCCCGCCACCATCGCCTGCGGCAGCGCCCGCGCCAAGCCTTCCCGGCGCGACAGATGCACGAGCAGATCCATGATGCCCGTAAGGGGAGGCACTTCGCCGGGAGGCACCAAACCCGCCAACACCACGTGCTGCTCAAGTCCGGCCGCGCGGATCATCCCCTCGAACCGGCCGCGCCATGCGCCGTCCCCCACCCACAGGAAGCGCACCGCCGGACAGCGCCGCACCAACTCCGGCGCCACCGCCAGGATATCATCGTGCCCCTTCAGCTCAAAAAGCCGGGCAATGGTCCCGATCACTACGTGTTCCGGCGCCAGCCCGTATCGCGCACGGAGCGCCGGGGAATTGACTGCCGTCAGATAAGGTCGCAGCTCGAACCCACTCCACACGCGGCTGTACTGCCCCGGCTGCCCGATGCCTGCCGCCAGATACTGCCGGCTCATCGCCTCCGACACGGATACGAAGTGCGTCGTAACCCGCCCCGCCCACCGCTCCATCGCCGTATAGACCGCGTTGGCCAGCGGCCCCTGAAAAGGGCCGAACGACGGGCCATGGATCGTGTGGACAATGAGCGGCACGCCGACACGTCTCGCGGCGAGACGGCCCAGAACGCCCGCCTTGCCGCTGTGGGTATGCACCAAGTCCGGCCGCCAGCGATGAAACTCGCGGCACAGACTCCGGAACGCTTGAAGGTCCCGCCACGGGCTGACCGGCCGGACCAAGGACGGCACCAAGGTCAGCAGCCCCGGGGTCTGGCGCGCGACCGCTTCCAAGGATCCTTCCGGGCCGGTGGTTGGTCCTGAGAACAAGCGAACCTGCCGGTCGGGCCGGCGGGCCAACCCCAACACAGAGGAGAGGGTGTTCTCCTGGGCTCCGCCAACGATGAGGCGGGTTATGACGTGGGCGACACGCAAGCAAGCCGGCGGTTTCAGGGCAAGCAGGCATGCCCCGCCTCGCGGCGGACGCCAGCCGGAGCAAAGGGTCTGGCCATACCCCGGAGGGATCAGGACTTGAGTTGCTGCACTTTCTGCTGAACGATCTGGTACTCCGCCGAACCGGCCCGCCCGAACTTGAGGTAGATCTCGAAGTGGCGGAGGGCGGCCGGCTTGTCGTTGCGCCGGAGGGCGATTTCCCCGAGGCCAAAATACACCGCATGGTAGTTGGGCAGGAGTTTCTGGAGGGCCTCGTAGTCCTGTTGCGCGGCCTCGAGGCGCCCGCTTTGCAGGTTGGCGATGCCGCGATTCATCAGCGCGGCCGTGTTCTCGGGCTGGGCCGCCAGCACCTTGTTCAAGGGCGGGATCGCCTGCTCATACGCTTTGAGATGGATGTTGATGGCCGCCTTGTTCAGCAGAGCCCGTTGATTGGACGGCTCCAGCCGAAGCTGCTCCTCGATGCTGGCCAGCGCTTCGGGCATGCGGCCGCTGAGCAGGTAGATCTGCGTCAACGTCTCCAGCACCACGTCTTCCTTGGGGAACTGCCGCTTCAGGGCAAGCGCTCGTTGCTCCGCCGCCGGAACGTTGCCCTGCAGAAGTTGGGCCATGGCCGCCATGTTCTCTTCCCACATGCGGACCATGGGGTGGTTCGGGAAAATCTCGCGCACGCGCCGGAACTCGGTCAGCGCCTGGCGATACAGGCTGCCTTGGGCATAGGTCTGGCCGAGCCGGAAGCACCACTGGGGATGGTCCACCGGCCCCTGTTGCGAGAGCAACTCATCCCAACGCTGCTGGCCGCTCCGGGTCTGCAGCGGGCGGGTCAGGTCCATCTCCGGTATCGCTCCCTGCTGCAGGAGGGCGTTGAACTCCAAGTTGGCCGGGGCCATGGTGCTGTCGGGCATGAGGTTCACGGCCCGGGCAAAGAGCGGCGTGGCTTCCTTAAGCCGCCGCTCCCGCTGCAAGGCCACCCCCCACGCGTTGAAAGTCCTGGCCCACTCCAAGGCCAGGAACTGCAGGTCGCGATGGTTGCGCACCGAGATTCCGGGCAGACTGCGGGTGGCCTCCAGCGTCTGCTGCGCATAGGCCTGCAGCTTGTCAAGGCTGGCGGGCTCCAAGCGCACCGCCTGATCCACCTCCGTCGGCAGCGGGCGCAGTTGGAAC
>CAYYMW010000309.1:0-8499 GCA_964472515.1 uncultured Verrucomicrobiota bacterium | reverse complement strand
CACCCAGCCTGCTGAGGGAGGGGAGACAGGAGCCCAACGCCCGGCGCGTGCTCAAGGTGAATTGCGGCTTCGGCGGCACCAACGCGGCCGTCATCCTCGAAAAGGAGGAGGCATGAGCGACCCCGTGATCCTCGCAGCCAGCTACCTGGGACCTGAAGGCCACGGCAACGACCGCACCGGCCTCCGTCCCTGGGAAGCGCCTCACGCGGCGAATTTCGCCCAAGGCGAGCTCGCCGCCCTGCACTGGTCCCTGCTTTTCGGTGAAACACCCTCGCGGTTCGCCCGCATGGACCTCATGTGCCGGCTGGCCTTCATGGCGGCCGAACTGCTCGACGCCGGTTTCGACCTCATGGACCCTGCACGGCGCGAGCGCACCGGCGTCATCCTCGAAACCCGCGTTGGCTCCCTCGCCTCGGATGTCCAATTCCTCCAAACGCCCCGCCCGAGCGTTTTCACCTACACCCTGCCCAGCACCGCCGTGGGCGAGCTCTGCATCCGCTATCGCCTCAAGGGGCCGATCCTCTGCCTCGTCTCACCCAACGCGGGTGGGCCCACCTCCCTGGCCGAGGGCGCCGATTGGCTGCGCGAAGGAGACGCCGAGGCCGTCCTCTGCCTGAGTTGTGAGGCCACCGACCGCACTCTGGCCACCGCTTGCCCCTGGCCCCCCGGCCTTGAGCCCGGCCCGTGGCACGCTGCCGCGGTGCTGCTGGGACCCGGCCAAGGCTCGCCGCGCGAGCGGCTATTGGGCTCGGTGGCGTTGCGCGAGACCGCCCTGGCCCGCTGCGCCGAGGCGAATCGCGCTTGCTAACCCCCTCTCACCGGCTACGCTGGCTGCGCCGCGACGCTATGGAAAGCCTGATTGAAGAGCTGAAGACGAAGATCATCGCCGCGTTGAACTTGGAAGAGGTTCAACCCGCCGATATCAAGGCCGAGGAACCCCTCTTCGGCACCGGGCTCGGCCTCGATTCCATCGATGCCTTGGAACTGGTCGCCCTGCTCGAACAGGACTACGGCATTCTCATTCAGGAACGCGCCGTGGCCGACCGCGCCTTCGCGTCGCTGCAGGCGCTGGCCGAATTCGTGGCCGCCAACCGCAAGGCATGCCCTTGAGACGTCCAGTCATAACCGGCACGGGGATCGTCTCCGCGGCCGGTTGTGGCGTCGGTCAGGTTTGGGATTCCCTCCGCTCCGGCCGCGCCGGGCTGGGTCCGCTCACCCTCTTTCCCTCCACCCGCTACGCCCACCAACAGGTCGGTCAGGTGCGTGAGGATGTGGACCGACTGGCCGGTCCGGTGCGCGGCTCCCGGTCCGACAAGCTGATTTGGATCGCCGCCAAACAGGCCTTGGTGGCAGCGGGTTTTGCCGATGGACGGCCACCGCTGGCCCCCGAACGCATCGCCGTAGCCATCGGCTCCACCGTGGGTGGGATGCTGGGCACCGAGCGCTGGCTGGCCGGGGTCCTCCGCGATGAGCAACGGCGGTTTGGGCCGCTGCGGTTCCACTCGTGTGCCAGTTCTGCCAATCTCTGCGTGCGTGAAATGGGCGCCACCGGCCCCTGTCTGACGGTCTCGAACGCCTGTGCCGCCGGGGCAATGGCTTTGGCGATGGCCGCGCGCATGATCGAGAACGGCGAGGCGGACTTGGTGCTCGCGGGCGGCGGCGACTCCCTTGCGCGGCTCACCCTGAACGGCTTCGGTTCCCTGCTGCTGCTCGATCCGGAGGGCTGCCGCCCATTCGATGCCCGCCGCACCGGCATCAGCTTGGGCGAAGGCGCCGGCATGCTGGTGGTGGAGGATGAGGCCTGTGCCCGGGCGCGTGGCGCGACCATCCTCGCCACACTGGCTGGCTGGGGCGCCAGTTGTGACGCCTTTCACGCCACCGCGCCACACCCCGAAGGACAGGGCGCGTTGGCGGCCATGCGGGCCGCGTTGCGCAGCGCGGGCTTGGACCCGACCGAGGTCGACTTCGTCAGCGCCCACGGCACCGGCACACCGGATAACGATCTCACGGAAGCCCGGGCGTTGCGCGCGCTCTTCGGTGAACGTCCGCCGGACGTCGCCTCCTGGATGCGGTTTTTCGGACACTCCCTGGCGGCCAGCGGCGCGCTCAAGGCCGTGGTCTGCGTAGAGGCGTTGCGTCAGCAGGCTGCGCCGCCCAGCTTGGGTTGCGAACAGCCCGATCCCGCGCTCGGCTTCATCCCCTTGCGAGAATTTGCCGGCCGCCCGCTGCGGCATATCCTGAGCAACTCGTTCGGGTTCGGCGGCAATAACGTCGCGCTGGTGTTCTCGCAAGCCACGGTTCCGGCCCCAGCCCAAGCCCCAGTGGTCGAGTTGCGTTCTCCCCCGCCGCGCCTGGCCATCCTCAGCGCTTCCGTGGCAAGCGCCGCCGGGGAAACGCTGGTGCAAGTGGGCCAGGCACTGGCACAGGGTGGCGCGGTGCCACGACCGTTCGAAGTGCCCCTCGCCTCCCCTCCGGGCCGCCTGCCCGCCTATGTGGCCGCCGAGCACTCAGGCGAACGGTTGATCGACTCCGCCAAGCGCCGCAAGTTGAGCCGCCTCCAGCGCCTGGTCCTTGCCACCGCGCGACAAAGCCTCCCCGCCGACCTGCTGCAAGCCGTAGATCGCTCGCGCATCTGCGTCGCCATGGGCACCGGGCTAGGTTCGCTGAACGACACTGCGGCGTTTGTGGAGAACCTCATCCTGCAAGACGAGCGCGCGCCCCGCCCCCTGTTCTTCTCCAACTCGGTGCACAACTCGCTCGCCGCGCAGGTCGCGATCGACCTCGGTCTCAAGGGACCGAATTTCACCGCGGTTCAGGACGAAATCTCCTTCGAATCCGCCTTGTGGCAGGCCGTGGGCGAACTGCGCAGCGGCCAGGCGGACCTCGCCCTGGTGGGCGCGGCGGACGAACTCAACGCCCACCATCTGGCGGCCGGGATGCGCTGGGGTTGGTGGCACGGGAATACGCCGCCGATCCACCCGTTCACCAGCGCCATTCAACCCCGGGAACGGGCCTTGCCGGGCGAGGGGTGCGGCATGTTTGTCCTTGCCCCCGGGACGGCCGCGAAGAATCCGCTGGCCTGGTTGAGCGCGCTCCGGGTGGCGCGTGTCCAAGGCAGGGTGGTCGATCCGGTGGCCGAAGCGCGCTGGATCGCCGCCACGTTGACCGAATGCGGCGTTCCCTTGAGCGAAGTGGACCTGGTGCTGACCAGCGCCAACGGCGAGACGGCCGGCGACCAGGCGTGTCAGGCCGTGGGGGCGGTGTTTTCGCAACTTGCCGGGCGGCCGGTGCCGGTGGGCGCCTACCAGCATGGCTGCGGGGCGCACCTGTCCGCCTCGGCCTTCGGTTTTGCCGTCGCGGTCGGTTTGGTGCAGGGGGAAATCCCCATCTCCGCCTGCGCAACCCCGGGCGCGGCCACGCCCATGGGACGCTGCCGCACCGTGGTGCTCTACAACCTCTCGCCCGGCGGGGGCAAGGCCTTGTGCTGCGTGTGCGCGTGACCCGCTTCCATCTGGTGGTTGCCACCGCTCTGGCGCTTGGCGGGGTCATCCTCGTGCTGACGGACGGCGCCCTTCGCTGGCTATGCCTCAGCGTGCTCTGCACTGCCACCGGCCTCGGGATCGGGCTGGGGGTATCGTTCCCCCAGTGGCAGATGTTCGGCGAGTCCCTTTGCCGCGTGCGCACCTCGCGCCGCGCGGTCGCGCTGACCTTCGATGACGGCCCCGATCCGCAGAGCACCCCGGCCCTGCTGCAACTCCTTGCCCAACGCGGCATCCGCGCCACGTTCTTCTGCATCGGCGAACGGGTGGCGCGTCACCCTGACCTGACCCGACGCATCGTGGCCGAGGGGCACGGCATCGAGAACCACGCCCACCGGCACGATCCGTGGACCAATTTGTTCTCCGCCGCTCAACTGCGCGCGGAACTCAGTGCCGCCCAGAAGGAGATCCAACGCCTCACGGGCCGCGCACCGGCCTTTTACCGCCCGCCGATGGGGCTCACCAACCAGCGCGTCTTCCGGGTGGCCCGCGAACTCGATCTGCGCGTGACCGGCTACACCGCGCGCGGCCGCGATACCCGGCCCGCCACCGCGGAGCAAGTGCTGGCCCGGCTGGCGCGTGGGATCGTGCCCGGTGGCATTCTGCTGCTTCACGACGGCGGGGTTCCCGCCGAACGGTTGGTCGCCCTCGTAACGCGCCTGCTCGACCGCCTGGAGGCCGATGGGTTCCAGTGCCTCCGGCTCGACGAACTGCTCGCCTCCGAGGAATCCGTATGAACTTCACCCTTGCGCAGCCTCCCTACCCGACGCCACGAGCACACGTGCCTGTTCTGATGACCCTCGGGGCTGCGGCGAGGTACCGCAGGTTTCCAACCTGCTGTATCGCCGACTTCCAGTCGGCAGAGGCAGGCATGGCGCTGCAGCGCCCGATGGGCCCAGACCGGTTGGTCCCCGATCCGGGTCGGACCCCACCCTCCGAACCAGCCCGTAGCAGGCTGGAAGCCTGCGATACGGCAGGCCAGAGGCCTGCGGTACACAGGCGGGTCCGCAGTTCGTACCGTAGGTTTCCAACCTGCTGTATCGCAGGCCTCCCCGTCACGCTCCTGTTCCTACTGGCATGGCTCAGCCTCACGGGGCTCGCCGCCCGCGCGGCCGAGCCCACCCTGGCCGAGGTTGGCCGTGCGCTGGCGCAGGCGGACAACGTTGTGACCGGCTTTGTGCAGGAGCGCCATCTCTCCTTGTTCGACGAACCGCTCCGCTCCGAAGGGTGGCTCTGCTTCAAGCGGCCTGGGAACATCCGTTGGGAGGTGACCAAACCCTACCAGTCGATCCTCATCAGCGACGGCTCGGGGGTGGCCCAGTTCGAGTGGGTGGACGAACGCTGGAAGAAGCTCGACATCGCCCTGGCTGGGGCGATGCAGAACGTGGTCTCGCAAATTGCCGGGGTCATGGAAGGCCGCTACGCCAGCGGGAGCAAGGACTACGCGGTTTCACTCACCAACAGTGCCGCCGGGCCGGTGATCCAGTTGGTGCCGCAGCACGAAGCCATGCGGAAGATGATGCAGGCCATCGAAGTCCACCTCGCGCCTGACTTGAAGCAAACCATCCGCGTCGTCCTGCGTGAAACGGGTGGCGATTTCACCGACATACGCTTCACGAACCAGACGGTCGGCGTCTCCCTGCCAGCCAAGGTCTTCGACCGCGCCCAACCCGCACCCCTGAAGGAGATTCAGGCTGCGGCAACGGCGATCAAGCCCTGAACATGACTCGCCCCTTACCACTTGCGCGCGTGTTGGCCAGTCTCGGTCTGGGGCTGGTTCTGCTGCTGGCGGGTGGTTGCGCGTCACGGCACGGGCACCCAGCGACGTCGTTGGCAACGGGCGGGACACCGCCGGACGCCTCGGCCGTGGCTCAGGCGAAGCGTTCCATTGCCTCGCTCTTCCCGCCGTCGTATCGAGCGGTGCATCGGGTCATTATTCGCTTCCGCAACGGCCAGTACACGTGCGATGGCGTGCATACGGTCTCGCCGGAGCGGGGTCATCATCTGGCCGTGGTCAGCAGTTTGGGAGCGGTGACGGCGTTGCGCGTTCGCGGCGAAGGCGAACCGGAAGTCCTGAAGCTGACGCCGCTGTTCCGCGAGGAATGGACCCGCCGGTACGTGGCCCGCGACCTCCGCCGTCTCTTCATGCCACCCGCACCGCTGGCCACCGTGGGGGCGCTCGAACCAGACGGATTCGCCCTCGAGACCGAGCCGGACGCCGGCGGCACCTTGGTGCGCTACGGGTTCAGCAACGACGGGAAGCGCTTGCGGTCCATTGAACTCATCCAGAACGGCCGCTGCGGCTACCACGCGGAGGTGCTGCGGTACCGGAGTTTCGCGCCGGGGGTGGAAGCGCCCTCGGAATTCCGCGTGCAGGCCGAAGGCTATCAACTCGAATTACGCGTTGCGGAACTCACCGTTCCCCAGCCGGCCAGGGGGGCCGCCCCGTGAACCGCTGGCGACTCTGGCGCAAGCGCCTGCTCTGGGTGGCAGCCGGTCTGCTCGGCCTGTGGCTCCTGCTGTGGGCGGGCATGTACGGCCTCATGCACCTTTGGGTGGCGCGGCCGCCGGTGCTGGCAGGCGCGCCTCCGATTACCCAGCTAAGCCCGGAGACGCGGCCTGACGGCGTCTATCTGGGCCGCAACCGCCTCGTCCGCCGTGAGGGCCTGCCGGTGTTGTACCTGAGTGGTTCTCCGTTCGAGATTGGCTATGCCAACGGCGTGCTGACGCGCGAACTGATCCGGCGTCAGGAGGATGCCTTGCTCACGCTCCTCCAGCGCGTGGCGCCGTTCCAGTGGACCCGCTTTGTCCTCAAGTTCATCGTGGTCTATCGCAACCGCGCGCTCCCCGCGCATGTTCTCCCCGAATATCAAACCGAGATCTACGGACTCAGCCGGGGCTGCCCCGATCCCCACCCCGAGCTCGGCCCCTTCTTTCACCGCCTGCTCAACTACCACGCGGCCCAGGATATCTCCTACATGATGATGCACAGCCCCCTGCTGCATCGGGGCTGCACCGCCTTCGGAGCCTGGGGCTCGCGCACCCGCGACGGCCACCTCCTCACCGGCCGCAATTTCGACTGGGAGGCCGATCCCGTCTTCGACCAGGACCGCCTGCTCGTCTACTGCGAGCCCGAGCGCGGCATCCCGTTCGTCTCGCTGGCCTGGTCCGGCATGGTGGGGTGCGTCTCGGGCATGAACCGCGAGGGCCTCTCCATCACCATCAATGGCGCTCCTTCCAAGATTCCCAGCGACGCCGCCACCCCCACGTGTCTCGTGGCGCGCGAGGTGCTCCAGTACGCGCGGAACATCGCCGAGGCCAGGGCGATCATCGAGAAGCGCGCGGTATTTGTGTCCGCTCTGTTCCTCGTCGGCAGCCGGCAGGATGGACGGTTCGTGGTCATCGAGAAGACCCCGACGGCCTGCGCCGTGCGCGAACCGGACAACGAGCCCCGGCTGGTCTGCGCCAACCACTATCTCACTGCCGCGCTCGCCGCCGATCCCATCAACCAGGAGTTCCTGCGCGCCGAGACCTCCCAGTCCCGCTACGACCGGCTGACTGAGTTGCTCTCCCCCAAGGCACCGCTTGATTCTCCCGCCATCGCCGCGATCCTGCGTGACCGCCGCCTGCCCGGCGACCAACCGGCCGGCAACGGCCACCGCGGCTCGCTGAATCCGCTTATCGCCACCCACTCGGTCGTCATGGATCTCACGGCCGGCCTGTTCTGGGCCGCGCGTCCGCCCCACCAGCTTGGCCGTTTCATCGCATTCGATCTCAACGCCCCAGACCGCGAATTGCCCGCGTTGACCGTCCCGGAAGACCCCCTTCTGGCCGATGGCGAGTTCACCCGTTACCAGGCCGCGATGGCCGCGCTCGAAACCGGCTGGCAGGCCTTGAAGAAGGGCCGCCTGGACAGCGCCCTCGCCTCCGCCCGCCAGGCGGAAACGAACAACCCCGGCTTCTATCAGAACGCCTGGCTGTTGGCGGATACCCTCCTGCGCCAGGGCCAAATCGAGGCCGCCGCCGAGGCTTGCCGCGCCGCCATGGCCGGACGCCCCGCCTTGGAAAGCGAACGCGCCAAGCTCGGGGAACTGGCCCGCGAGATTGCCAGCCGCAACCCCCAGCCCGGCCACCCTTGACCATGCGCGGCGAGCCTTTCCATCCCTTCACGGTCCTGCGGTTCACGCTGGCCTACACGAGCTACCTGGTGTCGAAATGCGTCTTCGTGGTCTGCGCCCTGCCGGTGTTGCTGGTGCTGCTGCCTTTCCCGCGCTTCAAGTACCGCCTGCTGCTCACGTTGATTCACCGTTTTCTCGGTTTCTTCACGCGCCGCTGGCTGCCGCTCCTGGGCATCTACCGCCTCGCCGAAGTCACCGGCCTGGACCGCGCGCTGGCCACTCGCCCGGCCGTCCTCGTCGCCAACCACCGCAGCTTCATGGACTCCATCCTGGTGCTCGGTCTCGTGCCACGCCTCGGGGTGGTCATCAAGTCCCGCGACACCCGCCAAATGACCTACGCCCTGCTGGCGCGGCATTTCGACCTCGTCAGCGTCAACCGCCACGCCCTCAGCTCCGTCGGCGAATCGCTGGACAAGTGCCGCCGCCTGCTGGCCGAGGGCAAGAGTCTGCTGGTCTTCCCGGAAGGCAACCGCGCGCGCAGCGGGCGTTTGATGCGCTTCGACCCGCTCGCCTTTCAGATTGCCGTCGAGGCGAAGGCGCCCGTCATCCCGGTCATCCTTCATTCGACGCAGCCTTTCATGGCGCGGGTCCCGGGCAGTGTCTTCCCGCGCCATGCCAACACCTTTCGCATCCGCTTCCTTGAGCCGTTCTCGCCCGACGCGGGCGAGCATCCAGACCGGCTGGCCGACCGCGTCCATCGCCGCATGGCTGGCGAGTTGGCGACGCTCGACGCCGGCACCCCCTGGCAGGTCCAACCCACCCCGCCATCCGCTCCCGTATGA
>CAYYMW010000308.1:0-8541 GCA_964472515.1 uncultured Verrucomicrobiota bacterium | reverse complement strand
AACGGGCTGAACAAAGGCAATGAAGCGGCCGTCCGCGCTGATCGAGAGCTGCCAGCGTGACTGGGAGACCCGCTGAGGACCAGGTCCAGCGGCGAGAATGAGGCTGGTATCGGTGGCGAGGTCGAAACGTCCGAGGGTGAAGTTGGAGTTGGCCACGGTCTGCCAGGCCATGAACCTCCCGTCCGGCGTCACCGCCGGAGGAATTGAGCTTGTGAACGATAGGAACCGCAGGCCGGTGTTCAGGCTGTAAAGCAGATTCGCATTGGGGTAACCCGCGTGGAGCAGCAGGCTCGCGCCCCCGGCAAAGGTCATCGAGGACAGGCTTCCGCGGTATTTGCTTGGAAGATTGGTGATGACGAAGAGCGAGTTGTCCGAGCGCAGGTCGCGCCAGAAGACATCGTAGCCGGTGTGGCCGAACATCGACCAAGCGAGGTAGCGGGAATCCGCGCTGAAGCAAGGGGGTGGGGTTCCCATGGCGCGAGAGCGGCCATACCCCTCCGGGCGCTGGCTCACAAGGGCGGTGGTGCCGGCGTTCAGATCGCGCAGGAAGAGATCCTCGAGCGTGTTGGTGTCGTTGGCCACGAGATTGGTGGCAGCGCTGACAAAGAGGACCCGGGATCCGGAAGGGTCCAGCACGGGGGCGAAGGCGCCGACATTGCCGGGGGTGATTCCATCCGAGCCGAGACTGGCCAGGATATTGGCGGCCTGATCGCGATCGCGTATGAAGACGCCTGTGTTCGGATCGGGATCGAGCGGATTGAGATTCGAGGCCCGGCTCGCGAAAGCCACCCGCCGGCCGTCCACGCTCACGGCGCCGGGCAGGAGAGTGCTGTAGCCGTTGGCGGTCCCCGGAAGGACCGAGGATTGAGGCTGTGAGACCAGCAGCATGACTCCCGAGCCAGCAACGTCGTCCGGCTCAACCCGGCAGAACACGTCGAGGCGTCCATTAATATCGTTCGTGGCCAGGTCGGCATCCGGAACGGTGAGGGCGATAACGCTGGCGGTGGCATCCATGCCGTCGAAGCTGCAATCGGTGGAGGCGCCCCCGAGCTGTTCGTGGTTGAGAGAGATCAAGGTGGTGACTCCCGTCCGAAGGTCTCGGCGATAGACCTGATCTGTGCCCTGGCACTCTGTCTCCACCAGATCCGTGGCTGAACTGGTGAAGACAACGATGTTCGCGTCTGCCGAGAGTCCTGGTCTCATGGATGGCCCATTGGCGGGCTGACCTTGCGGGGTGACGGAGACCAGGAAGTTGGTGCGGGCCAGGGCGTCCCAGGCGTAGATTTGTCCGTCTGCCTCATAGACCACCCGCAACCCGTCGCTGCTGATGATCGGGTTGCCGTTGGGCACGGTTCGGTTGGTGCCGGTGAGCGGGTGAACCAGGACCAGGTTGGTATCTGCCATGTCCCGCCAGTAGACCCGGCTGATGGCCTTTGTGCCAATAGGGTAATCTTCACCCAGGGAGGTGGCGCTGCTTTCGAATGCCACGTAGCGGCCATCGGTGCTGAGGGTGGCGTTGCCCGTTACGCCAGAGTTAGCCAGGCCGCCTATAGTGGTGACCGTGATGGGGATATTGGTTGCCAGGAGGGTATCGCGCAGGTAGAGGTTCACCGTGGTGAGGTAGCCGGAATAGAGCGAGCAAACGTCGGCCGCGTCAGAGCAGAAGATCACATGCCGTCCGTCCCTGCTGGCGCTGCCTCCAAGCGATCCGGCGGGGTTAATGAGCCTGGAGGTAGCGGAGCTGGTTCCATCGACGTTGATGCTGACCAGACGGGTGACCCCCTCCTGCATGTCCCGCTGGAAAACGTCGATGAGTTGGTTGAAGTCGTTGTCCACCAAGTTGGTGGCGACGCTATCGAAGGTCACAAAGCGGCCGTCTGGGGAGAATGACCCGACGGTCGAGAGCCCGTTTCCGCCCGCGAGACCGTCCCGGTCGACGCTAACCAGGGTGATGGTCCGGGCCGCAAGGTCGCAGCGGTAGATGTCGCCGTCGCCCGTCACCGAATTGGTCACGAGATTGCGGGCATGACCTTCGATCAAGAGGTACCGATTGTCGGAGGAAAAGGCCACCGGGACCGAGTTGCCGTCCCCGGCGGAAACGCCGTTGGTGCTCAGGGAGACCAGCGTGATCGCCCTGGTCTCCCGATGCCACAGAAAGACATCCAGCACTCGCGTCAGTTTGGGATTGCTCACCAGGTCGGGCGCGGAGCTGGCAAAGGCAATCCACTGACCATCCGGGCTGACTACGGCGGCGCTGGAGTCGCCCGAGGCTCCTTGGGGCTTGATCAGCCCGGGGTCGGCGGCGGTGAGCAGTTCAACGGCGTTGATCCGGAGTTGCCCGAAGGCAACGCAGATGAGCGTGGCGCTCAGGATCAACGTTTGGGTGAATGGATGCGGCATATCGGTTCGCTGGTTCGCCGGGGGCGGGAGCCGTGGTCTTTGGGCAGGCGGTGACTTGGGGGACGAAGGGCAGAACAGCACCGCGCCGCCGCCCCAGCGCTGGACATTGAGCACCCGGTGTGAGGCTGAGACCGCCTTGTAGTCCTGCTCACGGGTAGACGAGCACGCGGTAGAAGCGGCTGACGAGGGGGGCTTCGGAGGGATCTTCGACGGTGAGGTGGTCGCCGTCGGCTACGGGCGGAACGGCCAAGTCCTGCCAGGCGCCCAAACCCAGGTCGTCGCTGAACTGGATCCGGTACTTGCGTTCCGGGGCCGCCTTCCAAGCAAGCTTCACCTGGCCCCCGGCGTTGGCCGGCACCGCCTCAACCACGAATTGCGAGGCGGGGTTGAGCGGAAGGGTGCCGGCGACGTACTCCTCGCGGTCGGTCCTGCCGTCCAGATCGCTGTCGGCGGAGCCGTCATGAGAGAGATCGGTGAATTGGGCCATCTCCCAGGCGTCAGCCAGGCCGTCCTGGTCGGTGTCCGGGGAGGGCACCAAGGGGACGGAGAAGGCGAAGATGTCCGCTTGGTTGTTGTAGTCGCCGGCAATCAGGTCGGACGCGGCGCCAAGGAAGATGACCGTGGAGGCGTCGGCGCTCATCTGAGGCGAGCCCAAGGCCCGCTCGTTGCCGGAGCTGCCGTCGGGGCGGGCGGAGGCGAGCCAGGTGACACCCGCTTGCAGGTCGCGGACGAAGATGTCCGGGAGGCCGTTTTGGTCGTTGGAGACGAGATCGGGGGCGTCGCTGCGGAAGGTGAGGTAACGGCCGTTCGGGCTGAGCGCAGGGTTGCCGGACGCCCCGCCGCCGGGCCGGCCGGTTTGAGGGCTGAAGCTGACGAGGTCCACCCGGCCCGGTTGGCTGGCGTCGGCGATCATGACTTGGTCGACGTAAGCCGGCGCAAGGCGCGAGCCAATGTCAACGGGCTGAACAAAGGCAATGAAGCGGCCGTCCGCGCTGATCGAGAGCTGCCAGGCTGTTTTGGCGAGCGTGCCCGACGGATTTGCCGTTGTGGTGAGAATCTGGTTGGTGTTGGCCGCCACGTCGTAGCGCCCGACGGTCAGGCTGGCCTTGTCCGCGACCTGCCATGCCACGTATCTTCCATCAGGGGTGGCAGCCGGAGTGACCGAACTGTAGAAGGGCAGGTTGCGCAGGCCGAGGTCCGGGGTGTAGAGGACGTTCGTGTTGGGGTTGGTGACACGCATCAGCACGCCGGAGGCGCCGACGAAATCGATCAGCCCCAGCGTTCGCTTGTAGGTGGGCAGCAGGTTGGACGTCACGCAGGTAACCGTGCCGTCGGTGAGATCACGGACCAGGATGTCGTACCCGGACGGAATGCTCGTGATCTGCCAGGCGAGGTAGCGGCCGTCGGGGCTGAAGTGAGGAGGGTAATCGGTGACCAGTTTTCGATCCAAGTAGCCCGGCGGGCGCTCGCTGACGAGGGTGGTGAGGCTGGTGTCCAGGTCGCGCAGGAACAGGTCGTCCATGCGATTGGTGTCGTTGGCGACCAGGTTCGTGGAGGCGCTGGCGAACAGCAGCCGGTGGCCCGAAGGATCGAGCGTGGGGAGCGAGGCGCTCGTGTTGCCGGGGCCGGTGTTTTCGGCGTTCAGGCTGGCGAGGAAGTTGGTGGCTTGATCGCGGTCGCGGACATAGAGGTCCATGGTGGGATTGGGATCGAGGGGATGCAGGTTCGAGGCCATGCTGGCGTAGGCGATCCGGCGGCCGTCGAAGCTAAGCGCGCCGGGCCGGAGGATGCTGTAACCGTTGGCCGAAACCGGCTGGGTGGCGGGGTTGCGCTCCGACACCAGCCAGACCCCGGCGGCAGCGAGGGGGTCCAGAGGCTCGATTTGGCAGAAGACATCGAGATGGGTGTTGTCGTCGGAAATGAGCAGGTCGGTGTCGGGAGCGGTGAGGGCGAGGATGCTGGCGGTGTCGTCCATGCTCGTGACATCGCAGTCCGCCGAACCCCCCGCGTAGTTCTCATAGTTCACCGAAACCAGGGTGGTGACGCCGGTGCGCAGGTCGCGGCGGTAGACTTGGGTGTTGCCATTGTTGGTCATCTCGACCAAGTCACTGGCGGTGCTCGTAAAGACCACCACTTGGCCGTCAGCGGAGAGCATCGGGCTGGTGGAGAGGCCGTTGGCGGGGAGGCCCTGGAGGTTGGCGCTCACCAGGAAATTGGAGGCCGTGGAGGCCTCCCAGCCGTGGATTTGGCCGCGTGCCTCATAGAGCACTCGCTGGCCGTCCTGGCTGATGACCGGGTTGGCGCTGACGGGGTCGCGGTCCAACGGAATGACAGGAGGGACCAGGATGATATTCGTGGTCTGCATGTCGCGCCAATAGACGCGATTGACGGTGGAGGACGGGAGGACGTTGGTCGCCAAACCCTGCACGGTGCTCTCAAAGGCCACATAGCGGCCATCGGCGCTCAGGGCGGCGTTGCGCGATTCGCCGACGGTGGCTAGCGTACGGTTTGTCCGCATGGTGACGATGAGGTTGGTGCCCAACAACATGTCGCGCACGTAGAGGTTTGGGATGGCCGAGAAATCGGACCCAAAGATATCGTACAAGTCGGTGGCGTCAGACTGAAAAGCGACGAAGCGTCCATCCTGGCTGGCGGTGCCCCCGGAAGAACCGGCAAAGCTTTGCGCAGTGCGGGTGGTGGCCGGTTTGGTTCCCCGCCAGTTCATGCTGACCAGCCTGGTGACGCCCTCCTGGAGGTCGCGCTGAAAGACGTCGGAGGCCCGGTTGGTGTCATTGGCGAAGAGGTTGGCGGCGAGGCTGTCGAAGGTGACGTAGCGGCCGTCGGACGAAAGCGAACCGGCGGTGGACGGGCCGTTGCCGCCCGCCAGCCCAGTCTGATCCACGCTGACCAACGAGGTGGTCTTGGTCGCGAGGTTCCGCACGTAGATGTCTCCCTGGCCGGTGACCGCGTTGGTCACCAGATCGCGGGCTTGGCTCTCGAAGACGAGCAGGCGGTTGTCGGCGGAGAAACCCAGGGGCAGGGAATGGCCGCTGCCGCCGGAGGTGCTGTTGGTGCTCAGCGAAAGCAATTCGAGGGTGCGCGTCTCCCGGTTCCAAAGGAACAAGTCCAGCACGTTGGCGAGCTTGGGCTGCGGTGTCAGGTCCGGGGCGGAACTGGCGAAGGCGATCCACTTGCCGTCCGGGCTGACCACGGCGGCGGAGGAGTCCCCCGAGCCGCCCTTCGAGGGGGCGAGCTGGGGATCGGCGGCGGTGATCAGTTCGAGTGGGGCGGCGGGTGCCGAAGCGCCAAAGGCCCACAGAGCGACGGAACCGGATACCAACAACCTGAACGATGCTGTCTTCATGACTCCCTTTCAAAGCAGCGCCGGATTAGGCCTGCCACCTTGCGTTGAAAACACTCCACCACGTCACGGCGAACTTGCCGCATTCCCTGCCCGCGCCTTCAGCGCCATGGCCGGCCATGGCTGACAGATGCACCTGTTGGTGTTGGCACAGGCGTCCACTGGTGGATTGCATGCATGATCCATGCCATTTCCGGCCCCTGGCTGTCAAGGACAACTGCGGCGCGACCGGCACCCCTGCGGCGGTTAAGCGAGGGTTGCCGTGCGCTCAGAGCACGATAGCCAGGGCGCAGGCCAAGGTGGCCGCCAGCCAGAGCAGAAGCACCGCGTGCGACCGGCTGAACCCCCGCCGGACCAACCGGTGGGAGAGGTGGTTGGTGTCGCCGATGTAGAAGGGCTTGCCGAGGCGCCAGCGGATGATGACCACCGAGACGAGGTCGAACAGCGGCACCGCGAGGATGAGGATGGGGGTCAGGACGGCCCAGCGGGCGGGGGCGCCCGACGAGTAGAAATGAGGCAGGATCCCCATGACCGCCAGGAGGTAGCCCACGAGGTGGCTGCCGGAATCCCCCAGGAACACGCTGGCTTTGGGGAAGTTGTAGGGGAGATAGCCGAGCAGCGAACCGCAGGCGAGCAGGCCGAAGGTGGCCACGAGGTACTGGCCGGCGGCAGCGGCGTGCAGGGCGAACCCGAACGAGCCAATGAAACCCAAGCCCGCGCACAGGCCGTTCATGTTGTCCATGAAGTTGAGGGCGTTGACGATGGTCAGCATCCACAGGATCGTCACGGCGTAGCTGAACAGCAGATTGGGCACGAACAGCGTGATCCGGGTGCCGGAGGCGGCCACCAGCGCCGCGACCGCGAGTTGCCCGCCGAACTTGGCGGCCGGGGGGAGTTCGAAGCGGTCGTCGAGTAACCCTACCGCCAGCATGCCCAACGCGCCAGCAAGCAACGCCAGGACCTGGAATCCCCGGCGCTCGAAACCATGCTGGACGGGATGGATGGCGGCGATGTCCATCCATCCGAAAGCCAGGGCTGCGGCAGCCAGCAGCACCGGCAGGGCCAGCCCGGTGAATACAGCCAGCCCGCCGGCCAAAGGAATGGTGTGAGAATGGATCTTGCGATGGCCGGGATCGTCCACCAACTCCAGACGGTGGCAGGCGACCCGCCACAGTGGGAGGGAGACTGCCGAGGCCAGCACCGCGCCCGCAAAAGCCGCCAAGTAGAGAAAGAAAGGGAAGCTCAAGTGGCAGGGTGAGCCCCCCAACCGGGAGTTGGGAGCGACCACAGGAAAGGTTGGCGGACGCGCATGTTGCTCGACTTGCCTGCGAATGACTTAGCGCCTGGCCTGGCGGTTCGTCAAGCTGCGGGTGAGGGGCGAGGTCCCGGGAGACGTCCGGGGTTGGGGGCGTTCCCTATTCGCGCGGGCCGATACTGTAGAGGTTCTGGGCCGTGCGGATGAAGAGGTGACCATGGCTGGCGGCGATGCTGGCCATGGTGGGACCTTCGTCCATTTCAATCGTCTCCAGCACCTTGAACTCGTTACCCGCTTCCAAGACCACGGCGGTGCCGTTCTCGCTCAGGCAGTAGATGCGGCCATCAGCTCCGGTGGGGGAGGCGCTGAACACCTCCCGCACGGGCAGCCGGCCCTGCCAGAGTTTCTCGCCGGTCTTGGGTTCGAGGCAGGTGAGGGTCTGTCGGTCCCCATCCAGGGCAAAGAGCCGGTCGCGATAGAAGAGGGGAGTGCAAACGTCGGGAGCGAATTCGGTGAATTGCCAGGCCAGGTGAGTGCCGGTGACCAACCCCTTGCCCCCGGCGCGGATCGCGACCAGACGTTCCCGTTGCGGGCCGCAGGCGAAAATCATGCCGGCCCCGGCCACGGGGGTGGGGATGGTGCGGCCGTACTTGGGGGTCTTCAAGTTCAGTCCGCCACACCGCCAGAGCTCCGTCCCGGTGTCCGGGGCGTGCCCGGTGACGTAGTTGCCGCCGGCGAGAACGACCTGGAGCTGACCGTCCACCTCCACCGGCGTGGGGGTGGCGTAACCTTCGTGTGACTCCTCGATGGCGTCCGTCGGCCGCAATTGACGCCAGAGTTCCTTGCCGGATCGGGCGTCCAGACAAAGGAGGAAGGAATCGCGAGCAGGCTTGTCGTCCTGGGCATGTTTGTAGGTGGGGACGTCGCGCTGAAGAAATTGCAGGTAGACGCGGCCGTCGAGCAACAGGGGAGACCCCCCGTACAGCCACATATAGGCAAACCGACCATAGTCCTTGGACAAGTCCCTCCGCCATAGCTCTTTGCCAGAGCGGTCGAAGGCGGCAAGATCGCCCGTGGCGAAGAAGGCCACCACCAGCCGTCCGTCCGTGGCGGGGCTGGGGGCGGTCATCCGGTTCTTGCCCACCTGCTCATCTCCGGTGCCGAGCTTGGCGCGCCAGGTGACGGAGCCTTGGCGGCGATCCAAAGCCAGCAACCAGAGGTCGCCTGTCGTATCTGAGGAAGTGGTGAAAACGAGGTCCCCGGAGACGATGGGAGTGGCGAAGCTGCGGCCGGGCATCGCCGCCACCCAGGCCACGTTGTTGGTGCGGTCCCAGCGAACCGGGAGGTTGGTTTCGACGGTCGAGCCGTTAAAGAGCGGGCCCCGCCATTGCGGCCAATCGGCGGCGAGCAGATGGGTGGAGAGGAGGGCGGTTAACCAGCCCGCGACCGGGAGAAACATCGACGATCTACTCAGCAACATGGTGATCAATAGATGGATTTGGGGGCGGGCGCATTCAGTGGGGGG
>CAYYMW010000307.1:0-8549 GCA_964472515.1 uncultured Verrucomicrobiota bacterium | reverse complement strand
GTCCCGCCGGGAGGGCAAGGCCCTTTGCGGGGTGGCAAAAACTTCCGTTGGCAGCGGCCGCGTTCGTGTGCCAAGCTGGCCGCCGTTTATGTTCAAGCTCTGCCGTTTTCGTTTCCCGGGAGCCGAGCCCCGCATTGGTTTGGCCGGGCCCAGGCAAACCCTCCGCGACCTCACCGGCGTGGGCATTCGCTCATTGTCCACCCTGCTGGCCGCGCGCGATGCCGTCGCCCGGACCACGGTATTGAGCCGGGACCAGCTCCCGTCGCACCGTCTCTCGGAGGTGGAGTTGCTCGCGCCCCTCGAGCGGCAGGAGGTCTGGGCCGCCGGGGTCACCTATTCCCGGAGCAAGACCGCGCGGATGGAGGAATCCACCCACAGCGCCACTGCCTACGACCGGGTCTACGAGGCGGATCGCCCCGAGCTCTTCTTCAAGGCCACGCCGCATCGGGTGGCGGGACCGGGGGATGGCGTGGGCATCCGGCGGGATTCCAAGTGGACCGTGCCCGAGCCCGAGCTGGCGCTGGTCGCGAGCGCCGACGGCCGGCTGGTCGGCGTGACCCTCGGCAATGACATGTCCGCCCGGGACATCGAGGGGGAGAACCTGCTCTACCTGCCGCAGGCCAAGATCTACGACCGCTGCTGCGCCCTGGGTCCCTGGGTGGTAATCGGGGCCGGCGAGGCGGAGATCCGCGAATGGACCATCGGGGTGAAAATCCGGCGCGGGAGCAAGACGGTCTTCGAAGGGGACACCAGTGTCGGACGCATTAAGCGCTCGTTCGAGGAACTGCTCGGTTTCCTGTTCCGCTGCCAGAGCTTTCCCGCCGGAGCGGTGCTGCTGACCGGCACCGGTGTGGTTCCGCCCAACGAATTCAGCCTCCAACCGGGCGATCGCGTGACCATCCGCCTCAGCGGCCTGGGCGAACTGACCAACCCCGTGGCGGAGGTGTAAGGGCAGGCGGGTCGGCCCAGTGCATGTCCGGGTTGCGGGTGGCCGGATAGTGACGAGGTGAGGGGAATGCCCGGCGAGGAGGCTGGGAGGAACCCCAGAGACGGGCACCTCATGCCGCCCATCTTGAACCGCTATTACAGGCGTTCATCATTGAACCGTGGGGCGGGTGAGGCTGGAGCGCCTGCCTTCCATGGACTCGTTGGAGGGATTGTACGTCCGTAGGTGGCGTGGGCACGGGTGGAGGCTGGCCGTTCGGCAAACCTGGATGATGAGTGCGGACTTGTCAGGTCCGGCAAGCGTTGCCATAGTGGAACCGTGATCTTGCCGTGGCCATCGCGCCCCTATTCCGCCCAAGGCCGGGTGGGCGCGGAGGCGATTTGGCGTGGCAGCGAACCGGCGCTCCGGAGGCCCGGGCGAGCCGAGATGGCGCGGGAGGGGAGCGAATGAGCGAGCTGCATTTGATTTCCAACCTGCAAGAACGGAAGGCCGCTGACTGGCAGGCCGATGTGGTTTTCATTCACGGGCTGGGCGGGGACGCCTTCGAGACGTGGCGGCACGGCGAAGATGCGTCCACTTCCTGGCCGCACTGGTTGGCGGAGGAGCGTCCAGACGTGGCGGTGTGGTCCCTGGGGTACGCGGCCAGCCCGAGCAAGTGGTTTCGGCTCACAGGCTGGTTCCTGAACTGGTTTCGGGTTAGGAGGCGGGACCAAGGACACGCCATGGCGTTGCCGGACCGCGCGGTGGAGGTGCTGGAACGGATGGTCCAGAAGGGCCTTGGGCAGCGTCCGCTGTGCTTGATTGGCCACAGCCTGGGAGGGCTATTGGCGAAGCAGATTCTCCGGACCAGCTCAGACGAGAGGAACCCAAAGAAGAAGCGGGTTTACGAGAGCACGCGCGCGGTGTTGTTCCTCGCCACACCGCACAGCGGGGCGGAGCTGGCCACCTTCCTCGACGCCTTCCGAAAGATCCTTGGAACGACAGTGAGTCTGGAGGAATTGCGCGAGAACCACGCCCGTTTGGCCGAGCTCTACAACTGGTATCGGAACCATTCCGCTGGCATCCGCACGGCTACGTTCTACGAACACCGAGCCACGGGGGTCATCACCGTGGTGGACCGCGGCTCGGCCCATCCCGGCGTTGGGGAGGATCCGATCCCGGCCGAAGAGAACCACATCTCGATTGCCAAGCCGAGGAAGCCGGATGAGCCGGTTTGTGACAAGGCCCGGGAGTTGCTGCGGGACTACGTGCTGCGAGAGCCGGCCCCAACACCCGCCAAGGAGCCGGCTCCAACGGTTGCGGCCGCGCCTGCGCCTGTGCAGGTGAAGGTGAGAGTCGAAGTCAACGGGGCGCCTGAGGCAAGAACCCAGCGGGCGCCTTGCGAATTACCGCCTGCGGCGGAGCAGTTTTTTGGGCGCAGCAAAGAGTTGGACCAGTTGACGGCGCGGCTCCGGGATGGCAAGAACGCGGCGGTGGTAGGGATGGCGGGGCTGGGAAAGACGGCCTTGGCCGCAGAAGCCGTTCGACGGGTGGTGGGGAAGACAGGGGACCGGCTGCCCAACAGTCCATTCCCCGACGGTGTGGTCTTTCTTGACCTTTATACCTACCACGGCATGGCGGAGCCGGTTTGGAGTGCTCTGGCGAACAAGCTGGCGGGGCCCGAGTTTCTGGAGCGGAAGCCCGTCCGCGAAAGGGCGACCGAGGCGTGTCGAGGCCGGAGGCTGTTGATCATCCTGGAAGGCGGCGAGGAGGCGGACGGAACCGAAGGCCGTACCCACTGGGCGGAACTTCGCAGCGCGCTCTCGCCAGAGAACCGGTGGCTGCTGTTGACCCGCGAGCAGGGGCAGGCGGTACCGTCGGAGACAGTCGCTCTGCGAGACAAGCTCGACGCGGATGACGCCGGGAAGCTGCTGGACTCGCTCACCGGGGGCCGGATGCACGGGGGGGTCCGCACACGGGTGCTTGAACTACTGGAAGGGCATCCGCTTGCGCTCACCTGGGCCGGGGGCTTCCTGGCGCGCGAGGAAGAGAACCCGGAGGCGTTGGCCCGGGATTGGGCCGCGCAGGGGCTGCTCTCCTTGAGCGATCCCACGCAGGCCGAACACACTCTGAAATGGCTCTTCCGGCGCAGCACCCGCGGCCTGGACGAAACGGCGAGCGCCGCCTTGACGGCAGCGGGGCTACTGGCGCACGAGGCCTTCCCGCAAGCGGCGGTCCTTGCGGCGCTGGGTGGAACCAGACGCGAGGAGGCGGCCCGGAAGGCTTTGCAGACCCTCGCCCGGCGCGGGTTGCTCCGTCGGAATGAAGATGACACCTGGCGATTTACCCACGTGCTCGGTTACCAGTTTGCCCGGAAGGAGACTGGGGCAGACCCGGAACTGCAAGAGCGGCTGGCTGAATGGCTCCGGGGACTTCTGGGCACTGATGGAAACTTGACCGTGGAAGCCGCAGCCCAGTTCAGGCGGGCGATCCGTCACGCGACCGCACTGCTACGTACCGACGCTGATCACCGGCTGGCTGCCTCTCTCGGGGCGGAGCTCCTTGATCGGGTCTGGTATAAGTGCTTGGAAGGCGGCCAAAGCGACGAGCTACAGACGATCTTGTTCGCGGGCGTGGCTTGGCATGATCGTCTCCCCTGCACGAAGGTTGATGAAGGGGTTTGGCTTAGCCAGCGTGCCCTCCTGTGCACACGGCAGGGTGAGCTGGACAGGGTGCGCGGCGATGTGAAGGGCTCTCTGGCGGCGTATCGAAGGGGAATGAGACTCGCGAAGAGCCTTGTCGAGAAGGACCAAGGTAACCTCGAATGGCGATGGAATCTGAGCGCGTGCTATCTTGGTCTGGGGGAGGCACTTGTAGCATCGGGCAACTTAAGAGGTGCGGAGGCGGCGTGTCGAAGAGCGGTGCAAATTCGTGGAGGGGTGGCCGAGGCCCATGCAAGCGACGCTCGGGAACAGATGGGATTTAGCCTAAGCCTGCGACTTCTTGGTCGGACGATGCTGACCCAGGGTGACCTGTTGGGGGCGCTCGGTGTCTTCCGTCAAGCACTTGAGAGGGCCAAGGCTGCTGCAGAGCTCGATGGGAACAACGTGACCCTGCAACGAGGTGTGGCATCGTGCCACGAGCTCTTGGCTGAAGTCTTCGAGGCCCAATCTGATTACGAGTCCGCATTGGATTCACTCCAGGCCGCAGAGGTCGTAGCTCAGGCTCTGGCAGTGGCCAACCCCAACAACAACCTCCTCCAACATGACTTGGCAACAAACTACCTGAGGGTAGGACATGTTCTCTGTGTGCTCGGAAACCTGGACGGGGCGCTCGAGAAGCACCGCCAAGCACTACAGCTGAGGAACCAATTGTTGGAGAGTAATCCGCTCCATGCTGGCTTGCTGTGGAGCCAGAGTGTGACACATGAGAAGATTGGGGACGTCCTCATGGCTCAGGGGGACCTCGATGGTGCGGCCGAGTCCTACCGACGGAGTTTGGGGATCCGGGAGCGCCTGACTCAGGTTGACCTTTCAAACGCCGAATGGCAACGCGGTCTCGCCATCAGTCACAACAAGCTGGCTGATGTCCTGCGGGTGCAGAATCGCTTGGCTGGTTCGCTTTCAGCCTATCGAGAGGCGCTCACTATCCAACGCCGACTGGCAGAGAAGGACGCGGCGAATACAGAATGGAGGAGAGACCTGAGCGTAACTCTTACTGGTATGGCACAACTGCAAGGGGCGGCGGGGGACTACACACAAGCCCTCCAGCATGCCGAGGAGAGCCTGGCGATTGATGTGGAACTCGCAGCGCTTGATCCCACAAACGGCACCTCGCAGAGGGACGTTGAGGTCACGCGCACATTGGTCACGCACATTCGGCAGCTTCAAACAACGCAGGCATTCCCCTTCGGACGGCTATACCCTCGCTTGGAGAATGGCCCGACGCGATCGCTTGCGATCCGACTGCGTCCGATCATGGTGGAGAACGCTACCGAGAGGATTTGCCAACACAGTCCGGAAAAGAGACATCATGACGACCTCCATGACCTTGAACTCCTTCGCGCGCTGGGGCGAGAGCGTCTTACGGTGGAGGAAACTCGATCTGTCCTAACGTTCGCCCTGCAGCCCGTCCAGGATGGGGATGCGCCCAGCTACGTAAGGCATAATGCCCGAGCGCTTGCCTCGAAGCTTGCGATACAGTGCCCGGCCTTTCCATGGTTGGATCAATGCCTCAGGGTTCGAGCTTGGGTGGAGACGCGGCATCCCAGCGAGTTGACCTTGGGCGACCATTGGTTGATTGCACTAGCGGCACTGACAGGAGCCGCCCAGGACGCAGAAGCGGTTATGAGTGCGTATCAGGATCTCTCGGATCGAAGGGTCCTGGCTGGAAGCATGGCAGAGCACGCAACGCTGAATCTAGCCGAAGGATTACGAACAGCCGTTGTCTGTGCCCACGAGATCAACGCTGTCGATTGCTTGAACGCGCAACGGGTCGCGACCCTGTTGGGCTGGCTCGACCTCGGCTACGAGATCGACCGGGAAAGCGGAGCCAGCCAACTACGACTGTTACTGGTATGCTGCAATTTGGTGAACATGGCTAAGGCTTGGCGAACCCATCGCCTTGCCGACGAAGTCTGCCAGCTTGCCAAAGCCAAAGTCAGAGAGGCCCGTGCGAGGATATCGAGACCACGCATCCTAAAGCTGATGGATCAGTTGCAGGAATTAGGCGACGATGGGACCGTCCCGCCTTGGCACTACGAGGCCGTGTACATGCACGACGACGACGTTTGGAAGACCCGAGAGCCCAGGGCGGATCTGTTGCTCGGCATCTATGAAGCCGCCGTCACGGAGCGCAATCGGATTGAGTATGCGGAACTGGGCTGGGAATCCTGGCGCCAGTACTTTGCGTCCCTCGGGAGCATGGCGGGGGTATCCAAGCGGCTTGACGAGATCGTGCGGCGAGCACTTGCTGTGTCGAAACCACCGGTTTCCGGATCTAGCTGAAACCGCGAATCAATTACGGGCTATGCCGGAGTCGACGAGCGTTCGCAGGGACAGGCGCGTCAGCATCCAAGCATGCCCGCAACCTACTTGCGGCCTCGGAAGGGCGAAATCGGGTCCCTGATACAATGTCGCTCTGCCAGCGCTGGGGTGAAGTGAGGTCCCTACTCGGGAGCGAGGCCGGGGTGGAGGAGCTGGAACTTGCCGGAGGAGAGGGCGAGCAGGGCGTCGACGGGTTGGAGGATGACGCTGGCGGCCTGGAGGAGGTCGGTCAGGCGGGCTTGCAGTTCGCGAGCTTGGGCGGAACCGGGACCATCGTGGTCGGGGACGTAGCGGAGGAGCCAGGCGCGCGGGGCGGTGTGACGAAGCTCGTAGTGGGCGATGTTAGGCGTTGGCGCAAAGCACTGGTCGACATCCCAGGTGGTGACGCGCTGTCCATCCGGGCGGGCGTAGGCGTCCCGCGCGCGGCCGTGCACGCGCCAATCGGTGCGCGGTCCTTCGGGGCGGGGTTCCACCAGATCGCCGATGCGATAGCGGATGAGCGGCATGTAGTCGTTGGTGAGGGTGGTCACGACCAGCTCGCCGCGTCCCTGCGGATCGCCGTCAAGGACTTCAAGGAAGGCGGTTTCGTAACTGGGGGTCATGCGGCCATGCTCGTCTTGCATGAGGAGATGGCCGGTTTCGGTGGAGCCGTAGAGGTTGTAGACCGGGACGCCAAAGGCGCGCTCGAGGATGCGCCGGTGGACCACGCTGACGAATTCGTAGCTGGCGAGAATGAACCGCAGGCCGGGCAGGCGCACGCCGTGGCGCTCGCAGTAGCGCGCGAACTGCACGCCGTAGACGGGGTCCACGTCCAGGAAGCCGGGGCTCCACTCCAGGGCCTCATCCACCATGCGTTCGTAATCGGCGTCACCCCACAGGAAGGGATGGCGCGAGAGGCTGAGGAAGAGGGAATCGCCCACCGCGCGGTCGGCGCGGGAAGGGGTGCCGGTGTAGCAGATCTCGCCACTGCAGACGGGCGAGGCGAGCGTGACGCGGCGGGGATGGCCCGCCAAGGCGTTTGCCACGACGCGGTTACGCTGCAGGGCGCGGCGTTCCTGGCGCGTCCACCAGCCGAGTTCCAGCAACAGGGGGGTGCGCTCCTCGGAAGTGCCCGAGGTGTGCTCCAGTTCGATGCGCTCCTCGTCGAGCAGCGCCTCCAGGACGGCGGTGTTGCCGAGGAAGTTGTGGGGGAAGTTGTGGCGGATGTCCCGCTTGGTGATCGTGGGCAGGCGGCTGAGCGGAACGGGAGACGCAAGGCCGGCGCCCGCGAGACGGTCGCGGTACAAGGGCACGCGGGCGAGCCAGCCCGGGAGGCGCGTGTTCAACACGTCCCGCTGGGCGGCTTCCTCGATCCATTCAGGTGTTGCCAGCATGCCGATGACGACCGGGCCGGGCAGCCAGCCCGGCGCGGACTAACTGAAAAGGTTCCACAAAACGAACCAAGTGCAAGCCGGGTCAGTCACGGGCGGGGGGAGGCGCGCAACTTGGCGTAGCGGGTCTGGACCTCCGTGGCGGCCTGTTCGATCCGGTCCGCGAGCATGAGCGGGCGGATCACGGTGGCATGGGCGCCCCAGCTCTGGACCCATTGCTGAACCTCTTCCAGGTTGTTCAGGCGGAGGGTCAGGCGCAGCCCGCCGTTGGGGAAGTCGGTGATGGCCTGGCTGGCGTGCCACTGGCGCTCGCGCAGGAGTTCGGCCGCCCAGGCATCGAACTCGATCACCACCTCGAAATCGCCCTCGCCCTTGAACACGCCGAAACTGCCGCGCAGGTACTCGTCGAGCTTGAAGCCCGTGGGTTCCGGGAAAGCGGTGTGGGTGACCTTGATGGCGCTCATGCGGGTGAGGGCGAAGGTGCGCATGGCCTTGCGGCGGGTGTCGAAGGCGAAGAGATACCAGCGGTTCTCGATGCAGGCCACGTGGTAGGGATGCACCAGGCGCGGCTGGGTCTTGGCGGCGCCGAGGTTCTTGTAGGCGAAGGACAAAGCGAGGCGCTGCTGGATGGCGCGGATGAGCTTCTGGAACACCGTAAGTTCGATATGCTCGGGTGCGAACGGCCGGAAGGAGACGAGGTCGAACCCGCCCAGGCTGAACGTGATCTGGTGGCTCAAGCCGGCGCTCAGCCGCTGGAAGGCGGCCCGGAGCGGTTGCTCGAATGGCGTGCCGTGGTACTGCGCGACGGCCTTCTGCGCGACCAGCAGGGCGAAGACCTCCGACTCGCTGATGCTGACCGTGGGGAACTGGCTCACCTCGCGCGTGTAGTAATAGCCGTGCTTGAGGTCGTCGTACTCGATGGGGAGTTGGAGGCGGTCCTGCATGAACTCGAGGTCGCGGCGGGCGGTGCGGGTGCAAACCTCGAGGTCGCGGCCAAGCGTGGTGCAGTTGGGGTAAGCTTTGCGCTGGAGTTGCTCGTGGATCGCCAGCATGCGCTCGACCGGGGGGCGCGAGTGCAGCTCGCGTTCCGCCCGGGGTCGGCGGGAAGAGGACTTGGCCTTGCTCATGGGTCCAGCGTAGCCAGCGGGCGGGGGCGCCGCAAGATGAGTCGGGCGGGAGCTTGACGCCGTTAGCCGGGCGGGTATGAAT